>NZ_JACJVM010000002.1:0-251936 GCF_014212065.1 Aequorivita sp. 609 | reverse complement strand
GGATTATCAATGTTGTCGAAGTCTAAAGCTTCACCGTATATAGTAACCTTACTCCGCTCTTTTGTTCTTTCTGATTAATACTTAAAATTAACTTATTTAGTAAAAATCAAACTTAAGAAGTAAATAGTCCCGATGTTGGAATGGGGTTTTCTGCAAACCCTTACCAAGGTTGCGAACACGGTTGTGTTTATTGCTATGCAAGGAATAGTCACGAATATTGGGGTTATGGTGCTGGGTTGGATTTTGAACGAAAAATTCTTTTTAAAAAAAATGCACCGCAACTTTTAGAAGAGAAAATAACTTCCAAAAATTGGGAAGGTGATACTATTGTTTTCTCTGGAAATACCGATTGTTATCAGCCTCTTGAACGCAAACTCGAAATAACAAGAAAGTGTTTAGAAATAATGTTGAAATGGAAACATCCTACAGGAATAATCACTAAAAATTCATTGATTCTTCGTGATTTAGACATACTGAAGGAAATGGCAAAACTGAATATAATTCAAGTTAATATTTCTATTACGTCGCTTTCCGAAGACACTAGAAGATTATTGGAACCTCGCACGGCCAGTATCAAACAACGGTTAAAAGCAGTTAAAGTTTTATCTGAAAATGGCATTCCAGTAAGGGTAATGATGGCCCCGATAATCCCTTCATTAAACAGTCATGAAATTCTACCACTAGTTAAGAAAGTAGCAGAACTTGGAGCGGTTGATGTGAATTATACTATTGTAAGATTGAACGGACAAATTGCTGAAATTTTTAAAGACTGGGCGTATAAAACTATCCCCGATAAAGCAGAACGCATTTTGAATCAAATTGCTGAATGTCACGGAGGAAGTCTAAACGACAGTAATTGGGGAAGACGTATTAAAGGAGAAGGAACTATTAGCAACCAAGTTAAAAACACTATGGCAATAGCTAAAAATCGATATCTAAAAGGTAAATCAAAAAAGAAGTTAGATACATCTCACTTTCTAGAACTTAAAAATCCACAGTTGAAGTTGTTCTAATTTTGTATTCATCTTAATCTTAATAGAAAAACGTTTTATTACAATATTCTTTAATTGTTATTTTATAAACTGTGTAATCTGTAACATTATTACAAATATTTTCTGTTTGCTTTAGTATATTTACGCCTTACTTTTAGCAAAAATGAAATTTTTCTGTTCTGCTATTTTAATAGTACTTTCAATATCAACTTCACTTTCTCAATCGGAAGGTGAATTTTCACATCTATCTTTCGATAGTATTAACGATACAATACATAAATATTCATATACCGACGTAGATAGAACCATCACTGCTGCAAATGCTTATATTCTAAAAAGTCAACGAGAGAATGACTTAATAAATGAATGGGTTGGTCTAAACGCTATTGCCGTTTCCTATTATCACAACAGAATGTTTAAAGAGTCTAGCGAACAGTCTGAAAAAAATATGCATTTTGCCCAAAAACATAACTTGCGCGAACAAGAAATGGAGTCACTGGCCTATTTGTCGGATTTGCAATTGGTAGTTAGTGATGTTTCAACACAATTGGAGTATTATGAAGATCTTCTTCAGTTGGCTGAAACGTATAAAAGTAATTTTTATAAACAGATAGCCTATAATAAAATTGCTTCCGTTCTTGATGTTAGTGGCGATACTAGAAAGGCAATAAATATTCGTAAAAAATCGCTTGATTTCTTTGAAAATAAAACGGCAGATTCAACTTTCACACAAAAATCTATAAACTCAAAAATAGCCATGATAAGTTTTTACTTATCAAATTCTTACCTCGAGCTGGAAAAAGTAGATTCGGCAAAATTATATGTCGATAAAATAAAACAATTTTCTGAAAAGGATTTAGACACATGCTATATGGCTTTTTCGTATGCTGCAGAAGCTGAGATTGCTTATACAGAAAAACGTTTTAAAGAGGCTAAAAAACTCTATCACAAATATTTTGATGTTTGCCCAACCGAATACGATCTTATAAAAATAAACTACGCCTATCTTATAGGTAAAATTGAATTGGCAGAAGGTAATTATCACTTATCTAGCGAAATTTTACAGAAGGGTTTGGATGATTATAATGTTACTTCTGTTGAAGAAGGCTTTATGAAAGATTATTATGAGAAACTTGCCGAAGCCTATAAACAAACAGGAAATTTTGAAAGAGCGAGTTTCTATTTTGAAAAATATCTCACTTCTAAAGAAAAACAAACTGAACTCAAGGACAGTGCTAAAAAATCACTATTAGAAAATGAAAGAGAAGCTTTTAGAAATGAAGTCAATTCGCTTATAACCGAAAAAGAAAACAAGCAATCCTACCTTAACTATTTAATGTTAAGCGCATCCCTAGTAATACTAATTCTACTTTTCGTTTTACTTCGCTTTTATAAAAACAAAAAGGCAAATGAGTTTAAATTCGAGCAATTACTGGCCAAAATTGAAGCTGCCAAGCAATCGGATGAAATTATAGATACGAAGGATGAGGATTTAGAAGAAAAAAACAGTAATGATGTACCTGAAGACATTAAGCAACATATTCTAGATGGTCTTAAAAAACTTGAAAAGCAGGAATATTTCTTAAAGCAAGAATGTAGCTCCTATAATGTTGCCAAGAAAATAGGCACAAATACTTCTTATCTTTCTAAAGTTATAAATTCACATTACGGAAAAAACTTCAATACATACATCAATGATCTTCGCATCAATTACGCTATACTTCGTCTTAAAAACGATGTAATTTTCAGGTCGTATTCTATTCAATCCATCGCTGAAGAAGTAGGTTATAAATCGGCAGATTCTTTTACCAAATACTTCAAAAAAGATACAGGATTAAACCCTTCTTTTTACATTAAAGAAATCAAGAATATCGCCTAAAAACCCCATTTCAACCCGAAATTTATAAATATAGGGTTGTTGAATTCCGTCTACTTCGGAATCACTGAAACAAACCTTATAACCTTCATTTTCATTATCTTACACGTTTCAAAACATCCCTATTTTCCTAAATCTGGGGATGCTTACCTTTTATTATAGTGTTTTGTGTCGCAGCTTTGTTTTAGAAATCAACAACTAAAACTTCGTAATATGAACGCACAAAACCCTAAAATTGAAATCTCATCACGAGTAATAATGAAAACCAATGGTAACTCAATTTCGATTGTCAAGCATTGGCAAGGTGACTATATAATTAAAAATAAAATATGATGAAGAACAAGACAGCAAGACGCATTCAACTAATAAAATTTGCCATTGGCGTAATTATAGGCGTAACTATTTACCTTTCAATCAAACTAATATTTTAAACCAAACACTTATGACAACAATATTGAAGTTTTCAATCGCACTTACAATGCTATTTTTAGTAGGAACTGTAAATGCGCAAAAATTAGACGGAGCATACAGCGGAACTCTTGAAGTTCAGGGAATGCAGATGGAGCTTATTTTCAACATTTATCCTACAGATGATGGGCATAGGGCAACCCTGGATGTTCCTATGCAAGGAGCAAGCGGAATAGAACTTGATTCTGTAGTTTTGCAAGACGAAAATGTTACCATTACTTCCGCCAAAATGGGTCTCACCTATACTGGTGCAGTTTCTGGAGAAACTATTGAAGGAACTTTTGAACAAATGGGACAAAAATATCCATTAACCTTGAAGAAAACAGTAAAAACAAAACCAGGAAATACAGCGCTCCCATCAACCGATGAGGAATTGGCGAAACTAACGGCAAAGTCTAAAGGAAATTTTAAATATTCTGTTGAAGATTATTTTAAAACTCCTGAAGCTTATTCTTTTCAACTTTCACCAGACGGCAAGTTTATTAGCTACTTAAAGCGAAGAGAAACTGGAGAACGAGATTTGTATTTAAAAGAAACCGCTACCCAAAAAGAAACGTTACTTATTAAACAAGATGAAGATGTAATTCGCGGCTTTTTCTGGGCAAATAATAACAGAATTCTATACATGCAGGATAAAGGTGGAGATGAAAATCACCACGTTTATGGAGTGGATGTAACGGGAGAGAATAAAAGTGAATTAACACCTTTTGAAGGGGTAAAGGTAAATATTATTGAATCCTTGAAAGAAGATGAAGATCACGTGATTGTTCAGATGAATAAAGACAATCCGCAGCAAGAGGAGCCTTACCGTCTAAATATTAATACAGGTGAAGTTACGAAGCTATATACCGTAAAAGCCGGTGATCCACCTGTAAGTTCTTACGATTTTGATAGAAAAGGAAACCTACGCGCCATCAATAGAATTGTAGATGGTATTAATATGGAATTACTTTATAAAATTGATGGAGAATTTAAACGTGTAAAGCTTACAGAGTTTGGAGATACATTTGGAATTATCTCATTTAACCCAGCTACCGAAAATCCTGATGACGCTTATGTAATTTCAAACCTAGATGGCGATAAAATTGAAATCCAACTTTACGACTTAAAAGCAAATAAGAAGCTTAAAACACTTTTCAGTAACGATACATTTGATGTGTCGGGTGTTTCGCTTTCAAGAAAGAGAAACTATGAAATAGATTACTTCAGCTACACGGGGGAGAAAACAGTTGTTAAACCAGTGAGCGAAACCTATAAAAAGATATATGCTCGTTTAAAAAAGGAATTTGGAGAAAAGCAATTTTTCACCATAGGAAAAACAGATGATGAATCTCAGTATATGATTGCTGTAACAAGTGATAAAATTGTAGGGGAGTACTATATTTATGATGTTGAAAAGGATACAGTAACACTATTATACAAGCTTTTACCACATCTTAAAGCTGAAGATATGGCTACTATGAAGCCAATTAAATTTCAAAGTCGCGATGGACTTACTTTGTATGGCTACATCACTTTACCTGCAGATTATAAAAAAGGTCAAAAATTGCCATTAATAGTAAATCCTCACGGAGGACCACAAGGCATTAGAGATTACTGGGGCTTTAATCCAGAAGCACAATTATTTGCAAGCAGGGGTTATGCCACATTACACGTTAATTTTAGAGTTTCGGGTGGTTATGGAAAAGAATTCCTAAAAGCTGGTTTTGGTCAGATAGGACGTAAGGCAATGGACGATGTAGAAGACGGTGTAGATTACGCAATTGCTCAAGGCTGGGTAGATAAAGATCGCGTTGCAATTTACGGCGGAAGTCACGGTGGGTATGCAGTATTAAGAGGAATGACAAAAACTCCAGAAAAATATGCTTGTGGAGTTGACTATGTTGGAGTTAGTAACCTTCATACTTTTATGGGCACTATCCCTCCATACTGGGAAAAATATCGCGAGTTGTTATACAAAATCTGGTACAACCCAGAAATCCCAGAAGAAAAAGCTATTATGGATGAAATCTCTCCAGCTTTGCACGTAGATAAAATTACGAAACCACTTTTCGTTGTCCAAGGAGCTAACGACCCAAGAGTAAACATCGATGAAGCCGACCAAATTGTTGAGAGTTTACGCAGTAAAGGTGTGGAAGTGCCTTATATGGTAAAATACGATGAGGGACATGGTTTTGCTAAAGAAGAGAACCGCTTGGATTTTTATAAGGCGATGATGGGCTTTTTTGCTCAGCACTTGAAGTAGACTTAAGACCGCTGCGCTATAAGACGTAGGACTTAAGACTAAAAAAATCCTGAAATTATAAAACCTATTGGACGTCAAGTTTGATAGGTTTTTTTCATTTCTTTGCGTTCTTCACGCCTTTGCGGTAATTATTTCACCGCAGAGACACAGAGGACACATAGTTTTATTTTTTACCATTCCATTCTGCGTAGAATTGTGCCAGAAATGTTTCCATAAACACGTGTCTTTCTATCGCAATTTTACGTCCGGTTTCGGTGTTCATTCTATCTTTTAGAAGCAAAAGTTTTTCGTAGAAATGGTTAATAGTGGGAGCGTTAGAGGCTTTGTATTCCGAAGGAGACATATTTAATTTTGGCGTTATTTCGGGGTCGTAGAGTTTTCTATTCTTGAAACCTCCGTAATTAAAAGTACGAGCGATTCCAATTGCTCCTAGGGCGTCTAATCTATCTGCATCTTGTACAACTTCGAGTTCTAGGGAAGTGAATTCCTGAGTTTTATTACCTCCACTAAATGAAACATTTTCTATGATTTTCACCACGTGCTCGATGATTTCTTCGCCAACGTTTTGGGTTTTTAAAAACTCTCTCGCTTTTTTTGGCCCAACAGTATCATCTCCATTGTGAAATTTTGAGTCGGCTATATCGTGAAGCAAAGCTCCTAAGGCAACTACAATTTTATCAACTTTTTCGCCTTCGGAAATATGTATTGAATTTTTGTAAACCCTTTCAATATGAAACCAATCGTGTCCGCCTTCTGCATCTTTCAATTCATCCTTAACAAATGCAATTGTATTGCGGATTATTTCTTCTACTGAAGCGTCGTCGAAAATGGATGTTGAAGTCATTATTTTAAGAATTAATCAAAGTGTAAACAATAGGTAGCAATCTTGGGAAGGAGATTGTAGGTTTTCTTCGTATTCATCATTTAAATACGATAATTTAAGTGTTTCTATGTTTAATTTCTAGGCTCTAGCGGCAGAGCGAGTCTAGCTTCTTTTCAAAAAACACTAGCATTTATTTATGAATCTTTGACACCACAGTCTCTTCCACCTGGTCGATTAGGGCCTCAACTTCATAATCCGAAATTTTTAATGCTGGGTGGGCAATTAGCTCTAAACAAACCCCCATTTGAATTGGGAACATCCCGTTGCGCTGTAATTTCCAAGAATTATTGATAGTAACGGGAACTACATAACCTTCAGGGATTTTTTTGAAAAGGGTTTGCAATCCAGTTCTTCTAAATGGCTTTGGAACTCCGGTTTTACTTCGTGTTCCTTCAGGAAATATAACTCCACTTCTATTGTGCTGTTGAAGATATTTTGAAAACTTAACCATTTCAACAATAGCTTGTCTCGGATTTTTTCTGTCAATTAAAATCGAGCCCCCATGACGCAAATTGTAGGAAATAGAAGGGATTCCTTTACCCAATTCTATTTTTGAAATAAACTTAGGGTGATACCTTCGCAAGTACCAACTTATCGGCGAAATATCCCACATACTTTGATGATTGGAAACAATTATTATAGGAACGTTAATAGGAATATTATCACTTGTCTCAACGTGAAATCTAGTTCCAACAGCGTGCAGACAACGCAGGATTGTCCAGTTAAAAATATCGACAGTTTTTTTATGTGCTGAGTATCCAAACCAATTAAAAGCAACCCATTGAATAGGGTGAAAAATCAATATTGTAATACCGAAAAGCAGGTAAAACAATACTGTAAAAGGATAACTAATAATTTTTAAAAGTGTTTTCATTGGTTGTCAAAAGTAAGAAAACCGCCTTAATTAAGACGGTTTTTGTATTCGCTTATTTTCAGTTCTCCTTTTTGAAAAACTTTATTTTTTGGACTTCGACTTGTTCTTTAGTGTGTTTCGGTCTAAATAAATATAATTATAAACGCTAACGATAATAATTAGTAGCCAAAAGCCTCTATAAAGCCAGTTGTTTACTTCCTTCCCTAACAAATACGAAACACTAGGGTTTTCATACAAGTTGTAAGCTATGCTCCCAAAGCTAAAATGCCTATAACTATGGTTAAGGGTTTGTTCAGCTTAATCACCGGATGTATTTCTGTTTAGCAATATTCGTTATATGCATTTTTAAGGTTTTCAGCAATCATATCAGCTGGTCTCCCTTCAATGTGATGACGCTCTAACATATGTACTAATTCACCATTTTTGAATAATGCCATAGATGGTGAGCTAGGAGGGAAAGGAACCATTTGTGCTCTTGCAGCATCTACAGCTTCACGGTCAACTCCTGCAAATACAGTTACAAGGTTATCTGGTTTTTTATCGTTTTGAAGAGACATAGCAGCACCTGGACGAGCATTAGCAGCTGCACATCCGCAAACAGAGTTAACAACTACTAAAGTAGTTCCTTCTTTTTTTAGTGCTTCTTCAACGTCGTTTGCTGTATATAATTCGGAAAAACCTACTTTAGTTAGGTCCTCACGCATTGGTTTTACTAGTTCTGCTGGGTACATAATATTTCTTTTTTTAAGTGTATTAAATTTTTGATGCAAAGATACTAATTCTTATCTAGAAAAGTTCCAAATAACAAAATCCAAATCCCAAAAAATCCCAAATTGTAATCTCGAAACTTTAAAGGTCTAGAAAATCTTAAATAGTGATATTTTTTAGAATTTTATACTTATTTGGATTTTGGGTTTTGAAGTTTGGTGGTTTTCCTTTATTTGAAATTTGAGTTTTGTTTTTTTAATTCAGTACTTTTGTCGCTTCAAAAAAACAAAATTCACGTTTATGCTTCGTTGGTTATTAGCCGTTTTAGGTTATTTTTTATACCGTTTTCCAGGTGCAATTGCAGGATTTTTTATTGGAAGTCTCTTGGATAACATAAGCGTAAGAGGTAAAACTTTTCAAACTTCTTTTGGATCTACACGCCAACAAGTTACGCCAGCCGATTTTGAGTTAAACTTACTTTCCTTAGCTTCATTAGTGATTAAGGCCGACGGGAAAGTTAGTCAGACAGAGTTAGACTTTGTAAGGCAGTATTTTGTTCAAGCTTACGGGAAAGATCGGGCAAATGCCACTTTTAGAGTTTTTAACGAAGTAATTAAAAACAGAGAGATTTCTGCCCAAACTATCGGCACGCTTCTACGCCAACGGACGCGTTATGAAAGTAGATTGCAGATTCTTCATTTTTTGTTCAGTATTGCCAATGCAGACGGTACTGTTTCAACGGCCGAAGTAAATGAAATAAATAGGATTGCTGGTTTTTTAGGAGTCCATGCACGTGATTTTGAAAGTATAAAAGCGATGTTCTTTAAAAATCCGGACAGCGCCTATAAAATTCTAGAAATAGACCGAAATGCAACCGCTGCCGAAATTAAAACGGCCTACCGCACCATGGTGAAAAAATATCATCCCGATAAACTTACACACCTAGACGAAGCCCACCGAAAAGGGGGTGAAGAAAAATTTAGGAAAGTGCAGGAGGCTTACGAGCAGATTCAGAAGGAGCGCGGGTTTTAAAATAAATCATAAAAAAGTGTTAAAAATTTTTGTTTTTGTAAAAAAAAAGGATATGTTTACACAGTTGCAACATAACTGAATATAAATCTTTAGTTTTAAACATTAGCAATTTGTTTGTTTTCATTGGGAGCATTTGCAGCAAATAGTACTTTAATAGAAAACAATGAAAAAACTGATCGGATTGAATTAATTACAGAAACAGAAAATTTAATTTCCGATAATTGTGAAATTTTAGTAACCGTTATTACGACAATTAATCACGGTACTTGGATAGAAGTGATTGTAGAAACTTTTACACTTCCATGCTAAATATCTAGTATGAAATATTTTTTATTATTTTTTTTAATCGTTTCGGTTTCTTATGCACAAACAGGAAAAATTGTCTATTCATCGGTATTGAATTTTGGTGGAGGTCAAGTTAACAAAACTAAGAATAATCTTTTTTTTACTAAAGATGCTTCTATTTATTTACCTCAGCTAAAACGTAATAATAAAACCGAGAAAGATCAAAATACAAAAGAAGATGCAGGAAATAATAGAAATGTTGAAATAAACATTAAAGTAGGGACGGATGAAATTGGAAATTTATATTATAATAATTTACATAGTCGTACAATAACATGTAGAGAACCAATATATAATAACAGTGTTCTAAAGTACTATCTTTATGATGACAACGCTTCTATAAAGTGGGTATTGCTCGATGAATTTAAAGGTATATCTGGCTATAATTGTCAAAAAGCTACTACAACTTTCAGAGGCAGAAATTATGAAGCTTGGTTTACAAGTGAAATACCGCTCTCTTTCGGTCCGTGGAAATTTAGTGGGTTACCAGGCTTGATTCTGGAAGTTTATGATTTAACAGGCGAAGTATATTTTAGCTCAGAACATATACAAATACCATTTAAAAATGCAGAGAGTAAAGTTCAAAAACCTTCTGTTGATACTATTCTTGAATATCGAGAGTTTATTGAAAAATCTAACAAGGCATCATCTACTGTTATACAGGCGATGCGTGCACGCTTACCTAAAGGTGCAAAACTTGTTTCATCTGAAATCAAAAGAAATGGTATTGAATTAGAATACGAGTGGGACACAGAATAAAGAAATATTTCATATTGATTATAAATTGCCTGGTACTTTCGTTATCGGGCAATTTTGCTTATTCCCAAAGCCTTGTTTCTGGAACGGTTTCAAATACTTTACAAAAACCCATTCCCTATGTAAATGTTTTTTTAAAAGCTCAAAATGAGGATGGCATAATTGCTTTTACCACTACACAAGAAAATGGTAGCTATGAACTAATAACGGATAAAGTTGGCAATTTTGAACTGACATTTAGTTCCATTTCGTTTCAAAAAAAGACAGAAGTGCTCTCCTTAGAAAAAGGTAAAAACTACAATCTCAACGTGGTTTTAAAAGAAGAGACCTTTTCACTGGACGAGGTAATAATAAATTCTGAAAAGGCAATAACCATAAAAAAAGACACTATTATTTTTAAGGCAGACGCCTTTAAAAAAGGAAATGAAGAAACGGTGGAAGATTTACTAAAAAACATCCCTGGAATTAATGTGGATGGTGATGGTAAAATAAAAATAGGAGGCAAGGAAGTTGAAAAAGTGATGATTGAGGGCGACGATCTTTTTGAAAAAGGATATAAACTGCTTACCAAAAACCTAGATGCGACGGTAATTAATAAAGTTGAGGTTTATGAAAAATATTCTAATAACCGATTATTAAAAGGGATTGAGGATAGCGACCGAGTGGCGCTTAATCTTACCTTAAAGAACAATGTGAAAAATAAGTTGTTCGGTTCCTTAAAACCTGGTTATGGTCTTGCTTCCGAAAATAGGTATGATGCCAGTGCAAATATTATTTCCTTTAGAAAAAAAGATAAATTTTATGGCTTTACCAATTTCAACAATGTTGGTTTAGAGACCACGGCAGCCCTTTCGGAAATGATGGATTCGGGAGAAGGAAATGAACTTGGCAGTACAGCGAAGACTCAAACAGCAGCATCATTTATTAACTTGATAAATCACAAACCAGATGTTGGCGAGGAGCGTACCAATTTCAACAATGCCGAAATGGCCTCCCTAAGCGATATTTATACCATAAGCCCAAAATTAAAATTAAAGACCATCGGGTTCTTAAATTGGGACGAAAACGATTTCTTCCGAAAATCTACGGATACCTATTTTTTACCGACAGGAGATTTTACTACCACAGAAGATTATAGACTTTACGGAAAAACATTCTCAGGATTTGCAAACACACAATTAACCTATGACAAATCCAAAACCGAAATAATAGAATATTCTGGAAAATACAGTGGCAATCGTACTCGAACCAATACTTCGCTCCAGTTTAACTCAGATCTTTCCAATGAAAACTTAAACGAAGATCCATTTACAATAGATCAAAGATTTAAATACATCAACAAATTAAAAGCGAATCAAGCCCTGCTTATAAATGGATATTATGTTCATTCGGATAATCCGCAAAACTATGGGAACAATCGATTTTTGTTTGAGGATTTATTTCAGAATGACAATCAAATTATCGGCGTTTTCCAAGAAAGTAGGCAGGCTTTAAATACTGCCGGTTTTGATGCCGGTTTATTTACTAGAAGAACAAATAATGATTTGTGGGAAGCAAAAGTTGGCTTGGATTATACTTATAACGACTATAACTCTGTTTTTAAGCTTGACGGTATTGATAAAAAACCCGAAGAGTTTCAGAATAATTCAAAATATAAAGAATTCAATATCTTTTTTGAACCGTCGTATCGATTAAAATTGGGTTCGGTGGCGCTTACGGGGAATGTACATTTCGCAAAGCACTTTAACCATCTAGAAGCTGAGGATCAAAACCTTGATTCATCACCATTCTTTATCAATCCAAAAATAACTGTAGACTGGGAATTGAACAAAACCAACCGCATTCTTTCCTTTTTTAAATATGAAAGCAAAAACCCCTCCTTAAGAAGTGTTCAGAATGGATATGTACTTATCCAATACAATCGATTTTCAAAGGGCTTGGAAAATATTGAACCTTTAAGATCCAGTACCTTCTATTTAAATTATACCTTAGGCACTATATTAAGTGTTTTTTATGCGAACACTTCATTTATCTATGTGAAAAATTATGATTACCTCGGTTCTAAATCGGTGATTACGCCAGACTACACTTTAAATGAATTAATACGTTTAAAGGATAAGGATTTTATAAGTTTCCAGACAGATTCCAATATTTATCTCCAGTGGTTAGCTTCAAACATAAAACTGAAATTGGGATATAACAAACAGAATTTTCAGAATAGCTTAAATGGTAATTTGCGAAAGGTAAGCTCTTCAACCTTTAATTATGGCGGCGAATTAAGATCTGCTTTTATAGGGCCACTCAATTTCCATATTGGAACAGAATGGTTTAATAGCGAATACAAAACCACCATAAAACAGAAAAATATTACAAACCGAACCTTTTTGGATATAGTGTACCAGCCATTGGAAAAGCTAAATCTCTCTTTGAATTCGTCTAGGAATTATTTTTCAAATTTGGATAAAGATAATAATACCTATTACTTTATGGACTTTGAAGGGAAGTATCAAATCATAAAAAACAGACTTTCTTTATCATTGGTTGGAAAAAACCTGTTGAACACCAAAACTTTTAGAAACATCAATATTGACGATACAGGAATTTTTAAATCCGAATATCAACTTTTGCCGAGATTTCTTCTATTAAAAGCGAACATTCGCTTATAGAAATTAATTCTCTACAATTAAAAACTTCTATATTTCCTCCTCGTTTTTTCTTTTTCCAGTTGTCTTTCAATTATCAAACGCGCCAAAGTTTCTCCGGCAGATTCTTTTTCTGCATTTTCGGCAAGTGCGGCCACAGCTTTTTCTTGTGAAATATCAATTCGATATAAAATAGCTATTAGTTTATTATAATCGCTTAACATTAAAGAGTTCAAATAACCAGCTAATTTTTCTTTTAGCTCTTCATACGATCGATCTTTAATGGAACCAAGTTTCTCTGAGGCAACTATTTCATAGCTCCATCGCAAAGCTTTTATTTTATCATCATCTTTTTTCAAACCACCAAAGTTTTATAATTCCTAAAGAGTCAGAAATCAAAAATTAAAACTTCATCTTAATTACCTTCTTTAGCTCTCAACTTTATAAAATCGTATAAAAGTCGAACACCAACTCCAGTTCCTCCCGAAGGATTAGAACCTTGCGCATCTTTTAAGAATGCAGGACCAGCGATGTCTAAGTGTATCCAATCGTAATCAGTAAAGTGCTCTAGAAATTTCCCCGCTGTACTAGCACCCCCTACTGGACCTCCAATGTTTTTTAAATCGGCAACATCACTCTTAAGAAGTTCTTCAAACTCTTTCCAAAACGGTAGCTGAATAAGACGTTCGTAGGTGTTTTCTCCGGCTTGTTTTAATTCATCCATTTTCTCCTGCTTATTTCCAGCCATGGCTATTCCAAAAGGTCCAGTAATGGCCGCAGCTGCACCGGTTAAGGTTGCCATATCCACTACAAGTTCAGGTTTATATTGTTTGGCATAAGATAAAGCGTCTGCTAAAATAAGTCTACCTTCAGCATCTGTGTTTTGAATTTCTACCGTGGTGCCATCCATCATTGTGATAACATCATCCACTAAAAGCGCTTTTCCATCGATTTTATTATCAGTAGCAGGTACAAGTCCAATTACATAATATGGAAGTTCATTTTTAGCTACAGCTGCCATTATTCCAGCCACAGTTGCTGCTCCACCCATATCCGATTTCATAGTAGACATATGTCCTCCCGTTTTTAAGGAATACCCTCCAGTGTCGAAAGTCACACCTTTACCTACCAGAACAAGCGGTTGCTTATTACTTGCATTCTTAGGTTTATAGGTCATAATGTTAAAAGTAGGAGGAACTTCCGAACCTTGGTTTACACCCAAAAGTCCGCCCATACCTAATTCCACTATTTTATCCTTTTGAAGAACTTCAACGTCAAAACCGTACTTTTTTCCTGCTTCAGCTATTCTTTCAGAAAACATAACCGAATCCAATTTATTTGGCGGCTCATTTACTAATGTTCGAGTTAATGCAACCCCGTTAATTAAATTAGTTACTTGAGTGAGAGAGGTTTCGGAAAATTCGTCATTTGAAACATAAACTTTCAATTCTTTGTTTTCTTTCTTTTTAAGGTAAGGGTTGAATTTATAACTCCCCATAAGTAGACCTTCTAAAAAGGAGTTTTTTGACTTATCTGTCAAACTGTTTAAGCCTTCCAGAATAGAAATTTCAGAATTTTCTTTTGCTAATGCTTTGTAAAGAGAAATTCCGAGTTTTCTATTTTTTTCAGCATCGTCAGTGGTAGCAATCACCCAAAAGCTTTGTGAATCTTCAAATGTGGTAATAATTTCATCTTTTTCATTTTTGAAAATTGAAGTAATCTTTTTCGATAACGAAGAATTTAGATTGTGCTTCTCCAATTGTTTTTCTTCAGAAATGAAAACAACCTTTGCTGCGTCCTTAGAGGTATTATTAGTTGAATTATAAGAGATTAATTCAAGGTTTAAATAAGAGTTTTTCAAGTCGATCAAGTTTTTAAATTAAAAAATCAATATACACATTTTTGATGTTTTGGATAGTGAATACAGTGAGTATTTTGAACTTGAATTTACTGTGTAATAGAAGCAAATGAGCATCATTAGACTACAACTTTTAGATTAATCTAAATATATTTTTTAAACCAAAAAAATTATATCTTTGCATAAACTTAATTTTGTTATGACTTTTGCGGAAGAAAACTATTTAAAGGCGATTTTTCATTTAGAACTAGAAAGCCAAGGAGAAGTTAGTACTAATGCTATTGCAGAGAGTATGGAAACAAAACCTTCGTCGGTGACTGATATGGTTCAAAAACTGGCTGAAAAGAAAATGCTTGTTTACAAACGATATAAAGGAGCTCAGCTAACTGAAAAAGGTAGAAAAATTGCTGCAGATGTAATTAGAAAACATCGACTTTGGGAGGTTTTTTTAGTTGAAAAGCTCAATTTTCATTGGGATGAAGTTCACGACATTGCTGAACAATTAGAGCATATTAAAAGTGAGGAATTAATTAATCGTTTAGACGATTTTTTGGGGAACCCAGACTTCGATCCTCACGGGGATCCTATTCCAAACGAGCAGGGAGTAATGAAGCGAACAGAGAAAAAGCTGCTTTCCGAATTAAAGAAAAATCAAATAGGTATTTGTGTTGGTGTTAAAGAAAGCTCAGGGGAGTTTTTGCAATACTTAGATAAAAAAAATATCAGTATAGGCACAAGAATTACGGTAATGGGGAAAGAATTTTTTGATGGCTCAATGGTTATTGAAGTTCAAAATGAAAACTTCTTTATATCAAAAACAATTGCCGATAACCTGTACGTACAGACAAGTTAAGGTTTGTTTACTATATAAAATAGCTCAAAAAATATTATAAATAATGAAGAAAATTTTAATAATCGGTTTAGCTATACTTCTCTTTGGCTGCAAAAATGCTGCGGAGGATAATGGTAAAATTAAAGTGGTAACTACTACAACTATGCTTACCGATTTAGTGAAAAATATTGGTGGTGATGCCGTTCAGGTGGAGGGTTTGATGGGCGCTGGAGTAGATCCGCATTTATATAAAGCAAGTGAAGGCGATGTTTCAAAACTCTACAATGCCGAGATAATATTTTACAGCGGTTTGCATTTAGAAGGAAAACTAGTAGATGTATTTGAGCGAATGGAAGCTAGTGGTAAAAAAACTATCGGGTTGGGGGAGTTCATTAATAAAGACGAATTGATTTCCTCCAAATTATTTGCTTCCAATTACGATCCACACGTTTGGTTTAATATTCAGTTTTTTAAGCAGTTTGCGAATAAAGTAACTGACGTACTATCTGAAGCACATCCAGAAAAATTAGATTATTTCAGTGAAAACAATCGGGTTTATCAAGAAAAACTCGATGCGTTAGAAATTGAAGTCAAAGACAAGATTGAAACCCTTCCGAAGGAGAAAAGAATATTAGTGACGGCTCACGACGCTTTTAATTACTTCGGAAATAAATACGGCTTTGAAGTGGTAGGTCTTCAAGGACTTTCTACAGCTACAGAAGCTGGAGTGCAAGATGTTCAAAAACTATCAGATTTTATTATCAACAATAAAGTTAAAGCGATTTTCATAGAAAGTTCTGTTCCGCGTCGTACTATTGAAGCCCTTCGTGAAGCCGTTCTTTCAAAAAATCACGATGTCACTATTGGAGGGTCTTTATATAGTGATGCTCTTGGAAATCCAGGGACCGAAGAAGGAACATATATTGGAATGTTTAAATACAATGTGAATACAATAGTGGAAGCGCTGCGATAGTTTTGAAATCGAAAACGAAAACGAAAACGAAATCAATGAAAATGGATTCTTTAAGTATAGAAAAGTAGTTCAAGACTTGGTCGCGGGCCTTCTTGCGATGTTCTGATCTTGCTGAAGAATTGGCCTAAATATTTAAATAATATGAATGAAAAATTAGCGATAAGTGTTGACGACCTCACGGTTGCTTACAACTATAAACCTGTACTATGGGATATAGATCTGGAGGTACCCGAAGGTGTGCTAATGGCTATAGTAGGCCCTAATGGTGCGGGAAAATCCACTTTAATTAAATCTATTTTAGGGATAATAAAGCCCATTGCAGGGAGTATTTCAATTTTTGGAAAACCTTACGATAAGCAACGTAAGCTTGTAGCTTATGTGCCTCAAAAAGGAAGTGTAGATTGGGATTTTCCTACAACAGCCTTAGATGTAGTGCTAATGGGTACCTATGGCAGTTTAGGTTGGATAAAACGCCCTGGACAAAAAGAAAAGAAAGCTGCTCTGGAAGCCTTGGAAAAGGTGGGCATGCTTTCATTTAAAAGTAGGCAAATTAGTCAGTTAAGTGGAGGACAGCAACAGCGAATATTCTTGGCACGAGCTTTAGTTCAAAACGCTTCTATATACTTTATGGACGAACCTTTTCAAGGTGTGGATGCCACAACGGAAATTGCAATTATCAATATTTTAAAAGAATTACGAAAAGCCGGTAAAACTCTCGTTGTAGTTCATCACGATCTCCAGACCGTTCCAGAATATTTTGATTGGGTGACTTTTTTAAACGTGAAGAAAATTGCAACAGGCCCCGTGAAAGATATTTTTAATGATGATAACCTGACAAAAACCTACGGGATTAATTACAAGGTGGCGGTTAATAAATAGAGGATAAGGGCTTTAGTCGGTAGATAGTAGTCGGTAGTTGTAAGAATGTAAATTGTAAAAATGATATAATATGGAAAGTTCAAAATTTAAGTTTGAAGAGTTGACTGTGTATCAAAAGTCTTTAGATTTCGTGGATGATGTAAATGCTATGACTAAGAAGTTTCCGAAGTATGAATTATATGGTTTGACATCCCAAGATAAAAGAGCTTCAGTTTCTATCCCATTAAATATTGCTGAAGGTGCGGGGGATACCGATCCTCAATTTCATATGTATTTACAAATGGCGTGGGATTCTATAAAAGAATGTTTGGTCTGCTCAACTATTGTCAAAAGGCAAGGTTTTATAACTAAAGAAGATGATAAAACACAAGAAATAAACCATCAGAATTAGCTAAAATGACAGTTTCACTTCAAAAATATCTTAAAAAGAAATAGTTGGTTGACGGCTAGGCTTTAGTCTGTAAAAATGAGTCTTTATGAATAGGCTTGTTATTAAAATTATAACTAAACTCACTACCGTCTACAAACTATAGACTACCGACTATTATGATTGAATATTTTAATCTACTCTGGACCGATTATACCCTGCGAACTATTACGTTGGGGACTGCGGTGTTGGGGGCTATTTGCGGGATGTTAGGGAGTTTTGCAGTGCTTCGAAAGCAAAGTCTGTTAGGAGATGCAATTTCGCACGCAGCCTTACCAGGAATCGCAATTGCTTTTTTAATTACGGGTTCAAAGGACACTTACATTTTATTAATGGGAGCATTAATTTGTGGGTTGATTGGAGCTTTCTGGATACGAGGTATCACAACAAAAACCCACTTAAAGAGTGATACTGCCCTGGGATTGGTGTTGTCGTTGTTTTTTGGTTTTGGAATGTTGTTGCTTACTTATATTCAAAAACAATCTAATGCCAATCAAGCAGGATTAGATAAATATTTATTTGGACAAGCAGCTACACTAGTTGAAAGTGATGTGTTCATAATGATTGGTGTTACAGGAGTGTGTTTAATAATACTTCTGCTTTTCTGGAAAGAATTTAAAATAATGCTTTTTGATATGGATTACACTAAAACCCTAGGGTTTAATGTGCGATTTATCGATTCACTTATTACGTTTTTCATTGTTTTGGCTATTGTTCTCGGACTTCAAACAG
This sequence comes from Aequorivita sp. 609, assembly GCF_014212065.1. NCBI lineage: Bacteria > Pseudomonadati > Bacteroidota > Flavobacteriia > Flavobacteriales > Flavobacteriaceae > Aequorivita > Aequorivita sp. 609. Next base: position 233,414 of record NZ_JACJVM010000002.1, on the reverse strand, counting down.
TAGGAGTGGTATTAATGAGCGCAATGCTATTGGCGCCTGCTGCTGCTGCTAGACAATGGACAAATAGTCTAGGCACTATGGTAATTTTAGCGGCTATAATTGGCGCTTTAGCAGGGATATTCGGAACTGCAATTAGCGCAACTCAAAACAACCTATCCACAGGACCAGTAATTGTATTAGTAGCCGCAGTATTCGTATTGTTTTCATTTATCTTCTCACCAGGTAGAGGAATTGTATTTAGAGAAATCCGATTTAGACAAAACAGAAATGACTTACAATTGAAGAAAACACTTCAGTTTATGTACGATATTGCAAAAACGCATCAAAATATTTCACATCCACACGCCATTCGTATTTTAAATAATTTCCAAGGATTTTCTAAAAATTCCCTTCGTAAAATGGAAGAAAAAGAATGGATAACATTAAAAGGCCAAGAGTGGTCTTTGACCAATATTGGATTTGAAGAAGCTAAAAACTTATATAACCAACAATTAAAAGATGAGTAATCCACAGCTGGAAATACAACTAATCGCAGCTATTGTCGCAGTTGCATGTGCTATACCTGGAGTTTTTCTAGTTCTTAGGAAAATGGCATTAATAAGCGATGCTATTAGTCACTCAATTTTACCTGGAATTGTAATTGGATTTTTCATCACTCAAGATTTAAACTCGCCTTTACTTATATTATTCGCTGCGCTTACAGGAGTCATAACTGTGATTCTTGTTGAGGTAATTCAAAAAACGGGCTTAGTGAAGGAAGATACGGCCATAGGCTTAGTTTTTCCTACTATGTTTAGTATTGGGGTTATTTTAATCGCCAAGAACGCCAACGATATACACTTAGATGTAGATGCTGTTCTATTAGGAGAACTTGCCTTTGCGCCTTTCGATAGAATGTTTATTTCAGGAATGGATATGGGGCCAAAATCACTTTGGGTGATGGGCGGAGTTTTACTAGTTTCTATAACACTTCTAATTCTGTTTTTTAAAGAATTAAAAGTGAGCACTTTTGACGTAGGATTGTCGTCAGCCTTAGGGTTTTCACCGGTTGTATTGCACTATGGACTTATGTCTGTTTCTTCAGTAACCATAGTTGGTGCCTTTGATGCAGTAGGAGCTATTTTGGTAGTAGCCTTAATGATTGCACCCGCAGCAACTGCCTATTTACTTACCAACGATTTAAAAAGAATGTTGGTTTTATCTGTTGTGTTTGGAGTGTTTTCTGCAATAGCTGGATATTGGTTGGCACATTTATTGGATGCTTCTATATCGGGTTCTATGACAACTGTATTAGGAATTGTTTTCCTACTTGTTTATTTATTCGCACCTAAAAAAGGTTTGATTTCAGTTTTATACAGACAAAAACAACAGCGAACAGAAGTTTCGTTAATTACTTTTTTACTGCATTTAAATAATCATACAGAAAAGAGCGAACGTCATATAAATCACTTGCAAGAGCACATAAATTGGCAAAAAGTTAGATCGAAATCTGTGGTGGATCTGGCGTTAAAAAATAATATGATCACCATTGACAACCACATTGTTTCCCTTACTGAAAAAGGAAAGGAGTTTACCGGTAAGGCCTTAGATTATATCCTTACTAACAGAGACGATAAAATTGAAAACATAAAGGATGATTTCTTTTTGTTTAGAGGCTAAGCATTTTGAAAGTACGAGTGCTTTCAATGGCTATAGGAAAAGGCTGGAAGTTGATAAAACTTCGTAATTATTGGTATTCTTTTAAAAACAAAAAGTAGAATATTTTTAATTATCTTTAAAAATTATAAATTTCACAACTATGAAAAACTCACTATTTGCTATATTAATTCTTATTTCAAGTCTTTCTTTTGGACAAGATTCACCTAAAACTCCTAAAATAGGGGTAAAGATACCAGAAGGTGAAACGGTAGTTTTAAAAGGTGTTTCAGTAAAATTTCTAGAAGTGATTGAAGATTCTCGTTGTCCTGAAGGTGTGAACTGTATGTGGGCAGGAAGAGCTATTGTAAAAGCTGAAGTAACTTCAAATGGGAAAACCGAGGAAGTAACCTTGATTTTTGGTGAAACAAGACCTGGAGAAGAAAAGAACACAAATCTCTTTACTTCAGATAAATTTGTAATTAATGGTTTAACGCTAAATCCTTATCCAACATCTGAAAGTACTGGAAAAGATACTGGTTATGTATTGTTGATTTGTGAGGAGAAAAATAGCTAATTAGTGGCACCCACAGTCCTTCTTTCCACACTTAATTTTTCCTCCATCTAAGGTGTTGCTAGAGTTTTGGCGGGATTCAAAAATAGGGTTCCAGACAAACTTTTTAAGTAAAAAGCCTGCGGCTAAAGAAAAGGTGATTAAAACTAAGATTGTTTGCATAGTACAAAGATACGGAAAGTCCTATAAGTATCATAATAGCACTTGTTCAATAAAAATTAATGAAAACTACATTTACTGCAGTCGGAATGATCTCCAATTTTATTTTTTGAAGTTTTACTTGTTTTAAAAGGATTCCAGATGAATGTTGTAATTAAAAATCCAACTGCAAGTAAAAATGCTATTATTACTAGTATTGTTTGCATAATATTTTATTTTTAAAATTATTACTTTACCCCTTCCACCATCTATTTCTGCTTCGCAGAATAGATGCCACCTTCCCCTGAAATAGGGGAAGGTGCTAGCAGGGAAATTACCTCAAGAACTGGTAAGCAGCTAGAGACACCACATAAGCAATAACGGTCATTACAACTAACTGCCACATAGGCCATTTCCAACTGTTAGTTTCTTTTTTTACAATGGCAAGTGTACTCATACATTGCATTGCAAAAGCATAAAATAAAAGCAACGAAATTCCGCTAGCAAAATTGAATAATGGCCCGCCTAATACTGGGTTTACTTCGGCTGCCATTCTGCTTTTTATAGTTTGTTCGTCATCACTACCCACGCTGTAAATTGTAGCTAGCGTTCCTACAAATACTTCTCTTGCAGCAAATGAGCTCACTAAGGCAATCCCTATTTTCCAATCGTAGCCTAAAGGCCTTACGGCTGGTTCTATAAATTGGCCAACATGACCGATATAGGAATGCTCAAGTTTGAAAGAATTTATATGCATTTCTAAATCATCATCCGACAGATTTTGAGAAGCGTATTCACTTTTTACAATTTCCTCTGCATCATTAAAATCTCCTGGGCCATATGAAGCTAAAACCCAAAGAATAATGGAGATAGCCAAAATAATTTTACCAGCTCCAAAAACAAAAGCTTTGGTTTTTTCAATTACTGTGATTATTACATTTTTCGCTAATGGCACTTTATAGTTAGGCATTTCTACTACAAAGAAACTCTTGCTTCTAACTTTCAAAATTTTATCTAGGATATAGGCCGATAAAATTGCCGCGCCAAACCCTAAAATATACATAAACATTAAGGTTAGACCTTGTAAGCTGAAAATACCGAGAACCCTTGTATCGGGAATCACCAAAGAGATGATTATTAAATAAACAGGAAGTCGAGCAGAACAAGTTGTAAAAGGCGTAACTAAAATAGTGATTAGTCGTTCCTTCCAATTTTCAATATTTCGCGTGGCCATTATTGCAGGAATAGCACAAGCAGTACCAGCTACTAGGGGTACCACACTTTTCCCGCTAAGACCAAAACGTCGCATAAGTTTGTCCATAAGAAAAACCACACGACTCATATATCCTGTTTCTTCTAAAATTGAAATAAACAGAAAAAGAAAGGCTATCTGTGGGATAAATATTACAATTCCTCCCAAGCCAGGGATAATTCCTTCCGCAATTAAACTTGAGAAATCACCCGGAGGTAATGTGTTTTTTGCCCACTCACTTAACGAAGCAAACGAACTGTCTATAAAGTCCATTGGGTACGCACTCCAATCAAAAATTGCTTGAAAAATGAGCAGAAGAATTCCGAAGAAAATAACATATCCCCAAACTTTATGGGTTAAAACTCGGTCTAATCTACTTCTTAAATCCTTCGCTTTAGCAGTGTCTATGTGTAGCGTTTCTTTTAAAGTTTCATTAATAAACTTATACCGCGCGATAGTTTCTTTTTGCTGAAGGCGTTTAAGATTACTTGTTGATTCTGTTTTAAAGGATGCTACCCCTTGCAGCTCGTTTCGGTCTAATTTTCCAAAGTTTACATCTTGCGTAATTACAAGCCACAGTTTGTAAAGGTCCTGATTAGGAAAAGCTTTTTGCAATCTATCGAAATACTCAGGGGCAATATTAGATGCATTCAAGCAAGGTTTAGTAGGAAGCTGATTGTAGTTTTCAATCAGTTCTTTTAAGTAATCAAATCCAAGGTTTTTTCTTGAACTGATAAGTGCAATTTTAGTGTTTAGTTTCTTCTCAAGTAAGGAAACATCAAGCGTAATTGCTTTACGTTTCATCCTATCCGACATATTAATGGCTAGAATGGTAGGGATTCCTAAGTCTTTTATCTGGGTGAAAAGTAAAAGGTTTCGCTTCAGGTTTTCAACATCGGCAACTACCACAGCTACATCAGGGAAATCTTTATCATTTTTGTTTAAAAGAAGCTCAATAACAACATTTTCATCTAAAGAAGAAGCGTTTAAGCTGTAAGTTCCGGGCAAATCTAGAATATGAACTTTACAATTACGTCCAAATTTGCATGTACCTTCTTTCTTTTCAACAGTAATTCCAGGGTAGTTTCCCACTTTTTGGTTCATTCCAGTCAACCTATTAAAAACAGAGGTTTTTCCGGTATTTGGGTTTCCAATAAGTGCTACGTTAATTTGTTTTGCCATATTTCAGCTCCATTAACTTGGTGCGAATGCAGTTTTGATGTTATATCAGGTCAATCTCAATTTTAGAAGCCATTTCTAAACGGATAGCTAAATGACTTCCATTTATGTTTAAATACAATGGATCTCTAAAAGGAGCAATTTGAACCAAAGTGACTTCATTGCCCGGAAGGCAGCCCATTTCTAGTAGCTTCAACGGAACTACATCAACAGAAAATTCTTTGATAATTCCGCGTTGTCCTTTCTTTAAAGATGCGATTGTTAGCACTTCTATTTATTTAGATTGAATTTAAACAAGGCAAAAGTAAGTTTTTTAATTCAGAATTCAGAACTCACGAATCAGAAAAATTTGACCTCTTTTTTAAGATTTCTCTCCTTTATTGTATTCACTTGTACCCAGAAAGGGAAAGCTTTTAGATTATTCAATTGAAAAGTTACAATACTATCTTTCTGAATCTTCCTTTTTTAGAACTTCAATATCGTGAAGAAGTGTTTCGATAGCTTCCGGGTCTGTACCGTCATAAAACCCACGGATGCGTTTCTTTTTATCAACAAGTACGAAGTTTTCGGTGTGAATTAAATCGTACTCCTCATAAGGAACGTCTTTTGCAGCGAGGTATGATTTTCGAGCGAGGTCGTAAATTTCTTTTTTATCCCCTGTAACCAAATTCCACTTAGCATCATTAACCCCTTTTTCAACGGCATATTTTTTAAGTTGAGGCACGCTATCTATTTCGGGAGTAACGGTGTGAGATAGTAGTAAAATTTCATCGTCGTCTTTTAATTCCTCTTGAATTTTTACCATATGGTCTGTCATAATAGGGCAGATGGTTTGGCACGTAGTAAAAAAGAAATCGGCCACATAAATTTTATCGGCATAATCATCTTGTGTTACCGTTTTCCCATTTTGGTTTAGAAGGCTAAAATCGGCGATAGTGTGGTATTTTTTCACGTATTGCATTGTCGTGTCTACTAATTCTGCTGTTACATCGGCAGGTTGATAAACGCGTAGCACTTCTTTCGGTTTCATTACAGAATATATAATGGTAATTATGATAATTGAAATGATAAGAAAAACAATTCCAAAGAATTTATACTTCTTAAAAAAAGTAAGCATATCGTAAGATTTTAGACTGATGATTTATATTAAATTGCAAAAATAAGCCCTAAAACTATCAAAATGAATACATTTAACACCTTAATTTAGCGGTATTCAGTCACCGCCTTTAATATCACAGAAATGAAACATTTAGTTCTTCCGTTTTTCCTATTTATATCCTTCATCGCATTTTCACAAAATCATTATTTGGACGAAATTAGTGAAGCTGAAGCAAAATCGGCAAGTGGTCATTTTGCTCCACAACGCAATATGAATACAGGCAATTACGATTTAAAATACGCGCGCTTAGAATTGAATGTAAATCCTACTCAAGCTTATATAAGTGGAAAGGTAACTTCGCATTTTGAAGCAAAAGAAAATATGAGTTCTATTGTTTTTGAATTGGTCGATAATATGACCGTTTCAGAAGTAAAACAAAGAGGAGTTTCGCTTTCATTCACCCAAAACAGTAATGATGAGGTTGTAATTACACTACCGCAGATTCAAAATCAAGGTGTTTTAGATTCACTGTCTATAAGTTATTCTGGTAACCCGATAAGTTCTGGCTTTGGATCTTTTGAGATAGCGACTCATCAAGGCGATCCTGTTTTATGGACTTTATCGGAACCTTTTGGAGCAAAAGCTTGGTGGCCTTGTAAGCAAGACTTAATAGACAAAATAGAATTACTTGATGTATATCTCACTACACCACGATATAATCCTTCAAATGAGGAATATATTGCTGTTTCCAATGGTTTAGAAATAAATCAGACGGTAAATGGAAATAATAAAACCACTCATTTTCGTCATCAATATCCAATTCCAGCATATTTGGTTGCCATTGCAGTAACAAACTACTCGGTGTATTCGCATACTGTTGATAACAATGGAAATCCATTTGAAATAGTCAATTATGTTTATCCAGAAGATTTAAGTTATGTGCAAACCCAAACTCCTGTAACGGTTGATATCATGAATCTTTTTGCCGACAAGTTTGAACCGTATCCATATGCTGAAGAAAAATATGGTCACGCTCAATTTGGTTGGGGCGGAGGTATGGAACATACCACTGTTTCTTTTATGGGTGGATTTTCTCGTGGATTGATAGCTCACGAATTAGGGCATCAATGGTTTGGAAATAAAGTTACTTGTGGAAGCTGGCAGGATATCTGGTTAAATGAAGGTTTTGCTACATATATGTCGGGAATGGTTGTAGAAAGTCTTGACGGCTCAGGTGCTTTTAATAGTTGGAAACAAGACCAAACCTCCTACATTACCGATGCTCCAAATGGGTCGGTTTATATTCCTGCTCAAGACACTACTACTGTGGGGCGAATTTTTAACAGCAGGCTTTCTTATAGTAAGGGGGCAATGGTAATTCATATGCTTCGGAAGAAATTAGGAGATGCAGTGTTTTTTCAAGGCTTACAAGATTATTTGTCAGATCCATTACTTTCTTATGGATACGCAAAAACGCCTGATTTAATTAGAAACTTAGAAAATGCAAGCGGTGAAAACCTTTCCGAATTTTTTAATGATTGGGTTTATGGCGAAGGCTATCCAAGTTTTAATATCAGTTGGAATCAAACAACTACAGGTAATATTAATGTGAGAATAAATCAGTCGCAAAGTCATTCCTCTGTATCTTATTTTGAAGTACCTGTGCCTTTGCGATTGACAGGGACGCAAGGTGAAACTTTAGACATTGTTCTTGATAATACTTTTAATGGGCAAAACTTTCAGCCGGCTGTAAATTTTACCGTTCAAAACGTTCAATTCGATCCTGAAAATGATATTATCTCAAGAAATGACCAAGTAATTTTAGGGGTTAATGAATTCACTTTAGAAAATCAAATTGTATTGTATCCAAACCCCACATCAAGCGAAATCAAATTGAGTAAATCTGAATCATTAAATGTTTCTCAAGTTAGGATATTTAACGCCTTAGGCCAATTACTTTATGCTGAAGCTTTTTCAGAAAGTATCAATGTTTCAGACTTATCAAGTGGAATTTTATTTTTTCAGATAGAAACATCCGAAGGGGTTATCAATAAAACCATGGTAAAAGAGTAGTTCGTTTCTTCCAAAAGCGATTGAAGTTATACAGGTATATTTCATTAATTAATAAGAAGTAACACATCCGCTTATTTTTTTTGCAAGCTCTAAAAGATTACTTTTGTGCGATTTTTCAATGGAGCTATATTTGTACTGCTTAGAAAAATTGAAGAATTGGTTCGATTTTTGACTAAGTGTCCTATTTAAAATCGCGACTATTTTATATAAATATCTATTCAAGAAATTATGAGTCCATTTGCTGTTAAAGCTATACAATTACTTTTAAGTCTTTCATTGTTAATTGTCCTTCACGAGTTAGGGCATTTTATACCCGCAAAACTTTTTAAAACTAGAGTTGAAAAATTCTATCTTTTCTTTGATGTGAAATTTTCACTTTTCAAAAAGAAAATAGGCGAAACCGTTTACGGAATCGGTTGGTTGCCCTTAGGAGGTTATGTGAAAATATCCGGAATGATTGACGAGAGTATGGACAAGGAACAGATGGCACAACCGCCACAACCATGGGAGTTTCGAAGTAAACCAACTTGGCAGCGACTAATTATTATGCTTGGTGGGGTTACAGTTAATATTATTGTTGGTTTTGTTATTTATATGAGTCTTCTGTATTTCAACGGAAGTAGTATTACTACCAACGAAGATATTCCTCAAGGTTTTGCAGTTACAGAGCAATTTGAAGAATACGGTTTCCGAAATGGAGATCATATCTTAAAAGTAAATGGAGAGCCGTTTGAAGATGTAATGAAAATCAACAAGTATATGTTTTTACGCGATGTTTCCTCGGTTGAGGTAAAACATGCAGATGGAACTATTGAAACAATTTCAGTACCTGATGACGCTGGAACAAAAATGTTTCAGAATGACACGCACTTTCCGTTTCTTCCAAGAACATCAACAATTATAGACACTGTATTAGCAGATTATCCTGCTGGCAAAGCAGGGTTTTTGAAGAACGATAAAATTATTGCTGTTAATGGAACCAATATCAAATATTATGATGAGTTTCAAAAGTTGCTATCTACTAATGATGAAAATATTATTGTTGTAGAAAGAAACAACAGCCAAGATACCTTAAGAGTTAAGCCTAATGAGGAAGGGTTAATAGGAATAAATGTTTCTAGGAAAGAAGTTATTTCACAAGTGGGACAGACTAAGGTGGAATATACTCTAGGTGAAAGTATAGTTGGCGGTTTTGGTTATGGTTACAATACGCTTAAGGATTACGCATCGCAATTTAAATATGTATTCACTAAGAAAGGAGCTACTAAGGTTGGAGGTTTTGGAGCCATTGGTAACCTTTTCCCAGAAGCTTGGGATTGGGTGAGGTTTTGGGAAACAACCGCGCTTATATCTATTATATTAGCGTTTATGAACATTCTGCCTATTCCTGCTTTGGATGGAGGTCACGTAATGTTTTTATTATATGAAATGATTTCAGGCCGAAAACCTAACGATAAGTTTATGGAGTATGCTCAAATGGTTGGATTTTTCATATTAATTGCTTTGGTTCTTTTCGCCAATGGAAATGACATATATCGCTGGTTATTTGAATAATAGAAACCTGCAAGTTTAAGCAGAAAGATAAAAAAGTTAAAATTTTTAATTTTTTTTATTTTTTTATTTTGATGAATGTAAAAAAGGCTTATATTTGCACCCGCCTACGCAATCTAAGAGATTGTAATAGCAAGCAAAAGCTAGCAAAGGCAAGACATAAATTCCTCTTTAGCTCAGTTGGTTAGAGCATCTGACTGTTAATCAGAGGGTCCTTGGTTCGAGCCCAAGAAGAGGAGCAAACAAACCCAGACAACCGTCTGGGTTTTTTGTTTTTTATACTGTTATGGAATATTGTGGGATCAAGAACAATTGTTGTGTTTATGCAAAAATCGGATCAAGAACAATTGTTGTGTTTATGCAAATATTCTGGTTAATCTACAACGAGTGAGAATTCTATTTCAATTCACACACAACTTTTGAGAATGATCCATGCTTTGGTTAAGAGTAAGGAATACTCTAAAAACTTAGAGGATGCATGGAGAACTAAAAATATAATTTAACCAACATTGGTTTTTTATTGCTTTCTGCTTGTACCAATATATCCGATTTGTTTAACAGTACCCCAAATCGCAGTCCGAGCTGTGCATTGTAAATATCGGGATACAAAATTTTCTCATATCTAAATGTGCCTGTTTCGTACATTTTTAAAAGATATAATCGAGGTCCTTCTTTAAATTCAACATCATTGTTTTTTAAAATTTTTAAATCGGAAGCCGCATTCATAAAATAATACGAAACATTGTTTTTGGCTGTGGAGGCATACGACAGGAAAGGAATATTGTCGAGCGACCAAGCGTTTTGCTTTTTATTGATGTTTTTTGCCCAAACTAATTCGCCATTACCACTTATTCGGCAACTAATAATGTCTTTATAGATTCTATTTGCATTTACATAATCGCCAGATCCATCCATCCAAAATTCTTCAGAATTAATAATTACGTCACCATTTTCTAGCATAAATGTATTTCTATACGAGAGCGAAGATTTTAATTTCTCTTTTACTTTTCCATATTTTTCTATCATAAATTTTTCGGAAAAAGGCTGGAAGGATTCCGAGGAGGTCGCTAACGATTTTAGATCTAAATTAAATCGCACTACACCACTGTATCCCATGTAATTGTCAAAAAAACCTGTGGTTGACGGATCTGTGTAAAGTCCTACTGCGGCAAGCTTATCTGCATTGTTTATCAATTGGAGCGAACGAATAATATTGTTGCTCATTATGGAAATTGGCTGTTGTTTTTTAGAAACTTTATCTGCTGAAAAAAGGATGAAATAATAATTTGGAGCGTTTTTCTTTTCTAAAACTATCTTGTCGTTAAAAACCCGTCCTAAAAAATAGATCTTCCCTTCGTTGTCTATAACCATATTAAAGTACTGCAATTGCAGACTTTTATTTTCTGCTTCATTAAGAGAAATTATATTTTCAAATTCGTATTCATATAGCTTTTCTAAATTTTTATTAAAAGCAATAACCAACAATGCACTGCCCTTTTTAGTTTTGGTAAATAGATTTAGTGCTGTAAATTCTCCATTTTCAGATTCCACAATATCACCGAAGTTATAATTGTGATGCAGATTGTATTCTGGCTCGCTGCGAATGCCAAAATGATCGTATTTGTTTATGCGGTTCCTGTCTAAAGCATAGATTTCTTTTTCACTAAAATTGAAATTTTCTTTTGAAGAAGTTAAAGTAGCAAAGGCATATTCTTTCGCTTTGTAATTGTATTGAAATTGTAGTAGAACCACTGAATCTTCGGTTAAAAACAAACCTTTTATTTCGTTCCGGTTTACTTCAACCTCAGTTCTTTTAAGCAATTTTAAATCTTTGCTGTAATGCTCAATATAATATCCTTTGGGGTTTGAAACGCTTGAATAATAATTTCGAACCGTAAAAATATCGCCGTTAGTATCTTCTTTGGCAAAGAGTAGGGTTGTTTTATATTTTTCATCTTTAAAGATTTCACTTGCCGCAACCTTTAGCGAATCTGCCTGTGCGTGGACTAATGAACTCAAAAATAAGCAGAATAGAAAAAGTAGTTTTTTCATAAATTGTGAAATAATTAAAATTATTAAGATGAAAAATATCCGCTTCCTTGAAAAATATTATTTCCCAGGAAAATCTGCTTTTCTCTTTTCAAGAAAAGCCTGTGTTCCTTCTTTAAAGTCTTCGGTACCAAAGCAGTTTCCGAATTCTTCAATTTCAATATTAAATCCGTTAACGCCGTCTTCGTAATTAGCGTTTATCGCTTTTATAGCCGATTTAATTGCAACAGATGAGTTTCTCATAATTTTCCCAGCAATCTTTTCAGTAGTTTCAATTAATGCCTCAGGAGTAGTTACTTGATTTACTAATCCGTACTGCAAGGCTTGGTTAGCATCAATCATTCCCGCTGTCATAATCATTTCCATAGCACGACCTTTACCAACCAGCTGAGGAAGGCGTTGTGTACCTCCATATCCAGGAATTACACCTAGTGAAACTTCTGGTAATCCCATTTTAGCATTGTCTGAAGCTATACGGAAGTGTGCTGCCATAGCTAATTCTAGTCCGCCACCAAGAGCAAAGCCATTAACAGCTGCTATTACAGGAGTAGTTAGGTTTGCAACAAAGTCGAAAAGTAATTCTTGTCCCTTAGCGGCAAGATTTCCTCCTTCAGCTACCGAAAAATCTGCAAACTCACTAATATCTGCACCTGCTACGAAAGCTTTCTCACCACTACCAGTAACAATAATCACTTTCGTCTCTGAAGATTCATCTGCTTCTTTAAAAGCAGTGTGAAGTTCTTGTATAGTTTCACGGTTTAAAGCGTTTAATTTTGATGGTCGATTAATTGTGATGGTAGTAATCCCATTATCAGTTTCGGAAAGTATGTTTTGATAGCTCATTTTATATTTTTTTAGATAATCCTTTTTCTTTTTTACACTAACTTTTTTCAGTTTAAGATCTCGATACTATTAGTTTCGGATGCCAGTTTGTATGGAATTTTATTTCGGCGACAGCAAGAACTTACGTTTATAAAAGTTGTTACCACAAAGCTACTAAAAACCTATTGCATTGCTGGGAATGAAACTTCAAAAGTGGTTTTTTCTGAAGTCGAAGTTAGCGATATTGTTCCGCCGTATCTCTCAACTATATTTTTCACCATTCCTAAGCCAAGTCCCATCCCGCTAGATTTAGTGGTAAATTGCGGTTCAAAAATTCTTTCTTTGTTTTCGTCTGGTACGCCAATTCCATTGTCTGTAACGCGTATACTTACGAAAGCTTCTTTAGCTATTACTTCCACATCAATTCGTGGCTCTTCAGGGTTTTTCTGCTCAATAGATTGAATACTGTTTTTAACCAAATTGGTAACCACCCTAACTAGCTGTGTTCTGTCGAATAGTACGCGAACTTCCTCTTCTTCTGAAAAGAAATATATATAATCTTCAGTAAAAATCTCTAAGGCTAATTTTGTGATTTTAACTACGTTTAGTGTTTCATCTTGCTGCGCTGGCATTTTTGCATAGGTTGAAAAAGCCGAAGAAATGGAGCTCAAAGTGTCTATTTGCTGAAGCATGGTGTTGGTGTACTCAGCAATTTTTTGTTCAATATCTGGGTCGTTGCGATCAAATTTCCGTTCAAAACTCTGAACTGTAAGTCGCATAGGGGTAAGCGGATTTTTAATTTCGTGTGCTACTTGCTTTGCCATTTCACGCCAAGCAGTTTCACGTTCGCTAGCTGCGAGCTGTGCGGCACTTTTTTCCAATTCGTCAATCATTCTATTATACGCATTGATAAGTGTTGAGATTTCGGAAGGAGTGTCGCTAAGGTGTATTTTCTTGTTTCGAGTATCAAAACGGGTTTCTGCTAACTTTTCACTTATTTCCTTTAAAGATCGAGTAATATATTTTGAAAGAAAATATGCCATTGCAATCGCCACTAACAACATTAGTAAATAGGCGATTCCAAGCCTGTAGAGATAGTCTATAAGCTCTTTGTTGATTAGGTCATCGTCTTCTATATACGGTAGGTTAAGTATCGCTAGGGGCTTAAAATAACTATCTGTAATGTAAGTGTAAGACGATTGGTATTTTTGGCCTCCTTCTTCAAATGCTTTTATATAGTTTTTATTTGATGAATTTTGAAGCTTTTCCAAAACCAAGTCTGGGATTTTTTGTGAGACTGTATCTCTGAAAAAAGAAGGTCTTGAAGATTTTAAAAGATTCCCATCGAGGTCGTAAAGGAAAATTTCGAGTCCGTGGATATCTTTTATTTCGTATATCTTATCCTTAAAAATTAGAGGAATTTGGTTTGTTTCTTCGGGATAGGTAGTATTGTCTAAAACGTATTTAATGTTAGCACGAATAGCCGATTCTTTACGTAACAATCGATCACGATGATAATCTTCAGCTTCTGTTTTGTACTGATTAACGGTAACAATAACAATAAGTACTGAGGCTCCAATGACTAAGAAAATCATGGAGAGAAAGATTCTAGTACGTAGCGATTTTTTATAAAAGTACACTTATATCATTTTGAAGAAGAAAGATAGCAATAATTAATCCGCTTTAATTCAGAATTTAAATTTCATAATTCTTAATTGTTCTTTTCTTCTCTAATTCTTTTATACATTTTATATCCCATCATCAATAACATAGAAAAAGCGATGATTCCTACAGTTCCGTAAATCCAGTTTACAGCACTTTTTAGGATTACTAAGAATACAACAGCAAAGAGAATGATGGTCGGCACTTCATTAAAGAGTCGCATTGAATTTGAAGTGTGTTTAATTACCCCTTTTTGAAGTTGTTTAAAAATTTGATGGCACTTTAAGTGATAAATAATAAGCGCGACTACAAACGCTAATTTTACTTGCATCCAAGCATCTGTAAGCCAAAACATTCGCATACTAATAAGCCATATTCCGAAAAATACTGCTAGAATCATACTTGGCCAAGTAATGATATTCCATAATCGAGAAGCCATTATGTTGAGTTGTTTTCCTAAAATTTCTTTTTCAGGAGAAGGTTTTTGTGAAGCTTCAATTTGATAAACAAACAAGCGAACAATATAAAAAAGTCCAGCAAACCAAGTAACTATAAAAATAAGGTGAAGTGATTTTATGTATAGGTAGTATTGTTCCATTGAAATAGTATAGAAAAACAGTTTAAAAGTAACCTTTTAATATTTATTCTTTTAGGGTTTTTCGAATTTCTCTATTTAAAAAATATCCAGTAACGATAGTAGACAGTATATCTGCCACTGGGAAAGAAATCCAAACCCCTAATTCACCGAAGTAATACGGAAGAATAAAAATAAATGGGATAAAGAAAAAACCTTGTCTTGTTAATGTTAGCAGCAAAGCGGGAACTGCTTTTCCAATTGCTTGAAAGTAAGCCGAACCTATTAGTTGAATTGCAATAATAGGAGTAGCAGCAAACACCCAGCGCATATAATGCGGAGTTTCTGAAAGAATGTCGGGGTCATTAGTAAATACGGAAGTTATAGCTTCAGGAAACGACATTATTAATATGAAAATTAAAATCCCTAATCCTCCTGCGTATAATATGGCTTTGTTAATGCTTTCTCTTACGCGTTTGTATTTATTTGCGCCATAATTATAACCTGCGATAGGTAGAAATCCTTGGGTAACTCCTAGAACTGGGAAGAGTGCAAACATCAACATTCTCCCAATAATTCCATAGGCTGCAACTGAAGCTTCGCCGCCAAAATTAAAGAGAATATTATTCATTAACAGATAGGTTACACTAACTACTGCCTGCCTCGCTAAGGTTACAAACCCTAAAGCCGATATTTCCTTTAATATAGAAAGGTCAAGTCCAAAATGTGACCAGTTTATTTTTAGTTCAGCTTTATCGCTTAAGAAATAATAAAGTATGTAAAAGAAAGATAAGGAGTATGAAATAGTGGTCGCCCATGCGGCACCTGCCATCCCCATATCGAAGATATAAATGAAAATATAGTCTAAAAGGAGGTTTCCTATGGAAGGAATAATCATCGCAATCATTGCGAATTTTGGTTTCCCTTCAGCGCGGATTACATTGTTTCCCATCATACTAAGGGCGAGAAGGGGCACTCCGTATAATACTATGCGATAATAAATCTTTGCAGGCTCAAATATGTCGCCTTTACCTCCGAAAGCTGGAATTAAATCGTTAATAAAAGTTAATCCAAAAATCACCATTGCTACAGTAAGCAACAGCGTTAGTGTGATTTGATTTCCAAAGGTTTTAAGAGCTCTCGCCCTGTTGTTAGAACCTAAAGCTCTAGATATAATAGAAGATCCTCCAATACCAATTGCCATACCCAAAGCGGCAATAAAAAATGATACAGGTAGAACTACATTTATTGCTGCAATGGCAATAGAACCAATCCAATTCCCAACAAAAATAGTGTCTACCACTACATTGAGTGACATCACTAAAATTCCGATTGAGGCGGGTAAAGCTTGTTTTACCAATAAGCTACCAATAGCATCGGTACCAAGAGCATCAGACTGATTAGGTTTCATATAGTTTCTGAAAATTTATTACCCTGAAAATTGCATTCTCTTTATATAAAGAGATATGGTTCAATTAGGCAATTGCCGTTTTTACATCTGCAATTCTCCATTGGTCAATCCAGCCTGTTAAAACATCAACCCAATCGTCACGATCGTTTAGACAAGGTATTGTTGTGAATTCTTTTCCGCCAGCTTCGTGAAAAATTTCTTCACCTTCCATAGCGATTTCTTCCAGTGTTTCTAGGCAATCACTCACAAAAGCAGGTGTTACAACTGCAATTTTTTTAGCTCCTTCTAATCCAAATCTTTCAATTGTTCTGTCTGTAGGTGGTTTTAACCAAGGATCAAAACCTAAACGCGACTGAAAGGCATTAGAATATGTTCCAGGTTTTAAGTTTAGTTTTTCGGCAACTAATTCGGTTGTTTTAAAACATTGATGACGATAGCAATATTCGTGGGCTGGAGAATCTGTTACACAACAGCTGCCGTCTATTTTACAATGACTTTTAGTTATATCTCTTTTGTAAATATGTCGTTCAGGAACACCGTGATAACTAAACAGCAAATGCTCATAATCTACACCTTCCAAACTTTCGGCAATACTTTTTGAAAGTACTTCAATATATTCTGGCTTATTGTAAAAAGCCGGAAGTGATGTTATTTCAAGTTGCGGAAAAAACTCCTTTTTTAGTTCTTCCACTTTCACATCAATGGTTTCGGTTGTAGCCATTGCAAATTGTGGGTATAATGGAATCGTTAAAACTTCATCCACGCCTTGGTCAACCAATTCTTGTAGCCCTTTTTTTAAGGTCATACTTCCATAACGCATGGCCAAAGCAACAGGAATTGTAGTTTTTTTCTGAATTTTTTCTTGAAGTCGTTCTGAAATTACAATTAAAGGAGAGCCCTCATCCCACCAAATCTTTTTGTAAGCTTCGGCTGATTTCTTAGGTCGAGTGTTTAATATAATTCCTCTTACTATAAAAGAGCGAAGCCAAAAGGGAACGTCAATAACCCGTGGATCCATCAAAAATTCGTCAAGATATTTTTTTAAGTCTTTCGGGTCGGTGCTATCAGGTGAACCGAGATTTACTAGGAGAACTCCTTTCATTTGTGATTTAAATTTAAAAAAACAAAATTACTCTTTTAAAATTGAACCTTCAAGATTGATATTGGTAATTAATCCTATGGCAATATTAGAAAAGCTTATGTGTTATTTAAGCCTTAATTTCTGAAGCAGAAAATATTAAAATAAAAAAATCCCCGAAAATTCAATTTTCGTTGAATATCGGGGGTTTACAAACTAACAATTAATCAAACTCTAACTTATCTCAGTTATAAATTCTTCTTTTGGAGTGCGTACTTTTTTCATATTTACCAACCAGTCTTCCGATTCATCGCGGTAACCTAGCGTTAAAATAAGTGTACTCTTTAGACCTTGTTTCTTTAAGTCTAGAAGCTCATCTACAGTTTCAGGAGTAAATCCTTCCATAGGTGTAGCGTCAATTTTTTGCTCAGCTGCAGCTGCAATAGCCAAACCAAATGAAATATAAGCTTGTTTAGCAGCGTGATGTGCATGCCACTCTTGACTTAGTGGTTCGTACATACTCCAAAGGTTGTTTTTATATGCGTCCATAGTTTCAAGCGGTAATCCACGCTCATTCATTGTGTAATTGAAAACAGATTCTATTCTGTCTAAAGTATACCCATCCCAAGAAGCAAAAACTAAAACGTGTGAAGCATCCAAAATCTGACTTTGATCCCAAGCTGCTGGCTTTAATTTAAGTAATAACTCTTTATTAGTGATTACAAATATTTTATAAGGTTGAAGTCCAGAAGACGAAGGAGCTAATCGCGCTGCTTCTAATATATAATCAAGTTTTTCTTGTGGAATGGTTTCTCCATTCATTTTTTTAGTAGCATAACGCCACTTCAAATCTTCAATTAATTTCATATATCTATGGTTTTCTTAACTTTTACTTATTTAATTTTTCTAATAATTTCTCAGCAACTAATTCTGAAGATGCTGGGTTTTGACCTGTAATTAATAGTCCATCTTCAACTGCATAAACAGCCCAATCTTCACCTTTAGAATATTCTCCTCCATTTTCTTTCAACATGTCTTCAACTAAAAATGGAACAACATTGGTTAATTGTACAGCATCTTCTTCACTATTAGTAAAACCTGTAACCTTTTTTCCTTTAACCAAAGGTGTGCCATCTGCTTTTTTAGTATTCTTGAATACTGCAGGAGCGTGACATACAGCTGCAATTGTTTTGTCGTTATTATAAAATGACTCTATAAGTGCAATAGAATTTTTGTCTTCAGCTAAATCCCATAACGGTCCGTGTCCACCAGGATAGAAAACAGCGTCGAAGTTTGCTTGATCTACTGTTTCTAGTTTTACTGTGTTGCCAAGTATGGTTTGCGTTTCTTTATCTTTATAAAACCTAACCGTAGCTGGGGTTTGTGATTCGGGAGATTCGCTTTTTGGGTCCATCGGCGGTTGACCTCCTTTAGGAGATGCTATTGTAATTTCAACACCTTTATCTTTAAGTAAATAATAAGGAGCAGCAAATTCTTCTACCCAAAATCCCGTTTTCTCTCCTGTATCTCCTAAATCAGAGTGACTTGTCAATACAAATAATACCTTTTTCATCTTTTCTTGTGTTAATGGCTTTAACTCTTCATTTGTTATCTCGTCTTTTTGTGAGTTTCCACAAGAACAAGTTAACGCGGCGATTATCACCGTAAAAAGAATTAAATTCTGTTTAATGAATAATTTCATAGCCTTTAAACTCTATTCACTTATTTATAACAGCAAAGGTAGCGGGTAGAATTGTCAAAAAAATTGACCTATGGTAATAAATCAACCTTTTACTAGTTCTTTGCGAATTCGGCTAAGGCTTTGGGTGGTAATTCCTAGATAGGAAGCAATATGGTAGTTTTTTACGTTTTGCTCTATATTGGGATAGGAGTTTACAAAATTTAAATAACGCTCGGAGGCAGATTGAGCGAGATTAGAAATTATTCTTTTTTGAAAAGAGGCAAAGGCGCGCTCCATTTTTTTGCGAAAGAAAGATTCTAGCTTTGGAATCTTTAAATAAAGCAATTCCATGTCTTTTTTAGATATTTTAAAAAGTGTAGCATCCTGAATACATTCAATATTCATTACTGCTTTGCTGCTGCTAAAAAATGCTGTGTAATCGCTAATCCACCAATCTTCTATTGCAAATTGAACCGTGTGTTCCTTCCCTTCTGGGTCTATATAATATGTACGTAAACATCCGTCTGCAACAAAGTATTGGTCGTAAACCTGCTGTCCAGCTTCTAGCAATAAACTGTGTTTTGGAAGATTTAGTTTTTTAAAACTTTGCGCTAGTAATTGTTTCTCTTCAAAAGTGAAAGTGAGATCTTTAAAGATGGTTTCTACTAGTTCAGTTTCAATAGACATTTAAAAACTTTAGTATTTAGGATGTTTAAACATTAAGACCCATTAAAAATTTCTTTGGAGTAGTGCCGAATTTCTTTTTAAATGCGGATATAAAATGACTTGAAGTACTATATCCTACTTTAAGCCCAACTTCGTTTACGTTATGTGATCCTGTTGCTAATAATTGACGTGCAACTTCCATTTTATAGTCGAATAAAAAACTAAAAACCGAATCGCCGTAAATTTGCTTAAATCCTTCTTTTAATCTGTTAATTGGTAAATTAATTTCATCGGCAAGCTGTTGTAGGGTAGGTGGCTCAGCCATTCTAGAGATAATAATTTGCTTGGCCTGTTTAATTTTTGAAATATTCACTTCATCTGCTAAAAACGGACATTGCTCTATGTCGGCATCGGCAGGACGATTAAAATATAAACTTAGCAACTCATAAGCTTTCCCTTTAAAATAGAGAGGTTTTATAGTTGGGTGTAAGTTGTAATTCATCAATTGATTCAACACAATTGCCATAGAAGGTGAAATTGGACTGTCCTTATAATATTTCCGGTCTTTATTTTCTTCATTTAAGAAGGTGATATAATCGGCTTCCGTTGAAAAAAAACTGTGGAACTTATTAATAGGAAGCAATACTGAAAGCACCCAGGTGTTAGGGGTTACGTGCAAATCTAACGGTAAATCTCTTTGAGGGTTATATAGTAAAAGTGAGTTATTTTCTTTTATAGGTAGAACGTAGTTACCATTGTTGAATGAAAATGATGCCGCTCCTTTTATGCAAAAGTGAAATTGAATAAAGTTAGAACTTACTTCTCGCTTAAATATTTGATTATCATTAGTTTCGTTGTTGAATTTTAAAATGAAAAAACCAGTTTCAATTGCTATTTCTTCATAAAAACCTACCCCGTTTTCATGTAAACTTTGAGCGGTATTTTTTTGATTATTCATTTAGATATTGAATTGATTTATTTAGAATAGTTCTAAATAAAAATATGTTATATTTGTTGGGAAACCGCTAAATTAGGGCATTATATATGATAAATGTCATATTTTGATTAATTTTAACACGTAGCGATACAAAAGATACCGCTAGCGTTACTTTTTGAAAAAGTATGACAGTACATTTGCCTAGTTTTAATATTATGCCTAAAAATCTTTTACATACTACAGAAATGAATAAGCTAGGCATCCTTAATTTCTATTTCTCAAATATACTTTGTGGATGAAAAATAACTTAAAGTCATATTCTGGTGAAACCCTTGAGGGTCATTTTTACGCGATTGGACTAAACTATAAAAAAGCAGATGCCGAGATACGCGGTCATTTTAGTATTGATGATAATACAAAAAAGCAAATCTTAAAGCAAGCGAAAGAAAATAGAATTCCATCACTTACCGTTATTTCTACTTGTAATCGTACGGAGCTTTATGGTTTTGCACAACATCCATATCAGCTTATAAAGTTACTATGCGAATATACAAATGGTACTGTAGAAGAGTTTGAAAAAGTAGCCTATATTTATAAAAACCACGATGCCGTTTCGCATATTTTTACTGTTGGAACTGGATTAGATAGTCAGATTTTAGGAGATTTCGAGATTATTAGTCAGTTGCGTAATTCGTTTCGCGAGTCTAAAAAACACGATATTTTCAATCCATTTATGGAGCGTCTTGCAAATGCAGTTATTCAAGCAAGTAAGCGTATAAAAAATGAGACTAAAATTTCTTCAGGAGCAACATCTGTTAGTTTTGCCGCGGTGCAATACATTATGAAGATGGTTCCAGAGGTTTCAGAAAAAAATATTTTACTTTTCGGAACTGGAAAAATTGGTAGAAATACTTGTGAGAACTTAATAAAACACACAAAAAACGATCATATAACCCTTATAAACCGCACCAAAGAAACTGCTGAGAAAGTTGCAGGTAAATTTAATTTGGTGGTTAAGGATTATGCCGATATACAAAGTGAAATAGCGCAAACCGATATTCTTATTGTTGCAACAGGCGCACAACAGCCAACTATTTCAAAGGAACTTTTATATTTAAAAAGACCACTTTTAATTTTAGATCTTTCAATTCCTAAAAACGTTTCTGAAAATGTTTTAGAAAATGAATTGGTAACGCTAGTTCATTTGGATGAACTTTCAGCATTAACCGATGAAACCTTAGAACAACGTGCATCACAATTGCCAAAAGCGAGAAAGATTATTTCTGAAATTGAAAAAGATTTCAATAAATGGGCGGACAACAGAAAATTTGCTCCTACCATTAGAGCTTTAAAACTTAAGCTTGCTGAAATTAAAGAAGGTGAGATAGACTATCAAAGTAAAAAGATAGAAGGCTTTAATCAAGAACAAGCCGATATTATCAGCGATAGGCTAATTCAAAAAATTACTACACATTTTGTCAATCACTTAAAAGGCGAAGAAGGCTCTGCCGAAAGTATTGAACTAATTAGAAGAGTTTTCCAACTTGAAACTGCTTAGTCTTGAAAAAAACCATTCGAATTGGTACCCGCGATAGTGAACTAGCACTTTGGCAAGCCAATACTGTAAAATCTAAACTAGAAAATCTAGGTTATAAAACCGAGCTAATGCCCGTAAAATCAGAAGGAGACTTAGTCCTAGACAAGCCTCTTTACGAGATGGGTATTACTGGTATATTTACCAAAACGCTAGATGTAGCTATGATTAACGGTATTGTTGATATAGCAGTGCACAGTATGAAAGATGTACCTACTCTTTTACCTAAAGGAATAGTGCAAACTGCAGTATTAGAAAGAGCTACATCACAGGATATTCTAGTAGTTGAATCTGAGGTTGACTTTGAAAAACCTTGTACAATTGCAACTGGAAGTCTTCGCAGACAAGCACAATGGTTACACAGATATCCCAATCATAATTTGGTTGATTTACGCGGAAATGTAAATACCCGTCTTCAGAAATTGAAAGACAATAAATGGGAGGGAGCAATTTTTGCTAAGGCAGGATTGGAAAGAATTAATGTGTTGCCAGGAAAATTCATCGACTTAGATTGGATGATTCCTGCGCCAGCACAAGGCGCGATGGTGATAGTTGCAATGGAGAACGATCCGTTTTCAATAGAAGCTACATCAAAATTGAATCATTCCGCTTCAGAAATATGCACCCACATAGAAAGAGAATTTTTAAACACTTTAGAGGGTGGGTGTACTGCGCCAATTGGTGCATATGCTCAAATTATTGACGATGAGGTGATGTTTAAAGGATGCTTATTTTCTTTAGATGGAAAAGATATGCTTGAAATTGAAAAAAGCGTAAAAACATCAGATTATAAAAGATTTGGAAGAGAATGTGCTTTAAGTATACTGTCTAATGGAGGAAAAGAATTAATGGCCGAAATTAAACAGCATACCAATAAATAGGCTGCTAATAGTGTTGTAATGAAGAGCGTTCTGTCTACCAAAAAACTGAGCTTTTCCCAAAGGGAATTGTTGCTTAACGCAGGGATATCATTGGTAGAATACAACGCAATAAAAATCGACTTTATAGACTTTAAAGCGCCTTCTGAAATTGATAATGCTATAATTACGAGTCAAAACTCTGTAAGTGCTATTCAACATGCGAATATTAAAATTCAGAATTGCTATTGTGTAGGAGAAAAGACTAAGGCACTTTTAGAGAAAAATGGTCAAAAAGTGATCAAAATGACTGAATATGCTTCGGAATTAGCGCCATATTTAGTTGAAAATCATAAAAACGATCATTTTTATTTTTTCTGTGGAAATATAAGAAGCGACGTTATCCCTTCAGCTTTAAATGAAAATAATGTCTCTTTCGAAGAAATAAAAGTATACAATACAAGCTTACAACCTAAAAAGATTGAAAGACAATTTGATGCAATCATGTTTTTTAGTCCGAGTGGTGTAAGAAGTTATTTTAAAGAAAATAAAACTGAAGCCTTGGCTGTGTGCATTGGCACAACAACTGCTTCAGAAGCTAAAAATTACACAGATCATGTAGTTGTTTCAAACGCTACAATTGTTGAAAGTGTAATAGCGAAGACTGTAAAAACGTTACGAACTTAATATCTGTAAGCCTATGGGGTTAAATCTGTTAGGTTTATAATAATAATGCTATGATAAAAAACGATTTATTCTTAAAAGCACTTCGCGGAGAAACCGTGGAGCGTCCACCTGTATGGATGATGCGTCAAGCAGGAAGATATCTTCCGGAGTTTATGGAGATTAAAGAGAAATACGATTTCTTTACTCGTTGCCAAACTCCTGAACTCGCTAGTGAAATTACAGTACAACCTATCCGTCGCTACGGAATGGATGCTGCTATTTTATTTAGTGATATTTTGGTGATTCCACAGGCCATGAATATTCACGTAGAAATGAAACCTGGAATTGGCCCGTGGGTTCCAGAGCCAATCCGTTCTCAAAAAGATTTGGAACGCGTTATTGTACCAGATATTAATGACACACTTGGCTATGTAATGGAAGCTAT
The DNA here is from genome assembly GCF_014212065.1 of Aequorivita sp. 609. Taxonomy (NCBI): domain Bacteria; kingdom Pseudomonadati; phylum Bacteroidota; class Flavobacteriia; order Flavobacteriales; family Flavobacteriaceae; genus Aequorivita; species Aequorivita sp. 609. The sequence continues at coordinate 209,471 of NZ_JACJVM010000002.1, read as the reverse complement.
TAAAATGACCAAGGAAAAATTAAACGATGAAATTCCATTGATTGGTTTTGCTGGAAGTCCATGGACAATTTTATGCTACTGTGTGCAAGGTCAAGGAAGTAAGAATTTTGACAAAGCAAAAGAGTTTTGTTTTACACAACCAGTTGCTGCACACGAATTGCTTCAGAAGATTACTGATACTACAATTTTATACTTAAAAGAAAAGGTAAAAGCAGGTGTTAATGCTGTTCAGGTTTTTGATAGCTGGGGTGGAATGCTTTCACCAACCGATTATCAAGAATTTAGTTGGAAATATATTCAACAGATTATCGACGCATTAAAAGATGAATCTCCAGTTATTGTATTTGGAAAAGGATGCTGGTTTGCCTTAGATGTAATGGCTAAAAGTGGTGCTTCTGCATTAGGTGTAGATTGGACTTGTTCTCCTAAAAACGCTAGATACTTAACAGGAGGAAACATCACTCTACAAGGTAACTTTGATCCGACTAGACTTTTCAGTCCGCCGTCTGAAATTAAAAAGATGGTGAAACAGATGATTGATGAGTTTGGAAAAGATCGTTATATAGTAAATTTAGGACACGGTATTTTACCTAATATTCCAATTGAGAATGCAGGTGCTTTTATAGAAGCTGTAAAAGAATACAAACAAGATTAAATGCTTTGGCGAATTTTTAATAGATTAGACTTCAAGCAACTCTTTGGGTTGCTTGGTCTTTTTATTAGAAATCCGTTTTACGGAATTCCAACCATTTTTGCCACCAAAAATTGTATGCTTATTGCACAGAAAGAATACGGCAATACGCATCATTTAAATAATCCGGCAAATGCATTTAGGCACGCCTTCTGGGTGATATTGATAATCCGAAGATGCTTAAAGTGGAGGAGGAATGAGGAAAAAGCAAAAGCTTGGGCTAAAAAGTTCACCGATTGGCACGAGGATTTCTCACCTAACGAACCATTAGATAGAGCCATGGATATCCATAATAATTTAATGGGAATTATTTTTTATGAAGAAATAAAGAATAAAAGCGAGGAAGAAATTGTAACTTTTTTGAAACAAAAAGCAGAGGAAGCGGCAAAGATTGAAACTGTTGAAGAGGTTGAGAGATTTGATGATAAGTTGGTCTATATAGCCTAGTTTGTCATTATAGTTATTCTGCAACGTTTGAAACTCAAAACTATGATTAAAAACATTCTAAGAGGCATAAGAGCATACGTTGGAACTTTCAAGCTTATAAGTAAACTTGGGCTTTGGAAGTACTTTGGAGTGCCGATGGCAATTAGTTTTTTTACGGCAATCTTAATTGCGTTTTCAGCTTGGGGTTTAAGTGATAATCTTGGTGCATTTATATCAAAAGTTTGGTTTTGGGAATGGGGAGCGGAGACTTTTAAAACGATAAGCGAATTTATAGGAGCCTTAATTATCATTGCACTTGGGCTTATTCTTTATAGGCATATTGTAATGGCACTTAGTGCACCTTTTATGAGTCCTGTTTCAGAAAAAATTGAAAAGCATTTATACGGGGTGGACAACATAGACCACTCGCATAGAAACACAACCAATGCGGGGCAATTATGGCGAGGAATTCGACTAAATGTCCGAAACTTATTGATGGAGTTAATGATTACCATACCTATAATTCTAATCGGTTTTATCCCTGTAATTGGAATAGCATCATCAATTTTGTTGTTTTTAATACAGAGTTATTACGCAGGCTTTGGAAATATGGACTATACGTTAGAGCGACATTTTAAATATGCTGAAAGCATTCAATTTGTTAAGAAAAACCGAGGTTTGGCAATAGGAAACGGTATTGTATTTATGCTTGTACTATTAATTCCTGTGGTTGGAATTATCTTGGTTTTACCTCTTTCAGTAACCGCAGCAAGCACAGAAACTTTAAAAGTTTTGGAAAACCAAAAAACAACTCAAAGGGTGTCTAATATACTGTAACTCGTCTGCGTTTTGGTAAGGTTTTGAAACCATCCTGCAAGGTCTCTAAGACATCCTGCAAGGTCTCTAAGACCTTGTAGGTATTAAAAACGAAGGATTATGAAACTAGAAACAATTGAACAATCACATTACTACCATATTTACAATCGAGGTATTAATGGGGAGAATATTTTTAAGACTGAAGAAAACAAACGCTATTTTCTTCAATTATTTGGAAAATATGTTGCTCAGAATGTTGAAGTTTTTGGTTATTGTTTAATGGATAATCACTTCCATTTTCTTATTCAAGTTAATTCGAAACCGGAAGAATTTACTAAGAGTATTTCCGATTTTTTCAATGCTTATGCAAAGGCATTCAATAAATTTGCAGGACGTACGGGAAGCTTATTTGAAAAGCATTTTAAAAGAATAAAGGTTAAGGATGAAAACTATATAAAGTCTCTTTTAATTTATATTCATAATAATCCTAAAGAAACACAGGATATTACAAAGTATAAGTTTTCCTCTTTTCATCATTATTTAAATCTAAGTCAACCAGAATATTTTAAAATTTCAAAAGATTATATAGTTAACACTCTTTTTGAATCTATAGAAAATATGGCGTATTCACATAATAAAGAAATACTTGCAGGAGAAGACCTACAAGGAGCCCCCGCAGAAAAGGCGGGGGAACATCTTGCAGGAAATAGTCAGATTCAAAATAATTTTGACTTACCCGGCGATAACAACAAAAGCAACTGTTTTGTGGACCCAAACTCCCAAACTAAAAAGAATATGAAAGAACAATTTGTAGCCTACATAAAAAATTTACAAAACGAAATAACTTCAGCCTTAGAGTCAATAGACGGTAAGGCGAAGTTTCAAGAAGATAAATGGATTCGCAAAGAAGGCGGTGGCGGCCGAACTCGCGTGATTGAAAACGGAAATGTTTTTGAAAAAGGAGGAGTTAATATTAGTGAAGTACACGGGAAATTACCTGAAAGTATGCAGGCGTATTTCGGAGTAAAAGACGCAGATTTTTTTGCTTGTGGCTTGAGCTTAGTACTACACCCAAAAAACCCAATGGTACCAACAGTACATGCAAACTGGCGCTATTTTGAAATGTACGATGCTGCAGGAAATATTGTAGATAGTTGGTTTGGTGGAGGACAAGACTTAACACCTTACTACTTATTTGAAGAAGACGCAGCACATTTTCACAAGGTGTGCAAAACAGCTTGCGACAAACATAATAGTGAGTTTTATTCGACGTACAAAAAGCGTTGCGACGAATATTTTTGGAATTCTCATCGCGATGAAGCTCGTGGAGTTGGAGGCTTGTTTTTTGATTATTTAAAGAAGACCGATGAGATGAATATGAAAGACTGGTACAATTTTGTAACCGAAGTTGGTAATAGTTTCTTAGATTGTTATCTGCCGATTGTTGAAAAGAGAAAAGACCTTTCATATTCTGAAGAAAATAGAACTTGGCAAGAAATTCGTCGTGGGCGTTATGTTGAGTTCAACTTAGTTCACGATAAAGGAACTTTGTTTGGATTAAAAACCAACGGTCGTATAGAGAGTATTTTAATGAGTTTACCGCCACACGTTCAATGGAAGTACGATCATCATCCAGAGGCGGGGAGTGAAGAAGAAAAGCTTGTTGAGGTATTAAGAAACCCTAAAGAGTGGGTTTAATCTGCACAGCCATTTTCTTGATTGTCCAGAAACTTTCTTTTGCAGACTAGTTTTCTTCACAGCGATACAAATATCACTGTTCCTGCAAGGGAGTCCCAGATCATAAGTGAATTAGCTTCGCCTTTGCAGGGAACTACCATCACTTCCATATCAACGACTTTTTTGATTTTAGGTTGTTCCCATGCTGAAAATAATGAAAGCGGGCTTTTAACAATAGTTTTCTGCCTATAGCATTTCTAGTAAAAGTGAGTTCTGCCTTTCCATTGTATTTTTTCCAATGTCTGAAGAATAAATCTGCATCCTTTTTCCTTTCGGCAAATAGCTTTGGAACGCTGTAATAATTGGCAAGCCCCAATTTATTTCTAAACCAGCCAGATTGACTAACAATATAGCGCGGATTTTCAACAGGAGATATAATTTCTTCAAGGTAATCTGTAAAAAGCCAACTTTCTTTAACTGTGGCACCTTGTAAAAAACAGCTTATTTCCGTTTGATTAATATTTTCAATTACAACTTCAATTTCGGTTGCGGCAGATTTTATAATCTGTTTTTCAATCATAGCTGCTTTTAAGGCATTTGCCATTTTTTTCAACTGTTTATCTCTTCTGCCATATTTAAGATATAATTTGAGTGCTTTAAAAGTTTTTGGGACAAATATTAAAACAATTCCGCTTCCTACGGCATAGAAGAAATAAAGAAATCCACGTGAAACTAAGGTGAAAAAGTTTTTTAAAAAAAGTTCAGGAATGGTAATTGCCATTAATACTGAAATTTCGACAAAGGCATATTTCACTAAATCTCTATAATAATACTTTTTTGGTTTTGTGGAAGTTGTTTTGGATTCAAAATCTAGCTTCAACTCTCGAATCAATATGTTTCCCTTTTCTAGCGCTTTATCCCATCTTTTCTTTACGTTGGGGCGATTTAATGCCAAAGAGCACATTTTCTCATTTAAAACTTCTACTTCTGAGAGCGCCCTGGTTATTTTAAAACGGGAAATACCGTTTTGTATATAAGGTTGTCTTTCAAGAGAAATTCCGCAGAAGGCATTAAACCTTCGGGTTAACGTTTCTAAATCGGCACCGCCAATATTACTAGTGGGATCCACGCAAGCAAGATGCCAGATGTTTGCTACTTTTTCGGGTTTTAAAGGGTTTATGCGAAGTGCCCGACCGCGCATTTGATTGGAGGTTACAAAGGAGCCAACATATGAGGCTAGAATGAGTGTATTAATTGCTGGTGCATCCCAGCCTTCACCCAATAACGATTTCGTGCCAACAACGACTTGAATAAATCCATCTTCAAATAGTTGCGTTATAGCGCCTATTATTTGCTTTTTTCCGTATAATGTTGGCTTGATAATAATATACTCTGTGTCCCATAAAATGGATTGAGTGAAAGCATTTCTAGATATATTAGAGGTTAATTCATTCAACACCGAATTGTGAATTAAAATCAACGAGCCAGTAAGTACGGCTAATTTACTTTTTTGAAGTTTTAAAGAATCGTCGTTCTTTATGTTGTTTCGAAGATGCTGAAAGATAGGAACTACCCCCATTTTGTTGATATCTGAAAGCGTCTCACCATATTTAAAATCGAGATACTCTTTTCTGATATAGTCTGAAAGAACTACCATTCTCAGTGAATTCCCTAAGTTTTCACTTTCTATCTTCGTGATTTCAACAATACTCCTAAGCTTTGAAGGACTTTGGGAGAGGGAACGATACAGATTGCCTTCGCCAACAAGATTAATCCGTTGTTTATCGAAAGCACCAATTTTTCGCAGCTTCTTTTCAAGGGTATTTAGCAGAGTTTCATTATCAATATAAACCTCTCTATTATCAACTAAAAGGGGTTGCAGTAAAGCTTCAACCCACTCATAAGTAAATGAAGGGAAGGTGATGTTTTTTGGGTTCACCCCTAATACTTCAATTTTTTCTGAAGGAATTTCAAAATCAATCGAATTTAAGTATATAAGCATCGCCGAATAGAAATCTGGATGTTCGTAAATAGCTTCTAGTAAATTTTCAGTATTCTCATAAAATGGATGCTTCAGAATAAAGTTTTTAAAATCTTCATCTGCTTTTAACCATGAAACAAAGGCTAGTATCTGCTCGCGATATTTGATTATATATCGAATTTGTTCTTCATCCGGTAGCGAAAAATAAATATAATCCTGATGTGGGCATATGTTCCCTTCCTTTACCAATTCTGGTAAGCCGATTTCCATATCTATAGGACCACACAATTTAAAATAGTTGGCTATCTCATTGGCTTCACTGTCATATGGTGGGGTTGCGGTCAGAGAAATTACAGTGCAATCTGGAAGTTGTTTTAAACTAATTAAGGGTTTCCACCATTCCTTTTTTAGATGGTGCGCCTCGTCTAAAAGAAGATTTTCGATTCCACATTTCTGAAAAAAATTAAGCAATTTAGTATCAGAACTTTCCATTTCATTCTTATAAAAAGAATGTAAAGATTGATACGTAGAAAAGGTAAGTGTTTTTGGGTTTTTTAAGTTGAAGGAAACTTGTATTGAATGTTCACCGTTTACAAAACATTCTAACATTCGCTCGTACCATTGATTACGAATTGTTAAAGTGGGGGATAAAATGAGTGTCTTTTTGTTTATTCTGCGTACCATTTCTAACCCCAAAACAGTTTTTCCAGCGCCAGGAGGCGCTACTATATGCAAATGTTTATCTTCTATATGCATTTCGAAATCTTCCAAAAAACGCGCTTGATAGCTTCGCCAGGTAAATTTGAATAGTAGGGATGAGGATAGCGTGTTCAATATATGGAAGGCTCAGATTATAGTAGTAAATTTGCAACGCTAAAAATAAAGTATTTTAACGAGTTTAAAATATCATGTAAAATATGGTTTTTGGTAGAATAATTTTGCGGATTTGATTTTTAAATCGGCGATTTTAGATTTATCAAACAATCTAAAAATTCAAGTCTAAAATTTAAAATCTAAATAGATATGTATCCATTAAGAAGAAACAGAAGATTGCGAACTAGTGAAAGTATGAGAAGTTTAGTTCGCGAAACAATTTTAAGTCCGAATGATTTTATCGTTCCGCTTTTTGTTGTTGAAGGGAAAGGTGTTAAAGAGGAAATTGCCTCAATGCCAAATTACTATAGGTTGAGTTTAGATTTGCTTGAAAAAGAGGCAAAGGAACTATGGAAGCTTGGGTTAAAGTCGGTTTTGCTTTTCGTAAAAGTTGATGATAAATTGAAGGATAACACCGGAAAAGAGGCATTAAACCCTGATGGGTTGATGCAACGTGCTATTAAAACAGTTAAAAATGCTGTACCTGAAATGCTTGTAATGACCGATGTGGCATTAGATCCATTTTCAGCCTATGGCCACGATGGAATTGTATCTGAAGGAATAATTCTTAACGATGATAGTAGTGCCGTTTTAGCCGAAATGTCACTTAGTCACGCTCAGGCAGGTGCCGATGTTATTGCACCTAGTGATATGATGGACGGACGTATTTTTGAGATTAGAACCTTATTGGAAGATGAAGGTTTCCACAATACCGGGATTATGGCTTATAGCGCTAAATACGCGTCTGCATTCTACGGTCCATTTAGGGACGCACTAGATTCTGCTCCAGTAGATTTAAAAAATATTCCAAAGGATAAAAAAACGTATCAAATGGATTTTGCGAACCGCGAAGAAGCTATTCGTGAAACCATAATGGATATTGAAGAAGGAGCAGATATTGTTATGGTAAAACCTGGGCTTTGCTATTTAGATATTGTTCGTGAAATTAAGAATGAGGTAAATGTTCCTGTGGCAGTTTATCAAGTTAGTGGAGAATATTCTATGTTAAAAGCTGCAGCTGAAAAAGGTTGGTTAGATCACGATGCAGTTATGATGGAGCAAATTACAGCTATAAAAAGAGCTGGAGCCTCTATGATTGCAAGTTACTTTGCTAAAGACGTTGTGAAGATTATTTCATAGCTTGAACCTCATAAGATAATAGGAGCGATGTTTTTTAGATTATAGTCTAAAAAACATCGCTCTTAATATTTTAGTGGATTTAATAATTAGCAAAAATTTAAATTTTCGAATTCAATTTTAGATTACATTTGTTTAGTGAAATTTGCAAAAAAACATATAAATACATTCTTAATTACGATTGCCACTTTTTTGGTATTCGGGAATGTTGCTATTGCAAGTGAAGTACTTTCTACTACAGATAAAGCTGTTGTTGTTTCTCAGTTTCAACAAGATGATAATAGCAAGCCTTTTGAAATTAATAAGGTATCAATAGGAGAGGCTTCTCAAACTATCACCCAAAATGAATCTTCGAATGCAGGATTAACCGGGCTTTTTTATTCTAATAAAGAGTTTCCAAATACCTGTAATTCTTCAGTTATTAAATGTTCTTTTTCTTTAAAGGACAAACGTGAACTGATTTTTCAATATCTCTTTCCATTTCATTTCTTCTGGTAATTTTTGGATAATTAATTCGTCTGGTTTGAATTGATTTTCAAGCCATTATTTATTCAATTTATTCATCTAAAAATTATCTATTATGGAAATAAGTGCATCCCTAATTGGGCTAATAATATTATTGTTGATAGCTGTACCTGTAGGCTATATGATTGTAAACGCATCAGGACTTGACAGAAAAGTAAAAAAAACGATCAATTCCCTTTCTGAAAAAAATGGAATTAGGTTAGACAATTTAGAAATCCTCGGAAATGTAGTGATTGGTGTTGATCCTAACACTAATAAAATGGTTTATTCTACTAAGAAAAATCCAGTAGCCGATTTTACTATTGTAAATATGGAGGAGGTAAAAGCTTGTCGAGTGAAGAGTATAAAGCAAACCGAAAAAACATTAGATTGGGTTGGGCTTGAAATTATTAAAAACACCGGCAGTAAAGAAATAACATTTTACAACGAATACGATGATGAGGAACTAAGTACAGACCCATATATTAGTTTGCAAAACGCTAAACGTTGGGAAAATACATTAAGACCGTTATTAAAGGCTTCTTAAACATAATTCATTTAAAACCGCCCAATGAGGCGGTTTTTTTTATGTAATTAACAAGACCTTATCGTTAATAACGTTTATAAATCTTTATTTTTATCAAAAAAAATATTCATCTATATATGACGTTATTAATAGTTTATGCGGTTTTATCGATATTATTTTCATTCTTATGCTCTATTTTAGAAGCAGCATTGTTGAGTTTCACTCCTACGTTTTTACGAATGAAAACCAAAGAAGGAAAAGGTTATGCAAAAACACTCACCAATTTCAAGAAGGATATAGATAAGCCTTTAATAGCAATACTTACTATCAACACAATTGCTCATACTGTGGGTGCAATCTTGGTGGGAGTACAAGCAGAAAAACTACCGTATAAAGTGGAGGTTTTTGGAATGAATATAGTTGGAATTGTTTCAGCTATAATGACAATTTTAATTCTTATAGTTTCAGAAATAATCCCAAAGACAATTGGAGCTACATACTGGAAGAGTTTAGGCTCTTTTACAGCTATGTTTTTGAAGATAATAATTTTCCCTTTAAAGTATACGGGAATACTTTGGCTATTGATGATTGTGACCAAAATGGTTGGAAAATCAGCTCATGTAAGTACTATGAGTCGTGAAGAATTTATGGCGATTACCGATGCTGCCGAAGAAGAAGGTGTTTTTGAAGAAAATGAGACTACGGTAATTAAAAATCTTTTGGTTTTTAAAAGTGTACAAGCAAAAGATGTAATGACACCATTTCCTGTTGTAACCTTAGAAGATGAAAAAATGACTCTTCAAAAATTTCATGAATCAAATAAAAATCTAAGATTTTCAAGAATCCCTGTCTATAAAGATAAAACGCATAACATTACCGGTTTCGTGCTAAGAGATGATGTTTTAGAAGAAATCGTTGAAGAGCGTGGCGACAAGTTATTAAGCGATATTAGGAGAGAAATATTTATGGTTTCGGCAGAAAAACCAATTCCAGATTTGTTTGAGACGTTTATTAAGCAACGTGTTCATATCGCTGCGGTAGTGGACGATTTTGGCAATACTATTGGGGTAGTTACTATGGAAGACATCATAGAAACTCTTTTAGGTCTCGAAATCATGGACGAGAGTGATAATATTGAAGATTTACAACTACAAGCCCGAAAGAACTGGGAAAAACGAGCTAAGCGAATAGGAATTCAAATTAATGATATTGACAAACCTCAAGATAAATCGGAGTAATGCACACAGTTTTTACGCAATCTCCAATTGGAGTTATAGAAATTGTAGGGAATTCAGAAGGAGTATCGTCCATACTTTTTAAGGATGATGATTCCTTAGCTATTTCAGAAAATATTCCAAAGGAATTAAATGATGTGGTTACTCAACTTCAAGAATATTTTGAAGGTAAACGTTCAACCTTTAATGTGAAAATTTCTCCAAAGGGTACAGATTTTCAAAAACGTGTTTGGAACGAACTTTTAAATATTCCTTTTGGGAAAACACTTAATTATCAGCAAATAGCAAATAAACTTGGCGATCCCAAAGTTATAAGAGCTGCAGCTTCAGCAAATGGTAAAAATCCAATTTCGATTATTATTCCCTGTCATCGAGTAATTGGGAGTGATGGATCCTTAACGGGTTATGCTGGCGGACTACATCGTAAGAAATGGTTGTTAGAACACGAAAATCCTTGGCAACAACAATCTTTGTTTTAGTTAAAAACGGTACGATTTAAATAGGTGATAAAAAAAACCCTCAGTAATAACAGAAAGTTTTACCGAGGGATTTTTATTTAAAAGCGATGAATTACGCTTTTTTATAACTTGAGTGATACTCCTCCATCAAGTTCATCAAGGCTTTCACTAAGTCTTTTGTTTCTAGCAGTAAGCTGAAATACAAAGTAGTGTTTTTCGGGCTAGATTCTTCAGTTCTGGTTCGAGCAATTTGCTTTTCAATCTTATTTGAAAGACTAGCGTAAATTTCCTCTTTTCTATTTAAAACTTGACCAATACGTTCAAATTCTTTCTTGTCGAATATATCTTCAATTTCATTTAATAAGCCCTCAAGATGTCTATCAACTTCTTGTAGATCTTTAATTTGGTTGAAACGAAGTGCTTTGTGGTTGTTGTTAACGTGCTTGTAACTTGCTTTAGAAATGAATTCTAACGACTGAGCGATATCCGTTAAATAACCTAAGATAATGATGTAGAAATTACTTCCACGAACACTTGTATCGTCAAGGTTTTTAATGAAATAGAATAAGTTATCTCGCAATTCTTCTACCTCATCATTTAACTTTGAAACACCTTTTTTACTCTTCTTTAGTTTCTTAGTGTCTTGTTTTGCAAGGCCTCGCAACATATCGGTGTAAATCTTGTTTGAGCGAGAAACAACATTACTAATGTTTTCAGCACTTTCTTGAATAATACCTTGAACAGTTTTACTTTCGGTTTTCTTTAAACCTGTTTTATTCATCTTAAGTTTAGCCTTGTTTTTGTGAGAAATGTAGTTTCTAACCAACAATAAAATAGCTAATAGAAGAAGTACAGCAATCATAGTTCCCCTTCCTATAAAAATTAAGTAAGTTAAGGTTCCTGCTGCAGTAAATGCAACGAAGGCAGTAAAGAACCATCCTCCAATAACATTTAGTACACCTGCAACGCGGTAAACAGCACTTTCACGACCCCAAGCTCTGTCTGCTAAGGATGTACCCATGGCAACCATAAAAGTTACGTAAGTTGTGGATAGAGGAAGCTTCATTGAAGTAGCAGTAGCAATTAATATACCTGCAACAACAAGGTTAATAGAAGCACGAATCATATCAAAAGCAGGCATCTCGTATGCTTTGTGTTTTGGTAATTCAATTACTGGCTTCTCAAAGCGCTTATCTATTTTCTCCTGCATTGATTTTGGAAGAATATGTTCAAAATATGTAGCTAAATAAGTACTAGATTTAACTAAAAACCTTGATAACATATTAGGGCTAAATTTCTCATGACCATCTCCTTGACGTGCTAAATCGATCTCTGTATCAGATACCGTTCTTGCTTTTTTAGAGAACCATAATGTTAAAACCATAATTGCTCCTGCAGCAAACAATAAAAATGGTTCTGCAGGTACTGCTGTTTCAAGACTTGTCATTGCATATGCAGAAGCATCAACGCCAGATGTAGACCAATCCATATAACTGTGGTAAGCGGCCATTGGCACACCAATAAAGTTAACCAAATCGTTACCAGCAAATGCTAGAGCAAGACTGAAACTCCCTACTGCAATTACTATTATCAGGATGCTTTTTTTGGTAACCATCATAAATAGTTGCGAGAATACAGTCCAAATAATAAAGCTTATACCTATAATTAAAGCTGTATTACTTTCAACTACTCCTTTAAAACTACTGTAAAAAGGTGTACTTTTTAGTCCTTTCATAAAAATAAAGTAGCTAATTGCAGTTAAAGCAATCCCTCCAAAAATAGCTCCGAAATATTTCATCTTTTGCTCTATATGGAAGGTGAAAATTAATCGAGATAGGTATTGTACTATCGCCCCGACCGTAAAGGCAATGACGACGGAGAGGAGAATTCCCACAATAATTTCAACAGCTTTCTCAGTGTTTATATACTTTGAAAGTGAAGAGATTGTTTCGGCATCGTTATGGCCAATTTTTATAAGCGCCATAATTACTGCGGCTCCTAATAATTCAAATACAATTGATACCGTTGTAGATGTAGGTAGACCAATGGTGTTGAAAAAATCCAGCAGTAAGATATCGGTAATCATTACGGCCATAAAGATGATCATAATTTCATCAAAATAGAATTCCCCGGGGACGAAGATTCCTTTTCGGGCGACTTCCATCATTCCGCTTGAAAATACGGCTCCAATAAAGATTCCCAAACTGGCTATAATTAATATTCCTTTAAACGGAATAGCTTTTGAGCCAATTGCAGAGTTTAAAAAGTTTACAGCGTCATTACTTACACCCACAACTAAATCTGCTATGGCTAAAGCAACAAGTGCAACTATCATTAATAAATAAATATTGTCCATTTTTGTCGATTATTAAATTGGTGCAAATTTCCTATATAAAAAAGGAGTGTTTGTTACCAAATTGTTAACTATGCAATTTAAAATTCAATTTGTAATCTTCCTTGTAAATAATTTCCTTGGCCTTTACTTTCAATATCCGCCCAAACATAATTTAGCATCAATCGCGTAACTGGATTTGGATACCAATTAAGTGCTACGGCGATATCTTTTTGATTTCCACCAAGAACTGATTTATCGGTTAAGTCTGTTTCAGAATATCGTAATGCTACTTCCCAAGCTCCTGCGCCTTTGCCATTTCCACCGAAGTTTTTGTTAGGTGTTACCCTGTCAAAACCGGCATAAGACCCTTTGAATTTCTTGCTTTCTCCTGTTAAAAAATAACTGAATTCCCCATAATAATTTGAAAATTTATAAGTTCTGGAGTAGGTATTTACCGATGCTGTTAAGTACTCTCCTTGGAATGAAAAGGCTCCATGTACGTACGCGGATTCAAAATTTTTAAGTCCCACATAGTCTAAGTTTTCAATTGGGCCTGTAGCCAGGTATTTAGGAGCTAGGTGTACCCCTGGTCTAACAGAAACGCTATATTCCTTGCTTTTTGGGTTTCTATAGCTGTAAGCTGCTCCTAAATGCAATAGGTGGTTTTTCTCTTCTTCATTAATTACTAATCCAGTAACTCTTCCCCCAATTACATAACCGTCATCTGCAAAAACATCATTGCTGTTATTGTCGGCATTTCTAAAAGCTCCAAATTGTGCGGATAAACGTCGGTTTAAAAAATCGTTGGATAGAAGAATACCGTTATTGCGAACTTGTGCAAAATCTATATTTTGAGCTGGCTCTAAAAATGTTGTGTATTTACTACTGTTTATTGCAGAAAGTCGAAGAGGTTCTTTAAAATGTCCGACCGTTACTTTCCCGACTATTGGAATGTTTTTGAATCCGATGTAAACATCTTTTAACGATACTTGATCTCCAGCAAAATCTACTTGAAACTTAAAAAAGGTGTTCTTATAAATATCTCCTGAAAAATAAAGTCTAGCACGGCGAATTTCCGTTCCACTTTTTGATGTTAATGGTCCAAAACTTTCGTTTAGTTCGCTGCTCTGAAACAAATAAGCGTGGTCGACCATTATTCGACCGCCAAATTTTAGGGAGAATTGATTGTTTTGACTATTGAGTTTGAAGCCGTTTTCCCATTTAAAAGTAAATGGATTGCCTGATTCTTCTTGAGCAGACACAACTGAACAGAAAAGTACCAAGAAGCTAATTAATAAGCACTTGTGTGGCATTAAGAAATCAATTTTTTAGTTTTTGTCGCTGTAAAGAACCGAATTTAATGTTACCTGAATGTTAAGAATTGAAATTAATTATTTAATACTAAGCAAAAAAGGGCTTCACGATGAAGTGAAGCCCGGTTTAAAATCTAGTCGACAAAAACTAAAACGATTTTAAATTTGCTCTTAAAGCTGAACCAAAGAAACAAACTCAATGTTTAATTGTGGTAAACATAATATTACCAAATGGTTAAATTGAGATATTTATTATCTATTGGTTTTATGTTTTTCGAAATTGCTTTAAAAAAAGAAAGCCCAGTTTTCAACTGAAACTGGGCTTAGGATTTTGCTAATTCAAGTACTTATTCAAAATCGTATGCTGTCCAATTGAAAAGGTCTCTACTTACAGTTGGAGTAGTCCCGTCTGTCACTTCAATTACAGCATTTTCCGTTGATTTTACGTCTGTTATATCAAGTCCTGTTGAAGAATTTCCAACAATTGATATATTTACTAGTGAGCCATTTGCATTACCCTTACCATCTTGTAGATCGATAAAGTCTGAAGCTTTAGCATCTTCGTTAGCAAATGCTACATAAGCATTGGTTAATGTAAGTCCGCTTCCACGACGTACCTTAATCATATCTGCCATTTCAATGATAGATCCGTTTATTAAAACTAAACCATCAATTGTAGGGTTAGACTGTCCAGTGTCACCAGGAGAGTTACCATCTAGGTTACCATCGCCTTCTAATCCGCGAGGGTCTTCAGTAATTGCTGTAAAGTCAGATTCGCGTAATCCATAAAGGTTTTTTGCAGTTCCAGTCCAACCTTGAGTCCAGTCAAACATATCATCCTTAATGTTTACTGCAATTAGGTTTTTTACATTTACAGTACCACCAAACCACTCGTAGGCATCATCATCACAGTAAAAAACTGCTAAGTTTTCAATTACTGTTTCATTTCCAACACCGTAAAAAGTAATTCCGTTAAATTCTTTATCACCGTTTATTCTAGCACCAGTGTAAGAAGCTTCAACATATTTCATTACTCCAGAGTTGTCGTTTTCAACTGTTCCACCGTAAGTAAGGTCAACAACTTCAGTTGTAGCAGTTCCACCACCACTAAGAGGTGCTTTCCCGATTATAAGAATTCCTCCCCAGTCACCAGATCGAGGGTTAGAAGCATTTGAAGTAAATCTAATTGGCGCATCTGCAGTTCCTTCTGCGTTAATTTTTGCACCTTGCTCAATTACTAGATAAACATTAGTTCCACCAGCAACCGCTTTAATTGTTGTTCCAGCGTCTATGCTTAAAGTTGCCCCCTCTTTTACGCTTAATGGACCACTTAAAACCCAAACTGTATCATTTGTAAGGCGAACATCGGCAGTAACATTTCCTTTAAGATCTGACGCATCTAAATCTGGATCGTCTTGAGAGTTTATAATTCCGTCTTTTTGACCTTCCACAGCACATGGCTCGCAAGAACCACCGCAGTCTACTCCAGTTTCATCTCCATTCTGAATTCCGTCATTACAAGTAACAGCAACTGGATCGCTACTATCATCTTTACTACAGCTACTAATTGTTAAGGCTGCTAATACAAAGGTTGATAAAAGTAATTTTTTCATTGTTTTCATTTTTGATTTTAAAGTTTGATGCAAAGAAACTGTTGTAGTGTTTCCTTTGGTTTAGGTTAATATTAAGTTTGGGTTAATAGTTTTTTAGAATGAATACGAAACGCCGGCGCTAAAAGAAACTCCTCTTTTATAACTTTCAACTGGAATCTCTTGTCCGTTAGGTAATGCAGGATTAGCAACACCAATGTTGTTTACTGCTTGCGTCAATTTATACTCAGGATCCAATATGTTTTTAATGTTAAGTTTGATTCCGAAGTTTTTATTGATGGCAATTTTGTTGATGAAATCTAAAGTAGGAACAGCGGCAAGCATAATATTGCTTTTTCCAGAACCAGGATTTGCATCGTCACCACCTGTTCCTAGAGAGTAAATACTTTTACTATTGTAGTTGAAAACAACTGAACTTGTAATTCCGCTATTGTTTTTGTTTAAGTTAAAGGTTAAATCGGTTCCTAAGATGAATGGAGAAGAACCTTCTAATTCATCTTCTTTATTTGTAAATCTCACAGTAAGATTATCTGTTGGAACATCCTCAAGTTTTTGATTTGAATACAGATATGAAGCATTTAAACCAAATGTCAATTTCTTTTCGTTGTCTGATTCATCTGTAATATTTAAGATGTCTTTTCTCAATTCAAGCTCTACTCCTGCAATATTTGCATCGCCCGTATTTACATAGGATAGTTCTCCAGCAGCCGAATTAACTTCAATTCGGTTAATTGCGTTTTGAATGTTTTTGTAGAAACCTGTTACGGCTATTATTTCACTTCTACTGAAATAGTATTCGTATTTTAAATCTAGATTGTAGTTATCAGCAGTTAATAAATACGGGTTTCCAAAGCTGTTGAAACTTACATTTTCATATAAAAAAGGAGCTACTTCCTTAAACTGTGGTAGTGTATATGTTTTACTTCCCGCCAAACGCAATATGCTGTTTTCATTGAAATTGTACTTCAAGTTGAAACTTGGAAGGATAAAGTTTTCATCAATTAGCGAAGGATCGGTATTTGGATCGTTTGTAGTGGCAAGGTTAGTATCGAAAAACACTTCTTGCTTTACTTTTTCATAACGCATCCCAATATTCGCTGAAAATTTTTCTGAAAAGTCATAGCTAATATCTCCTAAACCAGCGTGTAAAGTTCTCTTTCCGTTATAAGAAAAAGGTATAAAAGGATCATTACCGTCACGACCATCCCCGCGATTGGTAGTAAGTCTGAAAATTCCATCGTTCAGAGACTGTTGATTAAATAGTGAAGTGTCTGGATTGTCTATATCAACAACTGTTGGACTGTCTAAAATATAGTTTATCTGAGTGTAATTGAAAGAGCGATCGGTGTTTCTGTAATTGTACCCTAAGCGAATTTTACTGTTGTTGCTAAATTCGTTTTTTCCATTTAAAGCATAGGTTAAATAAAGTTTTCCAGCCAAATCATCTTCTTCAAGATTTGAGTAGAAACGATTGTTTAATGCACTTCCAGAAGCAGCTTTTGCCACGTCGCTATTTACATCGATTACATAAGTGTTTGTTCTTCTGTCTGGCTCGTATCCGCGGATAGTATTAAATGAAGCCCCAGCATCTAAACTTAATTTCTCTGAAAGTGTAAGTGAAGTTAAAAGCTGGTTTACAAAGAGATTGTTTTCTTCTTCCTGTTGTCTTCTAATAAAAGCACGAACTGGATTTCCAGGTTCATCGTTTTCAGTTAATCCTGATTTTAAACCGTAATAATCTGAAATGCTTTGAGTATTGCTCTTGATGAACATACTGTTTAAAGAAATGTAATCTCCTTCTTCAAAACGAAATTTTACATTTGCCATTGCAAGTTTTGACACATTATAATTGTATTCAGTTTTATCAAACTGCTGATTAAAACCACCTGCTGCATTTATTCTGTCTGAAGCACCTTCGCGATATTCATAATTGTTATCTAAACTTCCAACAATGAAAAAGCTCAATTGATTTTCTCCAAGCTCAATTCGTTTTCCACCAGAAAGTGAATAGCTGCCGTTTAGCTGTGCGTTCTGAGTTTCTGGTTTAAAATTATTGTCGAAAGAATGAATGTTTAAATTGGTAATTGGAACATTGGTATTGTGGATGTTACCAATATATTTAGCGTTATCCATTGTTAAGAAATCCTTCCCGATTGCGCGAGAGTTTATCCCTGGTGAAATTGAAAATTGTAAACTTCCAGGACCCGTAAGTTCTTTGCTTACTATATCAATATTAGCACCCGCAACATCGCCGTAAAGTGGTACGGAGAAAGTTTTGTTGATTCCTACGCTCTCGATAATATCTGAAGCGAAAAAGTCTAAAGAAATGTTCTTGTATTCAGGATCTTCTGAAGGTAGTGGCAAACCATTTAAGGTTGTTGAATTGTAACGATCACCTAAACCGCGAACAAAAACGTTTTTGGTCCCGGCTTGTTTTTTCACTCCAGTTACTTTGGTTACGGCGCCCTCTGCGTCGCTTACACCTTTTCTAGAAAGATCTTCAGCACCAATAGATTGGGAAATTCCTACAGCTTTCTTTTGTTCTAGTAGTAAAGCAACTGCACTTTCTCGGCGAGTTATAGTTTTTATAACAACTTCATCTAGTGCGGCAGCACTTGCACCCATCGGCACATTAATATTAGTTACTTTATTAGCAGTAACATTTACATTGGGAATTTCAACAGTTTCATAACCTACGTAGCTATAAACTACGGTGTAAGTACCAGGTTCAATATTTTCTAAAGAATATAACCCGTCTATATCAGATGTTACTCCAGTTGAAGTTCCCTTTAAAAATACATTTGCAAAAGGAAGAGGTTCGTTATTGTAATCGGTGTCGGTAAGTTGTCCAACAATAGATCCGCTTTGAGCGAATGTAATTGACGTAATTAGTAAGAATAAAGTTTTAAAAAGTGTTTTCATTTTTGCCGTTTGATTTATTGGTGCAAAGAAACCTCTACCTTGTAAAGTCTACGTTAATTATGAATTATCAATAAGTAACCAATGTGTTAGCTTAATGTTAAGAGCGATTCAAAAAATAATATTGACTTCCCTTTTGAAAATAGTATCTTGCCTTCAAAATATTATTACTTATGATGCAATGGGAACAGTTGCTCTCACTTAGAAAGCAAGGCGATAAAAACAAACGACTTAGGATTGAAGAAAACGAAACTCGTATAGGTTTTGAAGTTGATTTCGACCGAATTATTTTTTCTTCTGCTTTCAGAAGTCTGCAAGACAAAACTCAAGTTATACCCTTATCTAAAACTTCTTTTGTTCACACTCGTCTTACTCATAGTTTAGAGGTTTCTGTTGTTGGACGTTCATTAGGAAGGACTGTTGGAAAACAGATTTTAAAAAAACACCCACATCTTGAAAGTGTACACGGTTACCAAGCAAACGATTTTGGAGCAATAGTAGCCGCTGCGGCTTTAGCACACGATATAGGAAACCCTCCTTTTGGTCACAGTGGGGAAAAAGCTATTGGGGATTATTTCTTAAATGGGAATGGGAAGCGTTTTAAAGATAAACTTACTGATAAGGAGTATCAGGATTTAATAGATTTTGAAGGAAATGCAAACGGCTTCAAAATTTTGACAGAATCTAAAAATGGAGTTTCTGGCGGATTGCGTCTGACCTATGCAAGTTTGGGGGCTTTTATGAAGTATCCTAAGCAATCACTTCCTAAAAAACCTACACAACACGTGGCAGATAAAAAGTTTGGTGTATTTCAAAGTGATGTTGAATTTTTTGATGAAGTAGTTTCAGATCTTGGTTTGTTAAAAAGAGAAGGCGAGGGGTATGCACGTCATCCTTTAGCATATTTGGTAGAAGCTGCTGATGATATCTGCTATACCATTATCGATTTTGAAGATGGGATAAACCTTGGGTTGATTGAAGAAGAAGTTGCCCTAGAGTATCTTATAAATTTAGTTAGAAACAATCTTAAAAGTGATGTGTACTATAAACTTTCAACTTCCTCAGATAGATTAGCATATTTACGTTCGCTTGCAATAAATACTTTAATTGCAGAAGCCGCCACCATCTTCCTTGAAAATGAAGAGGAAATACTTAAAGGTACATTCTCTGTTTCACTATTGGATAAAAGTCAATACAAAGCTCAAATCGCCGATATTATTGAGGTGAGCGTAGATAGGATTTATCAAAGTAATGAAGTAATGGAAAAAGAAATTGCAGGTTATACTATCCTTACTACTTTATTAGATGCCTATACAACTGCTTTTGAAAACACATATAATGGTGAAGCACGTCAAAAAGATAAGGTGTTATTAAAGCTTGCTGCTCTAGATAAGACAAAATCTAAGAGCGTATATGAATATTTAATGGAAAGCTGCAACCATATTTCAAGAATGCCAGATGGCAATGCACTTCAGATTTTTCAAAAATTAAATGGTAATCTTTAATTATAAAGGGTATGCCATTGACACAGTAAATGTTAAAATATACTGTTATGTTAATAAATACCTTAATTAATGTTAAATTTAGCGGCTACATTGCTCTTTTAGTTTCACAATTGTTTGTAGAGTTGGAACACTAATCTCGGCAAACTCTTATAATATTAAATCAAATTTTCATGAAAAAAATTATTTACTCACTCATTTTATTAACCTTTAATCTAAGCTTTGCCCAGGATTACACCAATTCCATTAAATCCTATCTTCAGCAAAATAGATCGAACTTAAATCTTGAACAACAAGATTATTCAGACATAAATATTACTTCACAAAGTCACTCAAAAAGCTTACAAGCAGACAATGTTTATGTAGAACAGCGTTTTCGTGGAATTAAGATTCACAATGCTATTTCTTCTTTTGTACTAAGAGAAGGATCAGTTATTTCAGCTCAATTAGCATTTACAAACAATATCGCACTTAAAGCGAACACTACTCAGCCTTCTGTTTCTGCTCTATCGGCAATTTCGAATGCTGCATCAGAATTGGGTCTTCCAGCTCCAACAGGTTTAAACCTTATTGAGACAGTGGGAAATAACTCTTATGTTTTTACTGATGGAAATATTTCAATAAACAACATTCCTGTAACTCTTGTGTATCAAGGATTAAACGACAACCAAACTTTGCGTTTGGCTTGGGATGTTAGTATTTATAAAAAAGATGCTCAAAACTACTATAGTGTACGTATTGATGCCTTAACAGGAAAACTGTTGGAAATAAATGACTGGGTTGCTAGTTGCAATTTTGAGGCTCAACCTCACTCACACACTATGGAGGCAACTGAGAGTGTTTTATTTTCTAAAAAATCTTCAGCAGACTTTCATCAGCCAGTTGTAAATGGATCTGCATACAGAGTATTCCCAATACCATTTGGAGCGCCAAATGATGGAGACGATGTTTTAGTTTCGGACCCTTCTAACGTTGTAGCTTCACCATTTGGATGGCACGATACAGACGGTGTTGCAGGTGCTGAATACACTACTACTCGTGGAAACAATGTTTTGGCTAAAGAAGATATTGCAGGTAATAATGGTGCAGGTATGCAAGCTGAAGGAGGAGCAACGCTACAGTTTGATTTTCCTTTCGACTTACCCCAAAATCCATCAAACTATACAGAAGCAGCTATCACAAACTTATTCTATATGAACAACATCATGCACGATGTATTTTACCATTATGGTTTCGATGAAGAAAGTGGAAACTTCCAGGCTAATAACTATGGTAATGGAGGTGCTGAAGGTGACCATGTGGTAGCAGAAGCTCAAGATGGTGGTGGTTTCAACAATGCCAACTTTATGACTCCACCAGACGGATATTCGGGAAGAATGCAAATGTACTTATGGTCTGCTCCTCAAAATGTTTTAGGTACTTTTATGACTGTAAATAATGGAGCATTAGCTGGGGATTATTACGCACATAAATCAGCTTTTACTGGTGGTGGAACGCCACTTCCAACAACGCCAATTACAGCTAATTTAGCATTAATTGAAGACGATAACTCTGGAAACTCTACAGACCCTCACGATGGGTGTGATAACGTAACAAATGCTTCTGAGCTTAGCGGCAAAATTGTTGTTATAAGAAGAGGAGAATGCGGTTTCGCACAAAAAGTACAAGCAGCAGAAGATGCAGGAGCTGTAGCTGTTGTAATGGTAAATAATATACCAGGCGACCCAATAAGAATGGGAGGTTCTGGAGCAGGACTTGGAATTCCTTCGATTATGATCTTTAAAAGTGATGGAGATGCTATTATTGATGCATTGCTAAATGGTGAAACTATTAGTACAACTTTAGTGGATGACGGCTCTGGAACAGATTTTAACCAACGTGACGGAGATGTAGATAATACTATTGTAGCTCACGAATACGGACATGGAATCTCAAACAGATTAACTGGAGGTCCAGCTGCTGCAGGATGTTTACAAAACGAAGAGCAAATGGGTGAAGGTTGGAGCGATTATTTCGCCCTTATGATAACTATGTTACCTGGTGAATCTGGTGAAGATGTAAGAGGAATGGGAACTTATATCAGCGGCGAAAGTAGAGCAGGTGATGGAATTAGATCCAAACCTTATACTACCGATATGTCAATCAATAACTTTACTTATAACAGTATTAAATCTCAAGTTGTGCCTCACGGAGTAGGATCGGTTTGGGCTACGATGTTATGGGATTTAACTTGGGCATTTATAGATGAGTATGGCTTTGATGAAGATATTTACAATGGTACTGGCGGAAATAATATGGCGTTACAGTTAGTTGTAGACGGTTTAAAATTGCAAAGATGTAGTCCAGGATTTATTGATGGTAGAGATGCTATTCTTGAAGCAGACGAAATTATTAATGGTGGAGCTAACAAATGTTTAATTTGGAATGTTTTTGCTCGTAGAGGATTAGGATTTAGCGCTAATCAAGGAAGTGTTGCAAGTAAGCAAGATGGAACTGAAGCTTTTGACGTACCTGCAGATTGTCCTCTTGGAACAGCAAACAATGAAATAGAAAATAATTTCATTATTTACCCTAACCCATCTAATGGACATATTAATATTAAGTCTAGATTTGACCTGGGTAATACTAAAGTTTCAATCTATGATATTAATGGAAGATTAGTATTCAACAAACAAGTTGAATTACACCATACTGCATTAATTGACGCTAGTGAATTATCTACCGGTATGTATATGATTACAGTAGAAGGTGGTGATAAAACTCAAACTTCAAAACTGATAATTAAATAAGAAAAGAAATTATCAGTTAAAAATTAAAAGAGGCTCAAAAGAGCCTCTTTTTTTATATATAATGTTGAAGTGTAAGCTTAATTTTTTCTGGGGATATTCCAGCAATATCACGTAATTCTGAAGTGGTTCCGTGTTCTAGAAATGTATCTTGAATGCCTAAAATTTCAATTTTATTAGTATATCCCATCGAAGCAGCAAAAGTAGCAATGGTAGATCCTAAACCGCCAGTAGTAGTTCCATCTTCAATAGTAATTATAGTATGGTGATTCTGGAATATATTATGAAGTAATTCCTCGTCTAAAGGTTTTAAGAATCTGATATCTACAACGCTTATTTTTTTCTTATCTGAAGGGTTAAGCATTTCGATAGCTTGTAATGCCTCGTTTACAATTGTACCAATTGTTATAACCGCTATATCTAAACCTTCCTTTAAAACATTTGCTTTTCCAATCTCGATAGCTTTGAAAGGCTGTTTCCAATCAATAATTTTTCCTCTACCTCGAGGATAACGAATAAAGATTGGTAACGGTAGCCCTTGCTGAGCGGTAAACATAATGTTGCGAAGTTCAACTACATCTCTCGGTGCAAAAATGATGAGGTTTGGGATACAGTTTAAGTATGCCAAATCGAAAATTCCGTGGTGGGTTGCTCCATCTTCACCTACTATTCCAGCTCGATCTAAACAGAAAATAACTGGAATTTTTTGTAAACATACATCGTGTATTACTTGATCGTAGGCTCTTTGAAGAAAGGTTGAATAAATATTACAAAATACGGTAAAACCTTGAGTTGCCAATCCTGCGGCAAATGTTACAGCGTGTTGCTCTGCAATCCCAACATCAAAAGCTCTATTAGGAAAAGCGTCCATCATAAATTTTAACGAGCTTCCAGTAGGCATTGCTGGAGTAATTCCAACTATCTTATTATTTGTAGTAGCTATTTCTACTAGTGTTTTTCCGAAGACATCCTGAAATTTAGGAGGTAAAACTTCGTTGCTTCTTGGCGCAAGATCTCCTGTTAAGGCATCAAATTTCCCAGGAGCATGATAAACCACCTGGTTTTCCTCTGCTTGACGTAATCCTTTTCCTTTTTTGGTGATTAAATGAAGAAGTTTTGGTCCAGGAATATTTTTTAATCGCTCCAATTCTGAGATTACAAGATCTAAATTATGACCGTCTACAGGGCCGGAATAATTAAAGTTTAAGGCTTCGAATATATTATCGGCTTCTTTTGCGCCGTTAAGTTTTACTTTTGTGAAGTACTCTTTTAAGGCACCTACGCTAGGGTCGATTCCAATGGCATTATCGTTTAAAATCACCAATAGGTTAGTATCTGTAACTCCAGCATGATTTAGCGCTTCGAAGGCCATTCCACTAGCTATGGAGGCGTCTCCTACCACTGCTATATGTTGTTTGTTTGTTTCACCTCTTAGTTTTGAAGCAATCGCCATTCCTAATGCTGCTGAAATTGCAGTACTGCTGTGTCCCACTCCAAAAGTATCGTATTCACTTTCTTCGCGTTTTGGAAAGCCACTAATACCATTAAGCTGTCTATTAGTGTGAAAAATTTCTTTTCTACCTGTCAAAATTTTATGGCCATACGCTTGATGACCCACATCCCAAACTAAAATATCTTCGGGTGTATTAAACACGTAATGTAAGGCTATTGTAAGTTCTACTACGCCTAAACTAGCACCCAAGTGGCCTTCTTTAGTGGCAACAATATTTATTATAAACTCACGAAGTTCCTGTGCCAGTTGTGGCAAATTTTCCTGAGGCAACGTACGTAAGTCCTCTGGAGATTTAATATTATTTAGAATGTTTACTAACACGTGGTAAAGATACATTTATTGGGAATTTGTTAATTGGAGAATTCGTTAATTTGTCAATTAAGTAAATCCTAATTCAATTAATCGTAATTTTAAACTGAATTTAGAATACAATTTATTAAAATGATCAATCCTTACGACGATACATATTTTATGAAACGCGCCTATCAAGAGGCAGAAGAAGCTTATAAAAAAGGAGAGATTCCGATTGGAGCTGTAGTGGTAATTAACAATCAAATAATAGCTCGAGCTCACAATCTAACAGAAACACTAAACGATGTTACTGCTCACGCCGAAATGCAGGCCATTACTTCTGCTGCCAATTATTTAGGCGGAAAATACCTTATCGATTGTACATTGTACGTAACAATAGAGCCATGCCAAATGTGTGCGGGAGCTTTGTTTTGGAGTCAGATTTCAAAAATAGTTTACGGTGCGAGAGATGAAGCAAGAGGTTGTATTTCATTAAACACAAAACTTCATCCGAAAACTGTAATGACAGGAGGGGTTATGGAAAAAGAAGCTTCTACATTATTGAAGCGATTTTTTATAGAAAAAAGAAATCTAAATTAGATTTGCACTAAGCCAAAAAAAATTACTTTTTATCTTTTGAGTTTTGATACTCTTGCATTTTAAGGATATTCTCCTTGGTTAGCATATAGTCTTTTACATTTTTATCCTTCCATCGATGGTATATAAACAGAGGCATCAAAATAAAAAAGCCAAGTGAAATACTTAAACCAATAAGTAAGTTGCCAGTGGATTCATCTTCTGGTTTTATATAAAATCCGCTTCCCAATCCTGTGAAAACTACAATTAATAATATTATTAAAATATACTTCATAAATACGTATTCTTTAAGGTATTAGTTTCTAGAAAAATCAATTAACTTTTTTCTGTAGGCTGTGAGTAACTTAGACTTTGATATAAATCCGTAATATTCGCCATTTTTAATTACAGGGAGATTCCACGCGCCAGTATCTTGAAATTTTTTCATTACTTCTGTCATTTTATCTTCACTGAGGTTAACCACTGCAGGTGGATGATGCATTAACTCGCTAGCTTTCATTTCTTCGTATAAACTCTGATTAAACATCACAGGTCTTAAGTCGTCTAAAAGTATAATTCCTTCCAAAGCCTTTGTTTCTTTGTTTAAAACAGGATAAATATTTCTTTTAGATTTAACAACCGCTTGGTTTACTATTTCACCTAAATTCATTTGTGGATTAACACTTATAAAATCACGTTCAATCACAGTTTTTATATCCATTAATGTAAGCACTGCGTGGTCTTTATTATGAGTAATTAAATCTCCTTTTTTCCCTAGTTCCATAGCATAAACCGAATGTGGAATAAAGTACTTTGTCATAGAGAATGATATGGTAGCTACAATCATTAAAGGAATAAAGAGTTCATAGCCTCCGGTTACTTCTGCGATTAAGAAAATTGCGGTTAAAGGAGCGTAAAGTACTCCTGCCATTAAGCCTGTCATTCCCACTAAAGTGAAATTACTTTCCGAAACTCCATTTGGAAACAATCCACAATTATTTATTATTTTGGCCACAACATTCCCCATTATACTTCCCATAAAAAGTACTGGTGCAAAAATACCTCCTACACCTCCTGCGCCAAAGGTCAAAGCGCTTGCTATAATTTTAAAAAAGACTAATCCAGATAATAATGCAATCACCATCCACACACTATTTAGGTCTAGATTAAATATATTGTTCTGTAAAGCTAACTCTGGTTTTCCTTTTACTATATCGTTTATAATGTCAAAACCTTCTCCATAAAGGGGTGGGATAAAATATATAAGTACACCAATACTTAAACCACCTATAAAAAGTCTTTTAATTGGCGATTTTATCTTCTCGAACATATCTTGAAAGAATGCATAGGTTTTTGCAAAGTATATTGAAACTAATGAAGCTATTACTGCAAGAATTATATAGAAAGGAATATTACTAATATTAAAGGTGTCGGTTTCTTTAAAAGGGAGTAGAACATCATTTCCGAAGAAGAAATAAGAAGTTAAAATTGCTGAAACCGAAGCTAACAGCAAAGGAACCATAGAAACTAAAGTGAGGTCTAAACTAAAAACTTCAATCGCAAAAATAATAGCAGCGATTGGAGCCTTAAACATAGACGACATAGCCCCTGCTGCAGCACATCCTATTAATAAAGTACGGGTGGCTTGGTCTACGTGTAATACGCGTGAAAGATTCGAACTTATTGCAGCACCTGTAGCAACAGTGGGCCCCTCAAGCCCTACAGATCCACCAAAACCTACTGTAATTGGGGCGGCAATCATACTTCCAAACATTTGAAAACGCCTCATCAACCCCTTTTCTTTTGATATAGCAAAAAGGGTAGAAGGGATGCCGTGGTTTACTTTATTTCGGATTAAGTACTTAATAACTAAATAAGTAATTCCGAGTCCGATAAGTGGGAAGATAAAGTAAAAAGCAGAATAGTACTCCGCAATTAATTTTCCTTCTAGTAAAAGCTGAATAAAGTGAGTGCCGTTTTTGATAATTACAGCCACAACGCCTGATAAGAAACCTACAATTATACTTAAGATATATACAAATCGCTGATTTGATATATTCTTAATTCGCCAGATAAGTAGGCGTGCTAATATGCTTCTTTTTTGTGCGGGCATTGATTGCTAATCGCGTTTTCTAAATTATTTAAGTCCTGAATATAGATCTGTTTTAAAGCTTCGGTGTAAACGTGTTTGTTAAAATAACCATTTTTAAAATTATTAAAGGCTGTTTCTAATTCTTTCTTAGCGTCTTCACATTTATTTTGTTCAAATAAAATTAAAGCTTTATAATAACTTCCATCTGCCGTCTTGTTTTGATTATAGAAAATCATCTTGTCAAAGTCTATTAGGGCAGCTTCAGGGGTGTTATTTTCATAATGAGCAATTCCTCTATATAGAAATGCAGTAGGCTCAGCCCAATCTTCACCATTCTTTTCTGTTACATCATCTAAATAACGGTTTAAATACTTAATTGAATTCTCGTAATCTTTTAGGCCTAGATAGGCCAATCCACGCCAATAATCTACACTGTGGCCCTGTGGTGCATCGGTGAAGTTTGGGGTTAAAGTATCTGAAGCATCAAAATCTGCAATAGCCTTTTCATAATCTCTATAAAACTGTAGGTAAAGATACCCTCGCCACGGCACCCAAATTTTTGGATCGCATTTAGCGGCTTTGTCGAATTTAATTTTCCATTCATCAATCAATCCCCGCTTTAAATAGGCTACAGAAAGTTCTCGGAGCGCTTTACAATTGTTTGGGTCCATGGCAACCGCTGCTTCCAGCTTTGTCATAACTCTTGGGTCGCCTTGTGCAGCGTGTAAGCCTACTGCTTCTTTGTATAATTCAACCGAGTATTGCTTCTTTTCAGCTTCAGACATTTGTGAAGGGTCTTTTTCACAAGAAGTAAACACAGCTGCAATAAATAGTAGGCTAAGGCAATATTTCAGTAATTTCTCCATCTTTTAATTTATACGATACGTACATATAATAATCTACGGGTTGTTCATCAAAACGTATTATATTCCAATGTTTTGCTTGAGCTGTTAATGCGAGTAATTGGGAGACTAATTCTTCTGAAAATTGTGTTTTTTGATAATTTGTGTCTACTTCAATAGTTTCAAACCATCCTGGTTTTCCTTCACAATTAACCAAAAATCTAAAGTTTAGATAGCCAGAATCTGTATAACTATTGTTTTTGTATTGCGCCAGTATATCATCCCTATACTGCTTTTTATTACCAACATATCCTTCTTCTGAAGCACCGTGATGTACGTGATATATTGTTTTAGGATCACAAAGATTGTAACTTCTATTTAAGGCTGTTGTTTCTTGATTGATGTACCCCACATAATTTGGATAGGCCTCCTCGTTAACTGGGAATTTTTTGTGGTAATACAACCAACCGCCAAAAAAGACAAAGAGTGCTATAATGCAAAGACCTAGAACTATAAATGTGATGATTTTTAGAGCTTTCATTAATTATATTGATAACCTTAATCAAAAAACCTAACCGACATTGCGATACAAGAAGCACTCTGACCTGTTAGGTTTAAGGTGTTTTATTTATTTAATTCAACCCTAAGGTGAAGTTCTTCTAATTGTTTTTCATCAATTGGAGCAGGGGCGTCTATCATTACATCGCGTCCCGAATTGTTTTTAGGGAATGCAATAAAATCGCGTATTGTTTCTTGTCCGCCCAAAATAGAAACCAGTCTATCCAGTCCAAAAGCTAATCCACCGTGTGGAGGTGCACCGTATTGGAAGGCATCCATTAAAAAACCGAACTGTGCTTTTGCTTCTTCAGGTGTAAACCCTAAATAATCAAACATCAATGACTGAGTTTTCTTATCGTGAATACGGATAGAGCCTCCGCCAATTTCATTTCCGTTTAAAACTAAGTCGTAGGCATTTGCTTTTACTTCTCCAGGATTAGTATCCAGAAGTTCTAGTTGTCCAGGTTTTGGAGATGTGAATGGGTGGTGCATTGCGTGGTAACGCTCCGTTTCTTCATCCCATTCTAAAAGTGGGAAGTCTATTACCCAAAGTGGTGCAAACTCGTCATTCTTTCTTAAACCAAGTTGCTCTGCTAAATGCATTCTTAAAGCACTTAGTTGTGCTCTTACTTTGTTTTTATCACCAGAAAGTACACATACTAAATCGCCCAGATTTGCACCTGTAATTTCTGCCCATTTTGCTAAATCATCTTGATCGAAAAATTTATCTACAGAAGACTTAAAGGTTCCGTCGTCATTACAACGCGAATAAACCATTCCTAAAGCACCAACTTGAGGACGTTTAACCCAGTCTATTAATTTATCTATTTCTTTTCTTGTAAACGCATTTCCACCAGGAACTGCAATTCCAACCACTAATTCAGCTTGGTTAAAAACGCCAAAGTCTTTGTGTTGAGCTACTTCATTTAACTCGCCAAACTCCATCCCAAATCGGATATCTGGTTTGTCGTTTCCGTATTTAGCCATTGCTTCGTCGTATGTCATCCTTGGGAATTCAGAAATCTCTACGCCGTTAATTTCTTTTAAAAGGTGTCTCGTTAGACCTTCAAAAGCATTTAAAATATCTTCTTGTTCTACGAAAGCCATTTCGCAGTCTATTTGGGTAAATTCTGGTTGGCGGTCTGCACGTAAATCTTCGTCACGGAAACATTTTACTATCTGAAAATACTTATCCAAACCACCCACCATAAGCAATTGCTTGAAGGTTTGTGGCGATTGTGGAAGGGCATAAAACTGTCCTTCATTCATTCTTGAAGGCACTACAAAATCGCGCGCTCCTTCAGGAGTCGATTTAATTAAATAAGGAGTTTCTACTTCAATAAAACCTTGGTTTGATAAATAGTTACGCACTTCAATAGCAACTTTGTGACGGAAAATAAGATTTTCTCGCACTGGATTTCTACGAATATCTAGGTATCGATATTTCATACGTAAATCCTCACCACCATCTGTTTCATCTTCAATGGTAAATGGAGGCGTAAGCGATTCGTTTAATATAGTTAATTTAGAAACCAATATTTCCACATCCCCAGTCGGCATATTGGGATTTTTTGAAACGCGTTCAATCACAGTTCCCGTTACTTGTATCACAAACTCTCGCCCTAGTTTTGAACATCTGTCCATTACGTCTTTTGGGGTACGTTCTTCGTCAAAAATAAGTTGGGTAATGCCGTAGCGGTCACGAAGGTCCACCCAAACCATAAATCCTTTATCACGAGTTTTTTGTACCCATCCTGAAAGGGTTACTTCTTTATTGATATCTGCGGCGCGTAGTTCGCCGTTATTATGCGTTCTGTACATCTTATTCTGAAAAAAATTAGCAGGGCAAATTTAACAAGTATAAAGCGAATTGTTGTGGTTTTGTGCGGATTATTATTTCTGTGGCTGTTTTGCCACTCCCGAAGGCTTGGGACACGAATTATATAGAAATACTCAGTAAAAAAACCTGCAAAGTTTTTTAAATCTTTGCAGGTTAATAAAAATGCTGTTAGGTACATTAGATTATTTATTCTTTTACAAACTTTTTGATAGTTGTATTTCCGCTTTCATCTTCAATATTTAAAAAATAGATACCGCTGGAAAGATTTGAAACGTCTATTGAACTTTGCTTGTTGAAATCTAAAGTTTGATTGCTTAAAAGTTTACCTACAGTATTGTATATTTTAATATTGAGGTTTCCTTTACGGTTAGGCGAAATTATTTGTAAAACTTCGTTTACTGGGTTTGGGTAGATGCCATAATAGTCTAGGGGTTCAGCATTTAAACCTAAGGAGCAATCTTCACTATATGAAGTCCACGAGTCAATACACCATCCAGTTATAGGTAATCCAGTTGTACATTCTGGATAATTAGCATTCTCAATGTCAACTTGTATGCATACCAAATCGGGGTTTCCAGTTGTAAACATATCATTTACATGGTGGTTATTACCATTATCAATCCTCAAATTTTCTAATTCGCAATCTGTACACGAAAAATTCAAGAGATTAAAGTTCTCCGATAAGTCTAAGCTGGTAAAAAAATTACCATCACCAATAAAAGATTCAAGCTGCAAAGTTTGTTGAAGGTCTATATCACTAAGTAAATTTTCTGCGACCCATAACACTTTTAATTCAGAATTTTGTAACACATCCAATTCGCTCAATAAATTATTATGACAATATAAATTAACAAGGTTTAGGTTTTGAGAAAGATCTAGAAAGGCTATTTGATTATTAGAACAAATTAATGTTTCAATGTTTATAAAGCTCTGAATTCCCTCCATGGAAGAAATATTTTTAAACCACACATTTAAACTTATAACTGCTTCGGCTTCACTCACCTGTATTTCACCATCGTTATTGGTGTCAACCCCTTCGTCAATAAGAGCATTTTTAAAATTTGCATCCGGTATATTTACAATCTGCCCATTGCTGATATTAAAATATAAAGTCAATATTATTAGAATTATTATAGTTTTCATAATCTATTGCTTTAAAAGGTTTTTCGAATCTTGTATTTGATCATCGCATACCAATGCTATATTATAAGTGCCGCTAGTATAGCTTGAAACGTCTATTGTAATACTATTAGTAGTATCTATAATATAATTGTTGGAGGTGCCGTTGCTGGTGCTTGTTATCATTAGATAGGCAGAACCGGCATCCTGGGCAACATAATAATCTTGTTTATTCTGAGCAAATAGGAAAATAGAATAAAATAAAAATAGTAGAAGTATTAATGCTTTTAAGGCTTGTGGCTTGTGGCTTGTGGCTTGTGGCTTGTGGCTTGTGGCTTGTAATGTCATAATATGAGGATTAAAGTTAGTTGATTTCTTAAAATTATGCAAAAATCTTCAAAATTAAAAATAGGTAATTCCCTGTAATATGATGGGGGATTTCCCCTTTTTTCTGCTAAGTTTAAGTATGTACAATAAAAAACCCTTTTGGAAAATTGCTAGCCAAAAGGGTTTCAGTGTTTATTGAATATTAATAGTTTAGGCTATCCGCTCGTAATTATTAGCCTCTTTAGCTCTTTGCTTTTTTAACTGCTTTAATCGCTTTTTCTTTCTCAGTCTAATTTTAGCGCGATTCACCAAATAAAACATCACCGGAACCACAATTAAGGTTAAGAAAGTTGCGAAAATTAATCCGAAAATTACTGTCCAAGCCAGTGGTCCCCAGAAAATTACGTTGTCCCCACCAATATAAATATTAGGGCTGTAATCTGTAAACAAACCGAAGAAATCAATGTTAAATCCGATAGCAAGCGGGATAAGCCCTAAAACGGTTGTAATCGCTGTTAATAGCACTGGACGCAAACGGGATTTTCCACCCGCTACAATAATCTCAAAATATTGTTTTTTGGTAAGCATTTGCTCCTCGTCCATTTGCAACTCATACTTCTTACGATCTATAAGAATCTGGGTATAATCGATAAGTACAATAGCGTTATTTACAACAATACCTGCAAGCGAGATAATTCCCATCATCGTCATAATAATTACGAAATCCATTTGGAAAACTACCAATCCGAGGAATACACCTGCTAAGCTTAATACTACCGAAGTAAGAATTATAATAGGTTTTGAAAGTGAGTTAAACTGAGCAACCAATATTAATAATATTCCTCCTAAAGCATAAAATAGCGCCATCATTAGGAAGCCCATATTGTCTTCTTGTTCTTCTTGCTCTCCTGTAAAGGTTAAATTAACATCATTAGGTAAATCGTAATTTTGAAGTTCGGTTTTTAAATCGTTTACAATTTCGGTTCCGTTATAACCTCCAATTACGTTTGAATAAACAGTAATGGTTCTTTTTAAATCTTTTCTTTTTATTGCACTAAACGAAGCTGTATTGTTTTTGGTAACCATAGCTGAAATGGGTACTTGAACAATTTTCCCTTGATTGTTTCTAAAAGTAATTGGTTGATTAAAAAGTGCACTTTCGTCATACCTCGATGCCTCTGAAAGACGTACGTTTATTTCGTAATCGTCATCTCCATCTTTGTAAGTAGAAGCTTCTTCTCCAAAAATGGCACGACGTAACGTTTGCCCAATTTGCCCTGTACTAATACCTAACTGTCCCGCTTTTTCACGATCTACAGTTACATTCATCTCAGGTTTACTTTTATTTACGTCTATTTTTAGCTCTTCAATCCCGCTAATACCTAACCCTTCAATATACGAACGAAGATTTTCGGCTTCGTGAAGCATTTCCTCATAATCATCCCCACTTAATTCGATATTAATTGGGTATCCAACAGGAGGTCCAGCAGCATCTTTTTCAACAATAATAGAAGCTCCTGGAAAACCTTTTACCGATTCTCGAACTTCTTCTAAAACATCACTACTTTTTACACCACGTCGCAATTGATAATCTCGCATAGATAAAGTGATTTTCCCTTTCTGCGGCATATCGTTACTTTGGCCCCCATCGGTTTGTGGGTTTCCAGCACCTTGGCCTACTTGCGAAACTGCAGATTCAACCATATAATTGTAGCCATTGTCTTCGTATTTTGAAATGGCTTTATATATACGTTCCTCAACTTGTTTGGTAAGCTCGTTTGTTTTCTCAATATCTGTTCCCTGTGGATATTCTATATAAGTAATAATTTGATTCGGTTCATTTTCTGGAAAGAAAAGCCTTTTGGGTTGTACTAAGCCTACTAAGACGAATGAAAGAATTAACAATACCACTGTACCAAAGAAAAACACGTAGGCTTTGGTTCCTTTTAATGCATATTTTAAAGTGCCTTCATAGAAGTTTTCAAGTTTTTTCAAAGATTTATACTGAAAATACTCAACTGCACCTGCCAATACATATTTGTATAACCAAAGCATTATAGCGGTTAGGATTGCTAAATTTCCAAATCCTCTAAAGGCAGCAATATCTATAATAAATCCAGTAATCAGAAGCAATGCTCCAACTCCAAACAATATTAAACTCCAGCGAATAAGCTTTCGCTTTGTAAGCGGCTCTTCTTCAATCTTCATAAATTTTGAAGTAAGCATGGAGTTAATTACAAGGGCTACAAAAAGCGAAGAACTCAATACTACAGACAGCGTAATTGGGAAATAAATCATAAACTTACCTATCATTCCTGGCCAAAGTCCGAGCGGGAAAAAGGCTGCAAGTGTAGTAGCAGTAGAAGCAATAATAGGCCAAGCAATTTCACCCATACCTTGTTTTGCTGCTTTTCTAGGCGACATTCCCTCACTCATCAAGGTGTATACGTTTTCTACCACCACAATTCCATTGTCTACCAACATTCCGAGACCCATAACGAGTCCGAAAAGCACCATTGTATTAAGCGTAAAACCTATTGACGATAGTATAAACAAGGACATAAGCATAGAGAGTGGGATGGCAAAACCAACAAAAAGCGCGTTTCTAAATCCTAAAAAGAACATCAGGACTAAAACCACCAAGATTACTCCAAAAATGATGTTGTTTACCAAGTCGTTTACCTGGTTTTCAGTTTTGATTGATTGGTCATTAGAAAGACTTATATGAAGCGTTTCTGGAAGGTAATTATCTTGCTCGTCTTTAATAAGGTCTTTAATTAGCTCAACCGCCTCAATCATGTTTTTTCCTGCTCGTTTCTTAACATCGAGCATCACAACAGGTTCTCCGTATTCACGAGCAAATGTTGTGGCATCTTTCTCGTGAAATTTAATGTCGGCAATGTCTTTTAGGAAAACAATCCCATCATCTTTTTTAACTACAAGCCTTTCTAGCTCTTTTGGGTTTTGAATTTCACCCGTAATACGAATGTTTTTTTGAACCCCATTGGTTATAATATTACCACCAGAAATTGTAGTATTTTCACCTTTAATAGCATTTATAATATTGTCGAAGCTCACTTGAGAAGCAGACATTTTATAAATATCGACAGCTACTTCAATTTCTTTTTCTTCAGCCCCTCGAATAGTAGCTTCCTTTATTTGAGGCAGCATTTCAATTTTATCCTGAAGATATTCAGCGTAATCCTTTAATGTCTGAACGGTATAATCTCCTGTAAGGTTAATATTTAGAATAGGAAATTCTTCCGAAAAATTTAAATCGAAAGCATTTGGTTCAACTTTAGCTCCATTGGTAAGTACTGGCCAAGTAGCTTCCGCTTTTACAAGGTCTATTTTATCTTTAACAGATTGTTTTGCTACAGGAATTTCTACACTTTCTTCAAATTCTACAATAATTATAGAGTAATCTTGAAGTGTGGTAGAAGTAATTTCTTTTACTCCTGCAATATCCTTAAACTCTTCTTCTAAGGGTTCGGTTATAAACTTTTCTACGTCTTCGGCAGAGTTTCCTGGGTTAACCGAACTTACATAAATCTTAGTTTCAATAATTTCAGGAAATGCCTCTCGTGGCATACTATAGTAGGCAAAGGCACCTAAAAACAGGATAATAGCCATTACCACATAAACTGTCATTTTGTTATCGATAGCCCAAGATGATATACTAAATTCTTTATACGGGTTTTTGCTCATTTTGCAAGAGTTTCTTATTGTTTGATAGTTACTTTTTGACCGTCGCGAAGTGTTTTTGCACCTTCTTTTATAATAGTATCACCTTTTTTGAGTCCCGACTTTACTTCGGTGTGGTTACCGTATGAAAGCCCTGTTTCAATAATGATGCGTTTAGCAACACCAATACTGTCGTCTATAGGTTTGTATACGTATGCAATAGTTTCACCTGCAGCATTTTCTTGTAGAATATTCTCAGGTATAGTAATGGCATTCTCAGCGCTGTAATCGTTAACCTTAACTGTTGCAATTAGATTTGGTTTTACATTCCCGTCCTTATTTGGAATTTCAACTTGAATCTCAAAACTTCTATTATTCGGATTTATATAGTTGCTTACTTGGCGAACAGTTCCTGTAAAATTTTCATTAATTGACGCTAAGTTTACTTCAACACGTGTCCCTTTTTTAATGTTTGTTAAATAGGTTTCAGGTATTGACGCTTTAACATACATATCACTCAAGTTTACTAGTCGAATAATTGGAGTTTGTCCCGGTACAACTACTTGACCTGGATCTGAAATAATATCATCTATCACTCCGCTAAATGGCGCAGTAATGATTGTTTTTCCTAATTGAGCGCGCAACTGATTGGTGGTGTTCCTTGCTGCTTCGTAATTGGTTTTTGCTTGGAGATACTGAATTTCTGAACCAATTTTTTGTTCCCAAAGTCTTTCTTGACGTTCGAAAGTTGTTTTTGCTAATGCTAGTTGTGCTTCTTGTTGCGCTACTTGGCTAGATAAACCACCATCGTCTATTTTTGCAAGACGTTGCCCTTTTGACACCCGCTGACCTTCTTTTACGTATATGTTGGTAAGTACACCTGAGTATTCGGCATTCAATACGACATTTTGATCTGTTTCAACATTCCCCTGCACTTCAACATAGTGTTTAAAAACAGTGTCTTTAATCACTTCAGCAGTGATTAACGCTGGGCGTTCCTTTTTTTCGTGAGAATCGATATATTCATTCAACTTGTCGATCTCAGCCTTAAGGTCTCTTTGTTGTTGATTAAGTTCAGTTCTTTTAGTCTTAATTGCAGAAAGATCTCCAGATTCTATGAGAGAATCCACAGATTTTTGGTCACCGCCGCAAGAAACCAAAGTGGCTATAAAGATTATAAGTAGGAATGTTTTTTTCATTTTTTGATTTATTTAAGTCGGTAGGGTTAATATTTTCCTTTTATTTCATCCGAAACTATCCGTAATTGCGGGATGTTTAAAACTGTTTCCAGATTTGCTTTTTCGTTTATTACATTCAACATCGATTGAAAATACTGTTGTTGCGCTGTATATAATTGTGTTTGTGCTTGTCGTAAATCAAAACTCGTTGATAAGCCTTCAGTAAATTTTACCTGATTTTTATTTTCAATTCGCTCTGCTAATCTTAAGTTCTTTTTAGAATTTTCATAATTCTCGATTGCGAATTGATAATTGCTTTGGGCCGTAGTTAAATCGAGTTTAATTTCTTGCTTGGTGTTTTCTAAATCTGTTTTAGCTTGGTCTAAAGCAATTCTTGTGCGTTGTGTCGCAGCGCTTCGCATACCACTACTAAAGATAGGAATGTTCAAGCTTACACCTAGTACTGAGGATTGATACCATTTTTGGTCTCCATTGAAAAATGTAAAATCTTCACTATTTGCCGAGGTGCCGTAATTTATAAAGGCCGAAAGTGTTGGTAGTGCTTTACTCTTCTCTAATCTATTTTCAAAAAAACGTTGTTGAACGAGATTGTTTGCAATTTTGAAATCTACATTCTCTTCAAAATTTATTGAATCGTCTAAAAGTGCAAGACTAATATTTGCATCTGCTAATTTGTCTAAATCGTCTGTTAACATAATTGGAGTGTCAACATCTATTCCCAAAGAAAGGTTGAACATTTGCTTTGCTATTTTCCGACTTCTTTTGGCATTGCTTAATTGTGTTTCGATGTCTAAAAGTGTAATTTCTAGCTGCTCGACACTCTCTTCTTCGGCCAATCCATTTTCAAATATTTTCCTGGTTTCAAAAAGATTGTTTTCTAGATTGGTTTTGTTTTTTTCAAAAATAGCTACCAACTCTTCAGAAAGTAGAACACTTCCGTAGGCATTAATAACACCTTTGCGTACTTCTAAACGCACTTTTTCATTGTAATTCTCGGAGTATTTTAAAAATGTTTTTGCTGCTTTTAAACCTACAAGATAACTGCCATCAAAAATAAGTTGGTTTAAAGTAGCTACTGCATTGGCATTTTGCTTTGTACCAAAAGTTACTGGAAGATATGTGCCTGGTTCTCCACCTGCAAGCTCCCCAGGAAGCAAGGTTACTGGCTGTTTTAAGTTGTTTTGATAAGTTGCGCTTCCGCTAATTTGCGGTAGCCCTTGAGCTGTAGTTTCCCACTTTTGCTTTATGGCCTTAGCAATGTCACGTCTAGCATTAATAGAAGTGTAATTGCTATCTAAAGCAAATAGAATTGCTTCCTCAAGACTAAAACTATATTCTTTTTGCTCTTGAGAAAATCCTGCAAAACTGAACAGTATAATACTGACTATTAAAATTCTTTTAATCATTAGTGTGATGTTCTTTAAGGTATTTATTTAGTGTCATTAATCCTTCAGGTGTTACAATTCCTCGTAAATGATATTCTAAGTATTCTTCAGCCCTATATTTTGATGAAAACTTTTCAATAGGAAATAATGCTTGGTCGTGAATGTTGGTTATCCCCATAAAATAGAGACGACTTATAAAATCTGAATCAAGGTTTTTACGGTATAAGCCTTGTTCTATGCCCTTTTTTATATTCTTTTGGGTGCTTTCCAACATTTTTTCAAGCTGATTCTTATGAATATTCGAACTTATTTCGGGGTAATATTTGTTTAGCTGATATTGTGCAGATGAATGTTCATCCTTCAATTTCTGCATTATAAATTTCTTAATCTTGAATAATTCTTCAATCGGATTTATATCTAATGCACATATTTCGTCTATCCCAGTCGTGATATTGTCTAGCATAAACCAAGCACATTCTTTAATAAGTTCAGTCTTATTCTTAAAATGTGTGTAAATCGTCTTTTTTGATATAGCTAACTCTTGAGCTATATCATCCATGGTAACACTCTTAAAACCAAGCTTTAAAAAGAGGTCTGTAGCTTTATGGATTATTCGTTCTTTCATAATGGGGTGCAAAGATAGGTTGTGGAAACTTTTAAAACAATAGTAGTTTCCAAAGTTTTATTTTATTTAACATTTTGGATGTGAGGATGTAATAGCGGGCGTGATGAATAAATTTTTGTGTTATTCTTCAAAAGGAGAAATCTACTTTTTAAGTTTCAACTCTTTTTCGGTTATAAATTGTGTGCATTTGCAATGCTTATTTTACCTTAGCCAAAATTTTTTATTCAATGGAAATTTTATCGAAATACAACACACTTCTCAATCAAAATCTTGAAAAAGCAGTTTCTCAAAACGAGCCAGCTCAACTTTACGATCCTATTAAGTATATTCTTTCATTAGGAGGTAAAAGAATTAGACCAGCACTAACGCTGATGGTTTGTGATTTTTTTGGTAAAGATTATAAAGAGGCTTTATCTGCAGCAATGGCAGTAGAGTTGTTCCATAACTTCTCGCTTATTCACGATGATATTATGGATAACGCGCCTTTACGTAGAGGTAAAGCAACTGTTCACGAAAAGTGGGATGTAAATACAGGTATTCTTTCCGGTGATGCTATGCTAATTTTAGCATATAGATTTTTTGAAAATTACAATCCGAACACATTTCAGGATTTAGCTAAACTTTTTAGTGAAACTGCTTTACAAGTTTGTGAAGGGCAACAACACGATATGGATTTTGAAACTCGTGATGATGTTTCGTTAGAAGAGTACATTAATATGATAGACCATAAAACCGCTGTCTTGGTTGGAGCGGCTATGAAAATGGGAGCTATTGTTGCTGATGCTTCTGAAAGTGATAAGGATAAAATCTATCAGTTTGGGAGAAATCTTGGAATTGCATTTCAATTACAAGACGATTACTTAGATGTTTTTGGTAACCCAGAAACATTTGGGAAGCAAGTTGGTGGCGATATAATTGCAAACAAAAAAACTTTTCTTTACCTAATAGCAATAGAACAGAGCAGTAAAGTTCAAGCTGAAGAATTGGAACATCTTTACAGTATTAATCCAAAAGATCCAGCTGATAAAATCTCAACAGTTAAGGATATTTTTGTTAACTCTGGAGCGGCGAAAGCTACTCAAGTTGAAATTGAAAAATACAGTAATTTGGCTTATTCTGTGTTGAACGAAATAAACATTACTGATGAGAAAAGAGAAATGCTTCGTCAGTTTGGAAATAGCTTGATGGAGCGAAACGTTTAAAAATACACTCTTACAAATGGAGCAAAGGCACTCCCGTAAATGCTTTCATCTTTATCAAAAAGTACATCGTATCGAACTCCCATAGTAAAATTATTACTTCGGAATCCAGCACCGAGATATAGGGCAGGATACCAATAATTTCTTGTTACATCGGGGCTACCTATATATTTATAAGTTCGGTTTACGTTTAATTCTTCAAACTCTGCTGAAAGCTGAATTTCAGGAATTACGTTATAAAGTGCGAGCACACTTCCACCTAAAATAGTTGCAGAATTGTTATTTTTTAAACTTGCATAAGTTCCTGTAAGTGCTACTCCTGCAGAAAATTGATTGTTAAATTGATAAATAGCACTTGGAGCTAGCGTACCGCTAAAGTAACCGTTTCCAAAATTTAAACCCACGCCACCACCAAATCGCACATGGTCCCAAAAGTTGTACTGTTTCTCCTGAGCATTCGCATTATTTGAGTAGAATATTACTAAAATTAGTAATAATTTAGCAATTAGTCTATATACTGTCTTTTCCATTATGAATACTTTATGAGTTTCAAACAATAAATATATGAAATCGAGCCGCCTATTGTGCTTAATTATTGTAAATTTGTACCGTTTTATTTAAAAGACCATTTGTATATTTATC
Organism: Aequorivita sp. 609; assembly: GCF_014212065.1. NCBI lineage: Bacteria > Pseudomonadati > Bacteroidota > Flavobacteriia > Flavobacteriales > Flavobacteriaceae > Aequorivita > Aequorivita sp. 609. Next base: position 168,790 of record NZ_JACJVM010000002.1, on the reverse strand, counting down.
ATGGATAAATTTTCATTCTTAAACGCGGTTCATCCATCTGTAATCGCAGAACAATACGAAAAATATTTACAATACCCAGATAGCATTGAACCAAGTTGGAGAGCATTCTTCCAAGGGTTTGATTTTGGCTCAGAGCCAGGAAGTCAAGAATTCTTTGCGGATTCAGGAGTTGCTTCAACAGATCCTCAGGATTATGATCTAGGTGCAATTTGTGCTGATGTAATTAAGGAATTCCAAGTAATAAAATTAATTGATGCCTATCGCACAAGAGGGCATTTCTTCACAAAAACAAACCCAGTTAGGGAGCGTAGAACTTATACCCCAACCTTAGATATTGAGAATTTCGGACTTTCACAAGACGATTTGAAAGCGAAATTTAGAGCGGGAGAAATTATTGGTATAGGGGAAAATACTCTTGAAGAAATCATCACGCACCTTAAGAGAATTTATTGCGAATCTATAGGTATGGAATATATGTTTCTTCGTAAACCCGAAGAAATAGATTGGATTCAGCAAAGACTAAATGCTAACGACAATCAGCCAAACTTTACTGTAGACCAAAAGAAGCATATTCTTAAAAAGCTTAACGAGGCAGTATCTTTCGAGAATTTCCTTCACACTAAATATGTGGGGCAAAAAAGATTCTCTTTAGAAGGAGGTGAAAGCTTAATTCCAGCTTTAGATACTCTTATCGAAAACGCAGCAGAAAGAGGTGTTGAAGAATTTGTAATGGGAATGGCTCACCGTGGTCGTTTAAGTACTCTTACAAATATATTCGGAAAAAGTGCAAAGAATATTTTCAGTGAATTTGACGGTAAAGATTACGCACTCGATATTTTTGATGGAGATGTTAAGTACCACTTAGGTTGGACTTCAAAACGTAAAACAGATTCAGGAAAAGAAATCAACTTGAACATTGCGCCAAACCCTTCACATTTGGAGACTGTTGGAGCAGTAGTTCAGGGTATTGCACGTTCTAAACAAGACGACCATCACAAAGACAACCCAAGCAAAGTATTGCCAATAGTTGTTCACGGTGATGCTGCAATTGCTGGTCAAGGTCTAGTTTATGAAATTGTGCAAATGGCACAGGTTGACGGTTATAAAACAGGCGGAACAATACATATTGTAGTAAACAACCAAATAGGTTTTACTACAAACTACCTAGATGCACGTTCATCTATATACTGTACTGATGTTGCTAAAGTAACATTATCTCCAATACTTCACGTAAACGCAGATGACGTAGAAGCTGTAGTTCACGCAATGAACTTTGCACTTGACTTCAGAATGGAGTACGGTCGAGATGTGTTTATTGATTTATTAGGTTATAGAAAATACGGACATAACGAAGGTGATGAGCCTCGTTTTACACAACCTAAACTTTACAAAGCAATTGCTAAGCACAAGAATCCAAGAGATATTTATGCTGAAAAATTGATTAGTGAAGGGGTAATCGATAGCGAATACGTTGCTAAACTAGAAAAAGAATACAAGGATAAACTAGAGGAAAATCTAGAAGACTCAAGAAAAGAGGATAAAACAACCGTTACTCCATTTATGCAAGATGAATGGGATGGTTACGAATATTCTGAAGATGGTCAGATGTTAGAGCCTGTTGACACTACATTTGATTTAAAGATGCTTGATGAAATTGCTGAGGTAATTACAGCGCTTCCAAAGGATAAGAAATTCCTTAAGAAGATAGCTAAGCTTATTGAGTCTAGAAAAGAAATGTACTTTGAGAAGAACAAACTTGACTGGGCAATGGGTGAGCTATTGGCTTATGGAAGTTTGTTGAAAGAAGGTCACGATGTAAGAATGAGTGGGCAGGATGTAGAACGTGGAACTTTCTCTCACCGTCACGCAGTAATAAAAGTTGAAGATAGCGAAGAAGAAGTAGTTCTTTTAAACAACTTAAAAGGCGATCAAGCTAATTTCTATATTTACAACTCATTGCTTTCTGAGTATGGAGTTGTAGGTTTCGATTATGGTTATGCTATGGCTAGCCCTAATACATTAACCATTTGGGAAGCACAATTTGGAGATTTCAGTAATGGAGCTCAAATTATGATAGACCAATATATTTCAGCTGCTGAAGATAAATGGAAGCTTCAAAATGGTTTGGTAATGTTATTGCCACACGGTTATGAAGGCCAAGGTGCAGAGCACTCATCGGCAAGAATGGAGCGTTACTTACAATTATGTGCTGTAGATAATATGTTTGTTGCAGATGTTACAACACCAGCAAACTTATTCCACTTATTGAGAAGACAAATTAAAACTAAATACCGCAAACCATTAATTGTATTTACTCCTAAGAGTTTACTGCGTCATCCAAAAGTAGTTTCTACTAAGGAGGAATTTGCAAATGGTACATTCCAAATGGTTATTGATGATGCGGAGGTAAAAGCGTCAAAAGTAAAATCATTGGTATTTGTAACAGGTAAATTCTATTACGACCTTCTTGATAAAAGAGAAGAATTGAAAAGAGATGATGTTGCGTTGGTAAGAATTGAGCAATTATTTCCACTGCCAACCGATGAGATTAATAAGATTATTAAGAAGTATAAAAATGCAGACGATATAGTTTGGGCACAAGAAGAACCTAAAAATATGGGAGCTTATTCTTATTTAATGATGCATTTTGAAGAAGCTAAAAACTTTAGAGTTTGCAGTAGAAAAATGTATGCTGCTCCAGCTGCAGGAAGTACTGTTCGCTCAAAAGCAAGACACGCTAAAGTAATTGAAAACGTGTTTGATAAAGACATGAAGTAAGAATTATGCTTACTTTGTAAATAATAAAGTAAAAACATTTAAATTTATTAGATTAATAAACGAAGGTTTATATAAAACAGAAATAATATGGCATTAGAAATGAAAGTCCCGTCTCCGGGAGAATCCATCACAGAAGTTGAAATTGCCGAATGGTTAGTAAGCGATGGCGATTATGTGGAAAAAGATCAAGCAATCGCTGAGGTAGATAGTGACAAGGCAACTCTTGAACTTCCGGCAGAAGCGAGTGGAATCATTACTTTAAAAGCTGAAGAAGGTGATACAGTTGAAGTAGGGCAGGTGGTTTGTATTATTGATACAGACGCTGCAAAGCCAAGTGGCGGAGATGCTCCTAAAGCTGATAAAAAAGAAGAAAAGAAAGAAGAGGCTCCTTCTAAACCAGCAGCTCCAAAGGAAGAAGAAAAGAAATCTTACGCTACAGGTACTCCATCTCCAGCAGCTAAAAAGATTCTTGACGAGAAAGGAATGTCTTCTAAAGATGTAAAAGGAAGTGGACGCGACGGTCGCGTAACTAAAGACGACGCTATTAAGGCAACTCCATCTATGGGTACTCCAGGAACAGGAAGCCGTGGAAGCGAGCGTAAAAAACTTTCTATGTTACGTAGAAAAGTTGCAGAACGTTTGGTTTCAGCTAAAAATGAAACAGCGATGCTTACTACTTTTAACGAGGTAGATATGTCGCCAATTTTCGAATTAAGAAGTCAGTATAAAGAACAGTTTAAAGCTAAACACGGAGTAGGATTAGGCTTTATGTCTTTCTTTACTTTGGCAGTTGTTCGTGCATTAGAGCTATACCCAGATGTAAACTCTATGATTGACGGAGATTATAAGATTTCTTACGACTTTAAAGATATATCAATTGCCGTTTCTGGACCTAAAGGTTTAATGGTTCCTGTAATTAGAAATGCTGAAAATTTAAGTTTCAGAGGTGTTGAAGATGAAGTGAAGCGCCTTGCACTTAGAGCTAGAGATGGTCAAATAACTGTTGATGAAATGACAGGTGGTACGTTTACAATTTCTAACGGAGGAGTTTTCGGAAGTATGCTTTCAACTCCAATTATCAACCCGCCACAATCTGCAATTTTAGGAATGCACAATATTGTTGAACGCCCTATTGTAAGAGATGGAGGAATAGTAGTAGCACCTATTATGTTTGTTGCACTTTCTTACGACCATAGAATTATTGATGGCCGTGAATCAGTTGGATTCTTAGTTGCAATTAAGGAAGCATTAGAAAATCCAGTTGAGTTATTAATGAATAACGATGTGAAAAAAGCGTTAGAATTATAATCTAACGAATAGATATCTATTAAAAAATCCGGCTATTGGCCGGATTTTTTTATTTGTAATAATTAATATATAAGATTGAAAAGAACAACCTTATAGTAATTTTTCATGATTTTCTTTCGCCCAAATAAGCAAACTATTGGTTTTAGCCTCTAAGTTTAATTTGTTGATAATATTGCTTCTGTGTTTTTCCACCGTTCTGTAGGATATAAATAGTAGTGAAGCTATCTCTTTATTAGTTTTGTCAATTGCAATAAGCTTCAGAATCTTTTTTTCTGAGGGCGTGAGCTTTTTTAAATCATTGCTTTCAACAGGATTAATGTCAATCAGCTCCATGATTCTATTACTGAAAAAAGGTTCCCCCTTAGACACGGTTTTAATGCAATTTTCAATTTCATCTAAAGCAAATTCTTTTAAAATATATCCGAATATATTCAGTTCTTGTGCTTTTTGATAAAGCTCCTTCTCCTTATGAAGAGTGATAAGTACAATTTTTGTATCAACACCTTCTAGGCCTTTGCATTTTTGTGCAATTTCAATCCCAGACATATACGGCATTTGTATGTCGATAATGGCTATGTCGGGATTTTCCTTCACAATTAAGTTGTAAGCTTCCCTTCCGTCATTTCCACTACCAATTAAATTATAGTTTTTCTCAATCAAAAAATCACTTAACCCTTTTAATAATAAAGGGTGGTCATCTGCTATAATAATTGAATGTTTATGCTTTTTCATAATGGTAGTTGAAATTCTAATAATGTTCCAAAGTCTTTTTTTGAAGTTACTTTCATTTGCCCTTTTAGAAATTTAGTGCGTTCTAGTAACGTTTTTAACCCAAGAGATTTTAAATCTTGGTATTTGTCAGTAAAATCAAAACCCACACCATTGTCGCGAATAGAAATAAGTATATTGTTTGACAATATTTTAATAGAAACTTTCCCAGCTTCAGCATTTGCGTGTTTTATAATATTACTTAAGCTTTCTTGAACTATTCTATATATGTTGACCTCCTCTTCTTTAGTAAATAAATTATCTATATTATCTATTTCTGAAGAAATGAAAAGGGATGTGTTTTCATCTATTTGCCTAATTGTGTTTTCTATGGCTTTGGTAACTCCTAGTTCTTGAAGGTGAAATGGGTGCAAGTCTCTTGATATGCTTCGTACTTCTTCAATAGTATGATTCACCATTTCTTTAACTTCTGGGGTGCCTTTTTTAATCAGTTTGTTTTTTATGAGTAGTAATTGTTGCCCTATTCCATCGTGTAAATCTTTCGATATTCTGCGACGTTCTTTTTCTTGAGAAATAAGTAATTCCTGACTGAATTTTTCTTGAAGATCTTTATTACTTCTTAAATGTATTTGATTCCGATATAAAATAACCACTCCGAAAGCTAGGATTAAAGCTATTCCACCAAAAACCATTGCTTTTTTAAAAATTTCATTGTCCTTTTCTAGTAAGCTAATGTTTGTGTTTTTTTCAATTAGTTCTTTTTCTTTTTTTTCAGTTTCATATAAAGAAAGATAGTAAGCTAATGCATTTGCGGTACTTCTATTGTAAATGGAATCTTTTATTAAAGATGCGGCGCGGTTACTTTCGATGCTTTTTCTGTACTCTTTCATATCAAAGTAGATTTCTGATAAGAATTTGTAAGAATTCATTATATCGTCTTCAGAATTAATGCTTTGTGCGATTTCTAAACACTGAACGGCAAATTTTTCAGCTTCTTCGTAATAACCTGTGGTTTGTAAAAATTTAGCCTTTGCACCTAAATATTTAATTTTTGTTACTTGGTCTTCAAGAATGTCAAGTTTTATATTTTCTAATAGGTTTAAATGAATGTTTGCCTCTTTAATCTGGAATCGCTCGCAGTAGTAGTTTACAAGACTTGAGTGAATGTTTATAAATACAGTTTTATTAGACTTTTCATTATCAAAGTTTTCTACCGCTAAAAGCAAAGATTTAAATTCAGCATTTTTATCGCCCATTTTGTGGTAATCAATGGCTTGATTATAGTACTCTTGAGATAAGAAGGAGTTTAATTTTAATTTTCTAATTTTCTCTATTAGGGCATTTCTTTCTGTTTTTGCTTTTTCATAAAAACCATTTCTACTAAACATATTAATGATTCCTTGCTGAGCAGTAATCATACAGTCGTACTTTTTTTGACTTTCAAAAATCGAATATGCCTTGTGTAGGTCTTCCCCTGCAAGTATGAATTTTCCTAAACTTGAGTATGCTTGCCCGCGATAATAATGTGTTTCTGCAATACTAAGTGAATCGCAATAAGAGAAATTTAAAAATGCTTTATTGTAATCGGAGATTGCTTTATTAGCATCAACTTGTGTGTTTGCCATACCTCGTTTTAGATATAAACCTCCAAGTAATAAGCTGTCGTTTATTTTATACTTTCGCGCGAGAACGCTGTTTATAACGGTTATTGCGTTTAAAGGGTCGTTGCGAAAGTTTGTAAGTGGACGTTGTAGATCGATCGCTTTTTTAGCAGCAGATTCTATAAAGTCTAGTTCTTGAGCTAATTTAACGTATTCAATACTGTATTGAATAAAAGCATCGATATTAGTCTTCTTATTTAGGGAAATAAGACTGTCTAAAGTTGCTAACTTTTCAGTTCTAGATTGTTCGATTTGAGCAAATCCAGAATACTTAATTTCATGCGCGTTGAATCCCCAAATGGGGGATAACGCAATAATAATAAAAAATATAGCTAGGTTCTTGAGCACGTTTATATTATCATCTATTTACTATAAATGTACTTAAAAAAATACAATAATTCTTTTAGTTAAAGACTCGGTAGCTTTATATAAAAGCAATTTCTTCCATAATCGATAACTGCGCGATTCTTTTTTAGAAAATCGGCTCCAATAATACCGTGAATAGGTCCTTCTTCAACTTGTGCTAATGCTGCGTTTACATGAGTGAGATCAAATAACACAAAATCCATATTAGAAATCTTCCAATTCTTAAATGCAAAAATGTTTTTTCTGGAAAGCATAGTTTCCATGTTTATAGCTCCGGCACCAGCAGCTTTAATCATGCTTTCTTCACTAATAAGTTTAAAGTGAGTGCTGTTTTTGAAGCCTACACAACTGGTAGAAGCACCAGTGTCTAAAATGAAATCGCCTGAAACACCATTTATTTTAGCCGAGAACAAATAATGCCCTGTTGCTAATTTTTTAAGTGGAATGCGATAAAAACCTTGAGTTTCAAGAAATTCTCGTAAATGCATCAATTTTTTTGCTCAAAGATAGTAAACAAAATAAGTAGCTTTGCAGTTATGATGACAGATACCCATACCCATTTATATAGTGACGCCTTTTCTGATGACCGAGCAGATATGATGCAACGTGCATTTGATGCAGGGGTTACACGTTTTTTTATCCCTGCAATAGACTCAGGTTTTACCGAATCTATGTATGATCTAGAGAAGGAATATCCCGAAAATGTTTTCTTAATGATGGGCCTACACCCAACTTCAGTTAAAGAAAACTATAAAGAAGAATTAGCTCATGTAGAAGAACAGTTTGAAAAACGAGATTTCTTTGCTGTTGGCGAAATAGGAATTGATCTTTATTGGGATACTTCTACATTAGAAATCCAAAAAAAAGCGTTTAAACGCCAAATTCAATTAGCAAAAAAATACAAACTGCCTATAGTAATACACTGTCGTGATGCTTTTGATGAAATTTTTGAAGTTTTAGAAACTGAAAAAAGTGGAGACCTCTTTGGAATCTTCCATTGCTTTACCGGAGATTTTGAACAAGCACAAAGAGCTATTTCATTTAATATGAAATTGGGGATAGGTGGTGTAGTTACATTTAAGAATGGAAAGATTGATACTTTTTTAAACCAAATTCCTTTGAAACATATCGTTTTGGAAACCGATTCGCCTTATCTTTCTCCGGTTCCTTATCGAGGAAAACGTAATGAAAGTAGTTATTTGGCCTTAATTTGTAAAAAACTCTCAGAGTTATACAATATTTCTGAAGCAGAAGTGGCTCGTATAACGACTGAAAATTCCAAAGCGGTTTTTAAAGTTTGATGACTAAGAGCCTTATCGTGAAACCTTTTAAATCGCAACATCTTATTTTTCATTTAAAAGCTTAGAGATTAATATGAAAACCCAACCTAACATACTCCTTATATATACAGGTGGAACTATCGGGATGATAAAAGACTTTGAAACTGGTGCTTTGCGCAATTTCAATTTTGATGAATTATTAAATCATATTCCCGAACTTAAATTATTAGACTGTAATATTACTACAACCTCTTTTCCTGAACCCATTGATAGTTCTAATATGAACCCTAAGTATTGGGTAGATATAGCTACTATTATTGAAGAAAACTATGATGAAATTGATGGGTTTGTAGTATTGCACGGTAGCGATACAATGTCATATACGGCATCGGCCTTGAGTTTTATGTTGGAGAATTTAGGAAAACCTGTGGTTTTTACTGGTTCCCAACTTCCAATTGGAGATTTACGTACCGATGCAAAAGAAAATTTAATTACTTCCATTCAAATTGCATCGTTACGAGAAAAGGGCGTTCCGAAAATTGCGGAGGTTTGTCTTTATTTTGAGTACAAACTATATAGAGGAAATAGAACAACTAAGATTAATGCAGAGCATTTTGAGGCTTTCGAGTCGCCAAACTATCCAGAATTGGTTCAAAGTGGGTTGCATTTAGTGGTTAATAATCAAGCGCTTTACAAACCAAACCGCAGAAAAAGACTTAAAGTTCATAAAACGATGGAGAGCAATATACTGTTGGTTAAGATTTTTCCAGGTATAGATGAGTCAACTATTAAGTATTTATTCGATTATCCTGAAATGAAAGGTTTAGTTTTAGAAACCTACGGTGCAGGTAATGTAACTACTGAAGAATGGTTTATCAATTCGCTTAAGAATGTTATAAAAAGAAGAGTTCCGGTAATAAATGTAACCCAATGCACTGGTGGAAGCGTAAACATGGGTCTTTACGAAACTAGTACAGAGCTTAAAAAAATGGGGGTAATTAGTGCAAAGGATAGCACTACAGAAGCTGCATTGGCTAAATTAATGTACTTATTAGGTGAAAATGTATCTCCAAATAGCTTCAAAACTATATTCGAAACCTCATTAAGAGGAGAAATGCAGTAAATTAATCTGTTATTTTTTTTTATGGCGTTGATTTTTTTTTGATATTTGGCACTCGTTAAGCGGAAGCACCTTTTTTTGTAACTAATAAGTAGATGTTCGATTCGAATATTTGAAATAAATTTTTGCTTCAGATTTGTTCTGAGCTAAAAAACATTTTTTAGAGAGGTGGCCGAGTGGTCGAAGGCGCACGCCTGGAAAGTGTGTATACGCCAAAAGCGTATCGAGGGTTCGAATCCCTTCCTCTCTGCGAGTATATTTTTGCATTATTAAGGTAATGAAAGAGCGTGCTCTAGCAACTAAATAAAGTAGAAATAAATGCAATAGTAGCAACGATAGACTTGATTAAGATAATTAACAGATTTCAATCAAGAAAAATTGATACTATATATAAGTATAAAAGTTCATTAAAATTTAAAAAGGAAGCTGATATTAACCTATTTAGGGTGGATTGGAAATTCCTTTTTAGTACATATTAATATTCTTGTAGATTAACTAAATTATTTTATATCTTTAAACCTTTAACTAAAAACAAACTTTAAGTCGATAGCAATGAAAAAATTATTTTCTATTATGGCGCTCGCCGCAATGGTATTTGTAGGCACGTTAAACGCAAACGCTTCAACAGCGCAAACATTACCAACAAGCTCACAAGCTTTGGTAGCAGCAGCAACAGTATCTTTTATTCAGGACGAAACGGCTTCTGCCGATGTTGCTGATAAAGGATTCCATCAAGAATTAAAAGAACGTTTCGTAGAGGGTGGTCCTGGATTTATGGGGGTTGTACTTCTATGTTTAATTCTAGGATTGGCAATTGCTATTGAAAGAATTATCTACCTTAACCTTTCAACAACCAACACACAAAAATTAGCTCAGGATGTTCAAGACGCACTAAACAGTGGTGGTATAGACGCTGCTAAAGAAGTGTGCAGAAACACAAAAGGTCCTGTTGCATCAATTTACTATCAAGGTCTTGATAGAGCCGACGAAGGTATAGACTTAGCTGAAAAAGCTGTAGTTGCTTACGGAGGTGTTCAAATGGGACAACTTGAGAAAAACGTATCATGGATCTCTCTATTTATCGCTATTGCACCGATGCTTGGTTTCATGGGTACTGTAATAGGTATGATTACTGCGTTTGATAAAATTCAAGCAGCTGGTGATATGAACCCTTCTCTTGTAGCTGGTGGTATTAAAGTTGCACTTTTAACAACTGTATTTGGTTTGATCGTTGCGATTATCCTTCAGATTTTTTACAATTACATTATCGCTAAAATCGATAGTATTGTAAACAGCATGGAAGATGCTTCTATCACTTTAATCGATATGTTGTTCGATTACAACTCAAAAAAATAAATTTAAACAAACCACAAGATGGCATTACATAAAATATTAAAAATTGTAGCATTGCTTTTAAGCGTTGCGGGAATTATTTTTCTTGCAATGATCATCTCAAAAGGTGATACTGCAGTCGCTGAAACTGGCGCAGGAGTAGATGGCTTCTTGTATGTGGCCTATATCACTTTCGCTTTAATCTTAGTATTTGTTCTCTTCTTCGTTCTTAAAGGTATTTTTGCCGGAGATGTAAAGAAAACATTACTATCAGTAGGAGCATTCTTACTTATTGTATTAATCTCTTATGTTTTAGCTGAAGGCACTCCAATGGCAATGCGTGAAGGCGATATGCTTTCTGCAAGTGGCTCAAAATGGGTGGGTACAGGTTTATATACCTTTTACATCTTAGGAGTTTTAGCTATTGCAGCAATGGTATTTAGCGGAATCAAAAAACTAGCAAAATAATGGCAAGAAGAGCAACACCGGAAGTAAATGCTGGGTCGATGGCAGACATCGCCTTCCTATTGCTTATCTTTTTCTTGGTAACTACTACCATCGAAAAGGATAGTGGGATTGGAAGACAGTTGCCGCCTAAAGAACCGCCAACGGACGAACAAGTAAAGATTAAAGAAAAGAACCTCTTTATCGTAAATGTTAACCGAGAGGATCAATTGCTAGTTGAAGAGAAACTAATGGATCTTAAAGACTTGCGTCAAGCAGCAATTGAATTCTTAGATAATGGTGGAGCACCTGCTGGAAGTCCAGAATACTGCGACTATTGTAAAGGAAGTCGTAATCCTGAATCTTCAGATAACCCTGATAAAGCAGTAATATCTGTTCAGAACGATAGGCTTACTTCTTATAAAATGTATATCGCTGTTCAAAATGAATTGGTGGCAGCATACAACTATTTAAGAGATCGGGAATCACAAAGGCTTTATGGCTGGAAGTTTACCGAAATGACCAAAGATCTAGATGAAGGAAAGATTAAAGGTGAAGTAGCAAAAGAACAATTGCAAGAAAAATTGCAAACAATTCAAAAGCTATTCCCTCAAAAGCTGTCAGAAGCTGAACCTAAAAAATCTGGATCATAATATTACAACTATGTCAAAGTTTAGAAAGAAAAAAAGTAATGAATTACCGCCTGTAAGTACAGCATCTTTACCGGATATTGTATTTATGCTTCTATTCTTCTTTATGGTAGTAACTGTACTGCGTGATGATAATTTATTGGTTCAAAATAAATTACCTAAAGCAGACCAAGTTGAGAAATTAAAGAAAGATAGATCGGTGTATATTTATGCTGGAAAACCTTCAGCTCGTTACCAAGAGAGTTTTGGTACTGAGGCGAAAATTCAAATAGGGGATAAGTATACAGATATATCTAACATTAAATTCGCACTTACTGAAGCACGTCAAAAACTTCGTCCTGAACTTCAGGATAAAGTAATGGTTGCTCTTAAAGTAGATGAGGAAACTAATACAGGAATGGTAACAGACATTAAGCAGGAATTGCGTGATCTTAATATGCTTAAAATTATCTACATCACTACTCCAGGTAATGAGTTAGACTAAGTATAACAACTTTTATAAATAAAAACGTCTCATAATAATGAGGCGTTTTTTTGTTTCCAAGATTCTGAAAATACGTTTATCTTTATCGCTATGAATAAAATTCTCACATTCCTTTTTATTCTTACGGGACTGGCTGCTTTGGCGCAAGACACATTGCCACGTCCTGTGGTAGATTCAGTTTATAGAGAGGATCAATTCTATTTGGGGGTTACTTATAATGTACCATTAAATCTTCCTTCAGGGGCATCTACAAGAGGATTGACAGGTGGAATTCATTTTGGATTTCTAAGAGATATGCCCATCAATAAGCAACGTAATATTGCAATAGCCGTGGGACTTGGTATCGCATTAGATCAGTACGGTCAAAATTTGTTTATAGGTGAATCGCTAAATGATGAAACTATATTTAAGGTTTTAGATGAGGATGTAGACTATTCACGAAATCGCTTTAATACCAGTATAATTGAGGTTCCTTTTGAATTTAGATGGCGAACATCTACTCCAGAAAAATATGCTTTTTGGCGTGTTTATCCTGGGTTTAGAGTAGGATATGCCTTTTGGTATAAATCTACATTTAAACAGCCTGGAAATAACGTTAACCAAACTAAGATACCCGAATTTAACCCTTTGAGATTAACGGCTACCCTGAGCGCTGGTTTTAGTAATTTCAACCTCTTTGCGGCCTACGGTATAAATCCTTTCTTCGATAATGCTAAGACTGTTGATGGTGAGCCTTTTGAATTCCGATCTCTTAAATTGGGTATAATATTTTTTATACTATAACCAAAAGTTGAATAGTATAAGTTGAGGCAATGCTCCAATAAAAAGTCCAAGCATTAATTCGCGATAATCGTGAGCCTTAGCATTTAAGCGAGAAGAAGCAACCCAGCCATTTACAAATAGAAAAAAACTGATTGAGACTAATAAGTTGATTTTAAAATGTGCGCTAATTCCTACCAGAAACATTAGTATACCTGCTACTCCCATTTGGTGTAAACTTATTTTTACTTTGAAAAACACCATTATTAGAGCGCTAAAAGTAGAAAACAGGATACCGACTATAAAGTAATACAATTCCGGATCGTCGTAAATGTCAAAAACCATTTTAATGATTAGCAACAACAGAATGCACTGAATCATTAAGGGGAACTTTCGCTCTTTTACGTTTCTTAAATAAATAGTTTCAACTGCTCCTAAGTTTTTCAACAAGAAAAATACTACCAAGGGAATCAAAACAGTAATAATGGTTATAGCTAAAAGCTCGGCTCGAACTATTTCTGCATCTACATACCTAGGGGTAACATTGTAATACAATATAACACCCAATAGCGGCATCAAAAGAGGGTGAAAGATATACGAGGCACTTTTAAGAAATAAATTCATCAGATTTCTTTTCGAAGTCTTGCTACTGGCAGATCCAATTGTTCGCGATATTTAGCAATAGTACGACGTGCAATTGGATAGCCCTTTTCCAATAAAATTTTCGCAAGCTTATCATCTGTAAGTGGTTTGCGCTTATCTTCTTCGGAAATAGTTATTTCAAGTATTTTTTTAATCTCTCTTGTGGAAACATCTTCACCTTGATCATTCTTCATCGATTCGCTGAAGAATTCCTTAATCAACTTTGTTCCGTAAGGGGTGTCAACATACTTACTATTAGCAACTCGTGACACAGTTGATACGTCCATATTAATCTTATCGGCAATATCTTTTAAGATCATTGGCTTAAGCTTTCGTTCGTCACCGCTTAAGAAATACTCTTCTTGATGATGCATAATTGCATTCATAGTAATGTAAAGAGTTTGCTGACGTTGTTTAATAGCGTCTATAAACCATTTTGCGGCGTCTAGCTTTTGCTTAATGAACATAACAGCATCTTTCTGTGCCTTCGATTTTTCTGTGGACTCCTTGTAGCCCTTGAGCATATTTTTATAATCGTGGCTAACGTGAAGTTCGGGTGCGTTTCTTCCGTTTAAGGTTAAATCTAACTCTCCATCCACAATTCTTATAGTAAAATCGGGAACTACGTGTTCAACTATTCTATTGTTACCAGAATACGTTCCTCCTGGTTTTGGGTTTAGCGCTTCAATTTCGTGAATTGCTTCACGGAGTTGGTCTTCAGTAATATTTAATTTTTGAATTAATTTCTTATAATGCTTTTTGCTGAATTGGTCGAAAGAGTCGTCTATAATATCAATTGCTAGTGCAATAGAAGGGGTTTGTTCTTTTCGCTCTAACTGAATCAACAAGCACTCTTGTAGGTCCCGAGCGGCAACACCTGCTGGGTCTAATTCTTGAACTACTTTCAGAACTTTTTCTACTTTATCTTCGGTAGTGTATATATTCTGAGTAAAAGCAAGGTCGTCTACTATGTCCTGTAAATCACGACGGATGTACCCACTTTCATCAACACTACCAACTAAGAAAATTGCTATTTCCTTTTCTTCTTCATTTAATCTATAGGTGTTTAACTGCGTCATTAGGTGCTGCGTAAATGAGGTTCCGGCCGCATAAGGCATTTGTTTCTCCTCATCGTCTGCGCTGTAATTGTTTGCAGAAAGCTTATAGCTTGGCACTTCGTCATCACTAAGATAATCGTCAACGTTTATATCGGTTTCGATTACTTCGTTGCCTTCGTCGTATTCCTCGTTGCTGAATTCGTCATCAAACTCATCGCTTTCCTCTTTGCCACCTTCAAGAGCTGGGTTTTCTTCCAATTCCTGCGCAATTCGTTGTTCGAATGCTTGCGTAGGTAATTGAATCATCTTCATCAACTGTATTTGTTGAGGAGATAATTTTTGGGATAGTTTAAAATTTAATTGTTGCTTTAACATGGTTATAAATACTACATCATAAAGTTAAAAAAAACTAGCTACTAAAATAATTAAGTAGCTAGTTTTAATACAATCTTATGTTATTATAATTAGAATTCTGCGTTACCTGGAGTTCTTGGGTAAGGAATTACATCGCGAATGTTCCCCATTCCTGTTGTAAACTGTACTAAACGCTCAAATCCAAGCCCAAAACCACTGTGAACAGCAGTTCCAAACTTACGTAGATCTAAGTACCAATATAGTTCTTTTTCGTCAATGTCCATTGCGGCCATTTTCTCCTTCAATACATCAAAGCGTTCTTCACGCTGAGACCCGCCAACAATTTCTCCAATTCCAGGGAAAAGTACATCCATCGCGCGAACCGTTTTTCCATCGTCGTTCAAACGCATATAGAAAGCTTTAATTTTTGCAGGATAATCAAAAAGAATTACTGGGCATTTAAAGTGTTTTTCAACTAAGAAACGCTCGTGCTCACTCTGTAAATCTGCACCCCATTCTTCAATTAGATATTTGAATTTTTTCTTCTTATTTGGAGTAGAGTTTTTAAGAATATCTATCGCTTCGGTATAACTTACACGTTTGAAATTGTTGTCTAAGATAAAGTGTAGCTTTTCACGAAGTTTCATATCGCTACGTTCATTTTTCGGTTTGCTCTTTTCCTCTTCCAACAATCTATTCTCTAAGAATTCAAGATCGTCAGCACAATTATCTAAAGCGTATTTTACTACATATTTAATAAAGTCTTCAGCTAAATCCATATTCGCATCCAAATCGTTGAATGCAACCTCTGGCTCTATCATCCAAAACTCAGCTAAGTGGCGGCTAGTATTCGAATTTTCTGCACGGAATGTTGGTCCAAAAGTATAAACTTTACCAAGTGCCATTGCGTAAGTTTCAGCTTCTAACTGTCCGCTAACAGTAAGATTTGTTTCTTTTTCGAAGAAATCCTGCTTGTAATCTATATTTCCATTTTCATCAAGGGGTGGATTTTTAGGGTCTAAAGCCGACACGCGGAACATTTCACCTGCACCTTCAGCATCACTACCTGTAATAATAGGTGAGTGCATATAGTTAAATCCGTTTTTCTGAAAATATTCGTGTACTGCAAATGCAAGTTTTGAACGTGTACGCATTACGGCACCAAAAGTATTGGTTCTAATACGTAAATGTGCTTGCTCGCGTAAAGTTTCTAATGTATGTCTTTTTGGTGAAAGGATAGTAAGTTTTACATCTTCAGGTTTTGCTTCCCCTAAAACAGTAAGTTTTGATACTTGAACTTCTACTTTCTGACCTTTCCCTTGACTTTCTACAAGTGTTCCTACAACTTTAATTGCTGCACCAACAGTCACCTTTTTTAGAACTTCATCTTCAAAATTTTCAAAATCCACTACGCATTGAAGCGTATTAATTGTTGATCCGTCATTTAGCGCTATAAATCTGTTACTTCTAAATGAGCGAACCCAACCTTTTACAGTTACTTCAATGTGGGTTTTTTCGCTATTCAGCAATTCATCAATAGTTTTGTGTCGCATGGTCATATTTTAAGTGGAACAAAGATACTTTTAAATAAAATTCCATAAAAGTAAAAGCACCAAATTCCAAATTGATAAGGTTTTGTTTAATGTGTAATTGAATTTGCTATTTTAATTTTTCATCATTTTCTTCATCCTCTCCATCAGATAAAATTTCAATAGCAGGCTTTTTCATAGTTTGCTTATTTGCAATGCTCTTTTCAAGGGAAAGCAACAGCGTAGGCAACAATAACAAGTTGGATAACATAGCAAAAAGAAGCGTAATTGAAACTAATGCTCCTAATGCTACTGTACCTCCAAAACTAGATATTGTAAACACTGAGAACCCAAAAAACAGTACAATAGATGTGTAAAACATACTTACTGTAGTTTCGCGCAGTGCACCATATACCGATTTCTTGATTTTCCAATTATTTGCAATTAGCTCTTGCCTGTATTTTGCCAGGAAGTGAATAGTATCATCTACCGAAATCCCGAATGCAATACTAAATACCAAAATAGTAGATGGTTTTATAGGAACCCCAACAAACCCCATTACACCTGCGGTTATTATTAGCGGGAGCAGGTTAGGGATTAACGAAACAATAATCATTTTGAAGCTTCGGAACATCCAGGCCATAAATAATGCAATTAAGAAAATTGCAAGTGAAAGGGAAAGGATAAGGTTGTTTACCAAAAAGTGAGTTCCCTTTTGAAATACCAATGCTTTTCCAGTAACAGTAACGTTGTATCTTTCTTCAGGAAAAATTTTGACGATTTCAGCATTTAGATCTTCTTCTATACGGTCGAATCTATCTGGTTCCGTATCCTTCATAAAAGTTGTGATACGTGCAAACTGCCCTGTACTATCTACGTAGCTGCTAAGCATATTTGTATCGGTATTACTGCTTTTTGCGTGAGAAAGAATAAAACTTCGCTCTTGACTATTAGGAAGTTGATAGTAGTCAGGATTTCCGTTGTAGTAGGCTTGCTTAGAATATTTTACCAGTTCTACTACCGAAATCGGTTTAGCAAATTCTGGAATTTCCTTAATATGTTCTTGTAGCCTGTCAATTCGTTTTAAGGTAGCAAGGTTCATCACTCCCTTTTTCTTTTTGGTGTCTACCATTATCTCTAATGGCATAATACCTTCGTATTCCTTTTCAAAAAAACGAATATCGTCAAAGAAGCCAGTGTTTTTAGGCATATCTTCAATTAAACTACCAGAAATCTTGATGTTATAAATGCCAATAATACTTGCGCAAAGAAGTAGCAGTGCCGTAATGGAAATGGTAATGCGTTGTTCTTTTACCATGCGCTCAATCCAATTCACAAAACTGTTTATCCACGTTTTGTTCAAGTGTTTTAGGTGCTTATATTTAGGCACCGCCATATAGCTATATATAATTGGAATAATGAATAAACTCAATAAAAAAATCGCCACTATATTGATAGAAGCTACAATACCAAATTCTCTAAGCAATTCACTATTCACCAGAATAAAAGTAGCAAAACCTGAGGCAGTTGTAAGGTTGGTCATTAAGGTTGCATTCCCCACTTTAGCAATAACGCGTTGTAACGATTTTGCTTGATTTCCGTGAAGTTTTATTTCCTGCTGGTATTTATTGATTAGGAAAATACAATTTGGAATTCCAATTACGATAATCAATGGAGGAATTAGCGCTGTAAGAACAGTAATTTCATACTGCAGTAACCCTAAGAATCCAAAGGCCCACATTACCCCAATTATCACGGTAAACATTGAAATAAACGTAGCGCGCCAAGAGCGGAAAAAGAAGAAAAATATCAGGGAGGTTATAAATAGTGCCGCCCCAATAAATAATCCGATTTCGTCAATAATACTTTGTGAGTTGAGTGTACGGATGTAGGGCATGCCAGAGGTATAAACCTTTACACCAGT
Source organism: Aequorivita sp. 609 (assembly GCF_014212065.1). Taxonomy (NCBI): domain Bacteria; kingdom Pseudomonadati; phylum Bacteroidota; class Flavobacteriia; order Flavobacteriales; family Flavobacteriaceae; genus Aequorivita; species Aequorivita sp. 609. The sequence goes on along the minus strand of NZ_JACJVM010000002.1, from coordinate 150,372 downwards.
ATCTTCTTCAAACTTTTTGATAAGTGGAATTAAATCGTCAACCACAAAATCTTTTCTCGCTGCGGTATTTACGATGTCCTTTTTCATATAAATAGCCGAGCGAATAGACTGTTTGTCTGGGCTATAAATTAAACCGTCATAAAATGGAAGCTTGTTAAAGAGTTCGTCTTCATACCCTGCTAAATTTTCACTGGTAAAGATTGAATCTCTTATAAAGGGTACGAGTTCGAAACCTGTGGTATCGGTTCTCTTTTGAAGTTTTTGAAGGTTACCTACCGAAAGTGTGAGTTCTACCTCATTAAACTTCCCGATGTCTTCAGAAAGTTTATTCCACGCTTTAAATTTTTCAGGTGTGAAAATAGACGAATCTTTCACGCCCATCACGATAAGGTTTCCTTCTTCGCCAAAATGCGAAAGGAATTTATTGTACTCAAGATTTATTGGGTGGTCATCTGGCAGTAGATTGGCTTCGGTATATGTAAAGCGCATGTTTTTCCACTGAAGTGCAAGAAGTACTGTAATTGCGGCAATTACAATTAAAATCCATGTTCGGTTACGCAAGATAAATCGTGCAACCCAACTCCAAAATCCGATGCTAAAAAGTTTGTTCAAAGCAATTTTTTAAAGATTCCGCAAAGGTAAGGATTCCCCATAAGTAGGCGATTTATTTTTAAGGGTATTTTGGAGTATCTTAATGCGTTAGAAGAATTGTTTTAGAATTTGTTTAGATTTACGATTATAAGAGAATAAGGTAGTAGACTACATGTATTTTTCTAATAACCATTGATTTAAAATGCAAAAAGAAGTTTTAATATTTGAAAAGAGCGGGTTTCCATCGATTAAAATATTTGATAAGCATTTTGAAATCAAAGCGATTGACCATTGGGCATACAAATCTTTTACGTATTCTGAAATAAAAGAGATTTTTCACTATAACCCAAATAAAACATGGTGGAGAAAACTCTACATCCAAATGTCATATACAGCTCGAATGTTTTCTAATAACGAACCTAAAATATTAAAAGTGTTATTGAAGAATGGTGGAGAATGGACTTATAAAACCTCTTCCATTTACGACCCTCAATTTAGGAAAGCTCTCAATGTGATAGGTGGAAAACTATGTTAAAGCTCTATTTTTCAGCTAACGAGATTTATTACTAAACTTTCAGATTGAAAGTAAATTTAAATGATATATTGTCTTCAAAATTTGGTAGGCTATAATAGCCATATCTATAGGCAAAGCTAAGTCCGAAACCAAGTGCTATTTTATTCAGTTCTAATCCTGCTTCGTTATACGGATGGTCTAAAGTGTTGAAAGGAATACCGAAATGACGGTCTGTATCCTTCATATCTCCAATAGCGTGACGAGAGATTAACACCAATTCTGGATTCCATTTTTCAGCTAATCTAAACCTCCTAAAGGTATGCTTCATTTGAAGCATTGCTAATTTATCGGAGTAAAATTCTCCAAAATACATCGTTTCAAAACTCTGTACACCTGCTACAGAAAAACGTTTTATAAGTGTTTCTTTAATAGGTTGGTTTGGAAAAGCGTGAAATAAATGCGTTAAAGGCAAATCTCCCGTTGCAATTTCACTTTGAAGTATGAAACTGGTAGAAGAGAGGTTTTTTCGTTTTATTTCGTAATCGAGTTTAAGTCCAAATTTGGCGTAATTAAAATCACTGCCAGCTACGTCTTTAAATCCTTTTGTAATTTGTGTGCTTACTTTAGGAAGTCTATCGGTTGTCACTCTATTTCCGTCGTCGTTTACTATAGTGTCTGTCTTTAATTTTATGCGGAAAGATAGAATTGCTTCTGCCAATTTGTATTGGTTATATGTCTTTCCTTCATCTATAAAATAGTAGTCTTCAAAATTGTTTACGTCTGAATGTGCTACGCGGAATTCGGTCAATATACTTGGAGATAATTCACTTTGTATATTGGCTTGCCACTCTTTATAGTCGTAAAACTCAATAACATTTAAAAGTCTTGGTTCAAATAGCGAGTAAAATCTTGCATCGGTTAGGAAGTCATAAGAACCAATTTCTTTAATGTCATCGGTATAGTACAAGCTTATCCAGGTTTTTTTTTCTTTGTTTACTCTTGCACTTCCACCGAGGCTATATTTAAATTCCTTGTCTTTAAACCCATAGGCAACATAACCGCCAAATCTATACTTTTCAAAAAGCTTGTCATTGGTAAGTCCTCCTACACCAAGGCGTAATCCTTCGTGATTGTTGTACTTTACGAGGGTTTTTAAATCGATATCGAAAAAACCAACAGGGAAATATCCAGTAGTAAGGGGATATCCTTTTTCTTTAGAGAATTCTAAAAAAGTTTTTTTAATTCCCGTTACAGAATCGTTATTTGTTTCATTGTTTACTTGCGCAATAGCAGTGACTCCTATTAAAAAGGAGAATAAAAATAAAATCTTACGCATAGGTGTAATAAACTGTTGATTAGTGTCGTAAAAATAAAAAAAAGCGGCACAGGTGCCGCTTTATTGTATATAGTTTAACGAAAAAGGAAATTAAACTGTCATAATTTCTTTTTCTTTTTTCGCTAAAATTTCATCGATTTTTTTGATGTGAGTGTCGGTCATTTCTTGAACATCTTCTTCCAAACTCTTTTTAAGGTCTTCAGAGATATCTAAGTTTTTTAAATCGTTGTTAGCATTTTTTCTGTCGTTACGCACTCCGATTTTTGCTTCTTCAGCAACTGCTTTTGCTTGCTTTGCTAAATCTTTTCTGCGTTCTTCAGTTAGTGGTGGTACGTTTATAATTACACTCTCCCCGTTGTTCATTGGGTTGAAACCTAGGTTTGCTAAGTGAATACCGCGTTCAATTTCTGGAATTAAGCCTTTTTCCCAAGGTTGAATAGAAATTGTCATTCCATCTGGAGTGCTAACATTTGCAACTTGGCTTAATGGAGTAGGACTACCGTAGTAATCTACCATTACACTTCCTACCATAGAAGGAGAAGCTTTTCCAGCGCGTATGTTTACTAGTTGTTTTTCAAGATGCTTTAGCGCATTTGCCATTGCTTCCTTAGTACCATCAATTATAAAGTCTATTTCGTCTTCCATATCTCGACTTAGTTCGATAACCGAACGTATTTATTATTTATAGTTTCTGTTTTTGAAAATTGAATAGTTCAAAATTAAGAATTTTAAACTCAAAACTCAATATTATTTTATAACACAAAAACCGCTTAAAGTGGCGTTAGCGTTATAAATTTACTTTTGTTCCAATATTTTCACCAGAAACTACTTTAAGTAAGTTTCCTTTGGTATTCATATCGAAAACAATGATTGGTAATTCGTTTTCTTGACTTAAAGTAAATGCAGTAGTGTCCATTACTTTTAATCCTTTTTGAAGCACGTCTTCAAAACTGATAAATTCAAATTTCTCTGCCAGTTTATCTTTTTCTGGATCGCTAGTATAAATACCATCTACGCGAGTTCCTTTTAAGATTACATCAGCTTGAATTTCTATTGCTCTTAAAACTGCAGCCGAATCTGTAGTGAAATATGGGTTTCCAGTACCTCCTCCAAAGATTACAACTCGACCTTTTTCCAAATGTCTAATTGCTTTACGACGAATAAAAGGCTCTGCAACCTCATTGATGTTAATAGCACTTTGTAATCGGGTTGGGATATCTTCATTTTCAAGTGCACTTTGTAATGCTAAGCCATTAATTACAGTGGCTAACATTCCCATATGATCACCTTGAACTCGATCCATTCCGCTGCTAGCGCCTGCCAAGCCTCTAAAGATGTTTCCGCCGCCAATAACTATAGCTACTTGTACACCTCTATCGGTTATTTGCTTAATTTCTTGAGCGTATTCTTTAAGACGAACTGGGTCTATCCCGTATTGTTGTTCGCCCATCAAGGCTTCCCCTGAAAGTTTTAATAATATTCTCTTGTAGTCCATAGTGTGGGTTTACTGCGGCAAAAATAAAGAAAAATATTGATGCACGATAACTAATTATTAAAAGTAGTTTTTGAAAAAATATAATACCACTTACAAGTTAACTGCTTTTAAATGATGACTTCTTGATTTTTTTTCGATAGAAAGGTAAACAGGCATACTAATCTTAAAAATCTCACATTATGAAAACATCAATATTTTATTTTTTATTGAGCGTGTCGTCTATTGTATTTGCTCAAAACAGCACTCCGTCTCAGGCTTATTTTAATCCTATTACTATTTCAGAAATAGAGTGTATTCCCGATGCGCATAGGCAGAATATTTTGCAAGAAATTGAAACCAATAAACGAGCAATTCTTGAAGTTAATCCAGAAATTTTTCAGTATAGAACAACTACACATCCGCTTTTTGAACTTCCATTTAAAGCAAAGTCAGGATTTAATGATTATGGATATTATTCATTATTCAATCAGGTAGATCACAATATAGCTCCTGGTGGTCAATTATTAGATTATAACTGCGGGGAAAGAACTTATGATTGGGCAACTGGAAATCACGCCGGAACAGATTATGTAGTGTGGCCATATCCATGGAAGAAAATGGAAGAAAATGTTATGGAGATAGTTGCCGCAGCTCCTGGAATAATAATTCAGAAGAAGGATGGATATTTTGATAAGAACTGTGTAAACAATGGGAACCCAAATTGGAACGGCGTTATTTTAGAACACTCCGATGGGTCGCAATCTTGGTATTGGCATTTTAAAGACGGAAGTACAACAACTAAAAACGTGGGTGATACCGTGGCAAGTGGTGAGTATTTAGGATTGGCCGGAAGCTCGGGAAGTAGCACAATTCCACATTTACATTTTGAAGTTCACGATGCTGCCGGAGATCTTATAGACCCATACGCTGGACCTTGTAATGACTTAAATTCTGATAGTTGGTGGATTGAGCAACCTGATTATATGGTTCCCGAAATACTTACGCTTTCTACTCATTATTCGGAAATATTAGATGATGACTGTGGAGAAATTGAAGGTACTTATGAAGAACTCAATTTCTTACCTGGCGAAACGATTTATTTTAAATTGTTCTATCGAGATATTCAAACAGGCGATATAACTAATATTCAAGTGAAGAAGCCTAACGGAAATATACTTTGGGATTACGATTTTATCTCGGAATGGCCTAATAATTTTGCTGCTTGGGCCTATTGGATTTGGCCTACAGACAGTACTTGGGAAGATGGCGTTTATAATGTGACAGTTACGTTTGGTGGAAAGACTTATGAAACTATTTTTGGAATAAATACCAATCTTTTGGTAAATGAACCTGAAATAAATGAGGTGTTAATATTCCCAAATCCTACATCAGATTTTATTAATGTTCAGAGTGTAGAAGAAATTAGCAGAATCTCGGTTTACGATTTGGCAGGGAGAGAAATTTCTAAACACTTTCCACAGTCGGTTAATACTACCATAGATTTTTCAGGATTTAACACTGGAATTTATTTGGTGAAAGTTGACTCGGCTGATAAGTCGCAAACTTTTAAAATAAGTAAGTTATAGGTTATTTTATGCTTTCTGTGTTTATCTAAATAAGAAAAAGTCGCTCCTCCTCAAAAGCGACTTTCCTTTATACCGAAATATTGAAAACACGGTTAGTTAGTTTTCTAATTATAAATTAATTATCCCCACAATTACTTTAATTTATCTCGGTATTGTTTTTTATAAAAATAGCCACGCCCCACCGTGGCTATCTTCATTATCAATTGAAAACTCAATTGAAGCTATGGTTTAAAATACTATTAACTAAACCAATATATATTACGATTTTAACCATAGCCAAATTTTATACCTTTTTAATTTGATTCATTATCGGCAACAAAATCTTTATTTAAAAGTGCGTTTGCCAATAATTACAAATCGAATATAAACTGTAAAAAATAATTAACTTAGATTCTTTAGTGAGTGCGATGTAATTTTTAGTGAATGAAAAATTAACTTTGAATTAGCTGTTTTAGCGTAGATTTTCGAGAGTTGCTAATAGGAATTTCTATGTTGTTTATAATTACAACATTTTTACACAACGCATCAACTTTTAATAAATTGATTATATAGGAACGATGTGTTTTAACAAACTTTTCTTGGTTGAGTTGAGAGGATAAGTACTTGAGCGTTTTAGGGACTAAATACTTACGTGTGGTAGTTATAACATAGCAGTAATTGTCATAGGCTTTCAGGTAGAGAATTTGTGATTGCTTTATTTTATAAAGTTCATTATCTGCTGAAAAAGAAAGAAATTCTTCATCGTGAATATAGTTATTCCAAGCAATTTCAATATTACTTCGCAATCCATTTTCAGTATATGGTTTTACAATATACCCCAATGGGCGCGTTTGCTTAACCCTTTTTATGGTATGCGGATCTGTTTGAGACGTTAGGTACAAATAAGGTTTGTTAAGCATGTCTAGGTTTTCTGCTAGATCAACACCGTCTTTTTCACCATCGAGTTGAATATCTACTAAAACAAGATCTGGTTTGTTGCTTTTAATTTCGGTTAATGCTTCGTCCACATTATCGGCATGTCCGCAAACACTGTATCCATTTTTCTGCAAAATAGACTCTAAGGTTATTGCGATTATCGGATCGTCTTCAACTATGTATATATTTAATTTACTCAAAATATTTAGCTTAGTTTAATCAAAGTATTTCAAACTTTTTAATTTTTAAAATTACTTCAGTGCCTTTATTTACTGTCGAATTATAATCTAAAGTAGCTTTTAGTTTTTTTGATAATGCCTTCATTAATTTAATTCCGAATGAGGTATCTTTAATTTCGCCTTCAAAACCCTGTCCATTATCAAGAACCTTTAACACAAGCTCGTCATCTATTTTTCTGAAATCAATTAAAAGAATGCTTTCTGGTTTAATAGTTTTATAAGCGTGTTTTAAAACATTGACAATTAATTCGTTTAAAATTAAACCTATAGGGGTTATTGTTTCAATACTCAATACTATAGGTTCAATATTTAATTTGTAAGGTAAAACTTCACTTTTAAATTGATGTGTTTCAAAAATATCTTTGGTTAATGCTTCCAAATATTCTTTACTGTTAATCCCTACTAATTGGTCTTTGTTGTAAAGTCTTTGATGAATTAACACCATCGACTTCACTCTGTTTTGAGCTTCACGAAGGGCAACTTGTGCTTTTTTATCTTCCATGCTTTCGGACTGAAGATAGAGGAGTGATGAAACTATTTGGAAGCTATTTTTTACACGGTGATGAGTTTCTTTTAACAGCACGTTTTTCTCGTCAATAGTAGCTTCTAGTAGTTTTTTCTGTTTTGCCAAAGAGCGGTTTTTCTTTCTGTTTTTATAAAAGAAAAACCCTAAAAATCCTGCAAATAGAAAACCTATGCCTGAAAGAACACCATAAAGTTGACTTTCTTTTTTACGTGCCGATATTTCGGCATTTTTAAGTGCAGAAGTTTTATTGAATTCAAACTGCATTTCCTGTTGGGTTTGTTTTCTAATGTTTTTCTCATTAAAAATAGTTTCTCTAGCATCGACAAATAATTCAAAATTTTCAAGCGATTTGCTTAGGTCGGCAGTGCTTTTATATGCTGTGTACAAACAGTTACATGCTTTGGAAAATACTTGTATTCCATCAGACATGGAAGTCATTGCTTTGGCTTTTTCGCAATCGGCAATTGCTTGCGAATATTCTCCCTGCTTTAAAAATAAGTCGCCTCTATAAGCTAGTGTTTCTGCTAGTCGGCCAGACATATTATTGCTTTCATAAAAGGCGATCGAAGTGTTTAGATAGGGCAAGGCATCTTCAAAATTGTTCATGTTTGTGTGCGCAATTCCTATGTTTAAATCTGAATTTACTAGCATTACAGGAGGTGCGTTACCTTTTTCCTTTAATTCTTTTCCTTTGAGAAAAGCTTCTAATGCTTGTTCGTGTTTGTTAGTTTTTAAAAACAAATCACCTTTGTTAGTAATGAAAACTCCAGCAGCTATGTATGATTTGTCGTTTAAGGCATCTTTATACCCTTTGTCATAATAAATGGAGGCCTTGTCGTACTCTTCCATTTGATTATAGAAATTAGCAATACTATTGTCTAGGGACAATCGCTCTTTTTTTAATTTTCTAAGATCTAGATCATTTAGCTTGTTGGTATCTACTTTATCTAAAAATTCCTGTGCTTTAAGGGTTAGTGCAAGTGCCTGTGGCATATCTCCCTTTATTCTATAAACGCCACCCTCAGTATTGTACAATGAAGACTTTAAGAATGGCAAATCCTCTTCCTCAATTAAGGATTTTGATTTTTCGATATAATAAAGTGATGAATCTAACTTCGAATTGTAGTAATAGTAGTTTCCGTAAAAATAATATGTTGTGGCGAGAAGCTTGGGAGTATTGCTTATGGTAGAAACTTCTTCCGCTTTTTTGATGAGCTTTTCACTTCCCGCTCCATATCGTAAATTGCTAATAAAAGTGTTTAATGCTGTTATTTTTTCATCTGCTGAAGATAAGCTTTCAGTGACCTTTAAAAGAGAATCTATAACCGCAGCATTAGTTTCTGGATTTTTTTGTGAAAATCCAGAAAAGCCGATAATAATAGCTAAAAAAAGAAGTGAGGTTCTCAATATTTAGTATTCTGATTCTAAAATACTAAAATAATATTTAACAGCTTTATAGCACTGAGATTATATAAAGGGATGGGGCACTAAACTATTTTATTGCTTATAATATTATATGGCTTAAAAACATGCCGTTTTTGATAATCGTTAAAATAAAGTGAAGTTTGCGATAAAGGTTTTCCAGTCTTGTTACTTTTAAAAATTCTATCTACACTATGCGTTGGTTTATTTTTATTTCAGTTTATATTCTCGTTGATATTTATGCCTTTCAGGCTGTGAAAACACTTACTAGAAATCCCTTTGTTTACGGTATTTATGTTTTGCTGTCACTAGCTGTTTTGGGAGCTTTAATTTATGAGCTGTCGGCAATGGGAGCAGGAAAGAACATGGGGATAAGCACTATGTATGTATTTGGAGCTTTCCTTGCGCTATTTGTTCCAAAATTACTGCTCGTTATTTTTATGTTTGCTGAAGATATAGGGAGGTTTTTTGTGGGTACTTATATGAAAGTAGCAGGAAGCAGTGAAACACCATTTATGGCTTCGCGAAGAAAGTTTGTAAGTACACTCGCCTTGGGAATTGCTGCTATTCCATTTGCCTCTTTAATTTATGGAATGATTCAAGGGAGGTACAATTACAAAGTTTTAAAATACGCATTAGAATTTGACGACTTACCTGATGAGTTTGATGGGTTTACACTTACACAAATTAGCGATGTTCACATTGGCAGTTTTAGCAATAGAAACAAGGTTGAATACGCCGTTAATCTTATCAACGAACAGCAAAGTGATATGGTTGTGTTTACAGGGGATTTGGTAAATAATCTCGCTGAAGAAATGGACGATTGGAAAGGGTTGTTTAGCACATTAAAAGCCCCACACGGTGTTTTCTCGGTTTTAGGAAATCACGATTATGGCGATTATGTAAAGTGGAATAGTGCTTCAGAAAAAATAGAAAACCTTAACAGGCTAAAATCAAGCCAAAGAGAAATGGGCTGGGATTTGCTTTTGAATGAGAACCGATTTATTACTAAAAACGGTCAGAAAATAGCTTTGGTAGGAGTTGAAAATTGGGGAGAAAACGGTTTTAAAAAAGCAGGGGATCTCGACAAAGCTTGTGAAGGAATTTCAAAAGAAGATTTTAAAATCCTTTTAAGTCACGATCCCTCACATTGGCAATCTGAAGTAAAAAAAGACCCACGAAACTTTCACCTTACTCTCAGCGGTCATACACATGGGATGCAGTTTGGTATTGATATTCCTGGAGTTTTTAAATGGAGCCCAATAAAGTACAGGTATGAAAATTGGGCAGGAATTTATCAAGATTTTGGAAGATATATAAACGTAAATCGAGGTTTTGGATTTCTAGGTTATCCAGGAAGAATGGGGATGTGGCCGGAAATAACTGTGATTAAACTTAAAAAAGGTCAAACTCAAACTAAAAGCAGTAAAAATTTAAGAGAAGCCTAACTAATTAATTGTTATCTTGTAAAGTGGTTAAGTGAAACACACCAAACTATTCCTAAGCATACATTACAGGTGCTACGTAACATTAGGAAGTTATTTTATTATATTTGTAATACATTGTTCAACTAATACATTAGATGAATGTCGAAATTCGGAGAATTAATTGAAAGCCGCACTCCAGTGCTATTAAACTTTTATGCAGAATGGGATGAAACTTCTAAAAAGATGCATCCAGTATTGCGTGAAGTAGCCACTGCTTTAGGAGAAAATGCACGCGTCATAAAAATAGATGTAGAAAAAAACAAGGAACTTTCTGATGCTTTACGCGTTAAAAACCTTCCTACATTTATGATTTATAAAGATGCAGAGATGAAATGGCGACAAGGAGGTGAACAAGATGCCGATACTCTTATCGGACTTATTAAAGAATATATTTAGTTGCTAAAGATTTGTTTTTAGTAACTATATATTAAAGTGAGGCACACTTCCAGCCTTTTTCAGAGATATAACGCAATACTTTAGGTAAAGTATACCTGAGATTTTTCTCGGCTTTTAAACTGTCGTGAAATACCACAACACTTCCAGGCTTTATGTTTTTCAGTACATTTTGAAGACACTTTTCCTTTGAAATGGAAGCGTCGTAATCAAAACTTATTATATCCCACATTACAATTTTATAGCCTTTCTTCTGAAGTATTTTAGCTTGTTTTGAAGTTATTCTCCCATAAGGAGGTCTAAATAACTTTGAGCCAAATGACTTCTGATCCATACCACTAATTTGTTTTATGGTATCGAGTATTTGCTTAGAGGCTTTTTCGGTATTTTCGATATAATTTGAAGTTTTTGTCTTCCATCCGTTTAAATGGTTGTAGGTGTGATTCCCTACTGTATGACCTTCAGAAATTACATTTTTAAAAACCTCAGGATGCTTTTGAATGTTGTTGCCAATACAAAAGAAGGTTGCTTTGGCTTGGTGTTTCTTTAGTTCGTTTAACACCCAAGGCGTAACTTCAGGAATAGGGCCGTCGTCAAAAGTGAGGTAAACTGAATTTTTAGCACGCGAAAATGCCCAAATCCGTTCAGGGTATAACCGCTGAATAAACCTGGGCATTTTTACGATTTTAAATTTCAATTTTTAAAGTTGAATAAGCTTAAACAATGTTATAAATGCTATTCTTAATTTTAAAGTCTGTTCTTGTTGAAGGTTTCCTTTCAACAAACCAAATACTTAAATTTAGTTTACCGGCAATTCCTCTTCAACAGCTTCAGAAGGTTGCAGCTGCATATTTTCTAGTAAGCTAGAATCTAATTCCACTTCAAGAGTTTCTTTAGCTTCCATTTCTCGATCTAAGTCAATCGCTTCATCTGGAGTATAGAAATGACGGAACATCTTTAAATAATCGTTGAATTTTTTTGCTTCAGACCTGGCAAACTCTTCATCGTCGTAAATAATCACAAACTGAATTAAACTCCTGTAGCGCTCCATATCACTTATGATATCGGAAGCAATATTGCGTTGTCTATTAAACTTAAGACCGTTGTAGTAAATAAGATGTTCTTGGTAAATCTTAGTAACATCATTATATACTTGACGCGCTTTTTCTTTTTTACCTAATTCGTAATATCCTATAACAAAAGGCTCCAGGAGCGAGTAGTATTCAAAATACTTCACCGGCATTTTTTCCATCCCAAGGTCTAGTACTTTTTCAGCTTTTTCTTCTTTCCCTTCATTAATTAAGGTTTCTGCAAGACGCGCTAAATTACTTCGGTAGGTAATACCATTTCTCCGTGTTTCAGTATCGTGATAGATATCCGGGCTACCGCTATTACCCCAATCCCAAGACATAACGATATCGTACATCTTATCGCTGTCTATACGACCCATTTCATAAGGGTTGCGGTTGTTCATTGGTGTTTTAATTGGTACTAATTTATACACTACACCTTCAAGCTGTAGGTATTCTTTCATCCAGATGTAATCGTCGTCACCAAAGCTTCCACCACTAAAGTAGATTGGTCGCTCCCAATTGTTGTTTGCGATTATATCCAACATCATCATACGGTTTTTGTAGATAACGTCATCTTTTACATTAATATCGATATAAGGAACAATTTTATCGGCGTCTTTAGCGTCAACAATTCCGTTTCTTAAAACTGCTTCCTTATCTACAGGAATGCGAATTACTTTTGAAGGGAATGTATGCACTTGTTGACCATTTTGTAATTGCATTTGCGTGGCAGGACTGTCGCTTGCAACAAAATTCATCCAAGTTTTAATGTCAATAGTATCTTGATTTGTTCTTTGGTGAATAAGGAAATCGCGAGTACCCGCTTTATATTTGTGATGGGTTAATTGTGAGGGTATTGGGTCGCTGGTGAAAGCTTTTTTCTTCATATCGTCTATATACCAATCCGTTTGGAATAAACTTGTGTTTACCACACGCACATCTTGACGATAACCCTCCACATTCTGAATATACCAAAGGGCAAAAGTGTCGTTATCTCCAATAGTAAATACAATTCCATTTTCATCGCAGGAATCTAAGTACATTTTCCCCATTGCTTGGGCAGTGTAGCGGTTGCTACGATCGTGATCGTCCCAGTTTTGTGATGCCAATAATATAGGCGCTGCCAAAGCAGTAGCAATCATTACCACCGGAAGTGCAATTTTAGGTTTTATATATTCCTTTGCAAGATCGAAAAGGGCATAGGCACCATAACCAATCCACATTGCAAACACATAAAAACTACCCACTAAAGCATAATCTCTTTCACGAGGTTCGAAGGGTCGTTCGTTGAGGTAAACTTTTAGGGCAAGTCCGGTAAACAGGAAGAACACTAATAATACCCAAAAGCTCTTTTGATCGTTTTTAAAATGAAAAACTAAGCCTATAATTCCTAGAATAAGGGGAAGGAAAAAGTAAGTATTTCGTGCTTTATTGTTTTTTATATCGCTTGGCAAGTTGTCTTGGCTTCCTAAGCGGAGTTCGTCTATAAACTTAATTCCACTCAGCCAATTCCCGTGTAGATCGGTGTACTGACCTTGGATGTCGTCTTGTCTACCTGTGAAATTCCACATAAAGTAGCGCCAATACATATATCCAAATTGATATTCGAACATAAACTTCATATTCTGAAGAAAGGTAGGCCTCTTAATATCTAAAAACTGACCGAAATTCTTTAGGAATTTGTCGAAGTCCTTGGTATCAACCAAACCTTGAGCGTGAGCTTGTTTAAATTTATTTACTTCATCAATCAATCTAGGCTCGTTTAGATATTCAGCTTTAACCGAAAAATCTAATCCGCCAGTAAACTCCATATAGTTGGCGCTGTGTTCGGTGCTCCACATACGTGGTAAAAATCCTTTTTGGGCGTCATCTGTGTTTTGACTTGCGTTTTTGTAATTGTTTACAATAACATATTTCCCGGTAGCTTCATCTTTTTCGTAATTTGGCTTATCGTCCTTATACGGATTGTTTTCATCTAGACCTACATAGCTTTCAGTGAAATGTGGTCCATAAAACAAATGTGTTTCTGGATACTGCTCCCTATTGTAATACGCTAAGAGTTCACGGGCGTTGTTTGGGTTGTTCTCATTAATTACTGTTCCTGCATTAGCACGGATTGGAAGCATTAACCAGCTGCTAAATCCAATAAAGATAAAAAGCACACAAAGCAGAATTGTATTAAGTTGTACAAAACCTTTTTTACGTGTTAATCGCAAGGTGTAGATAAATACTACAACGAAAAGTAAAGCAGCTATTATGGTTCCGGAGTTAAAAGGAAGGCCTACGCTGTTTACAAAAAACACTTCGGAAGCACTAAAGAATTTCATAGACATTGGTAGCAATAGCTTAAAGATAAAGAGTAGGATGGCTACAGTAACTACGTTTGCAATGATAAAATTCTTGATTGTAACTGTTTTGTAATGCTTAAAGAAGTATAAGAAACCTATAGCAGGAATGGTAAGTAGCGCCATAAAGTGCACCCCAAATGAAAGTCCGATAATAAAGGCAATAAGAATTACCCATCGATTCCCTCTTGGTTCAAGCATTTCGCGTTCCCAACGAAGCGCGGTGTAAAACAAAACCGACATTAGAAAAGCCGCACTTGCATATACTTCGGCTTCTACTGCGTTAAACCAGAAGCTATCTGTAAAAGCAAAGGCTAAAGCACCAACAGCAGCACTTCCTAAGATTGCTAAAGCGTTGGTTTTTTCTATTTCTTGTTTTTTAGAAATTAGATTGGTCATCAATATTGTAAGCGACCAAAACATAAATAATATGGTAAATGCACTTGAGAATACCGACATTAGGTTAATGGTAAGTGCGATATATGTGGCATCTGGTGCGAATATTGAGAAAAATGCCCCAAGTAATTGGTATAATGGAGCACCTGGAGGGTGACCTACCTCAAGGTTACTTGAAGTGGTAATATATTCGCCAGCATCCCAAAAGCTTGCTGTAGGTTCTACTGTAAGCCAGTAAGTAGTAAGCGCTATAGCAAAAACAATCCAACCTGTGATATTGTTCCATTTTTTAAAGTTGAAAGGACCCATAAGTACATTTAAAGTTTTGATGGCACGAATTTACTAATAATATATATAGCTTACATAGGTAAATGGTGTAACGTTCAAATTGCTATGTTATTTTTTTAGGAGTAAAAATTGAAATTAAAAAAAGAAGGTGAAATTTTTTTCGAAAAAGTTTGTACAAGCCAAAATATGTATTAAATTTGCAACCTCATTATGGAAATGGCCCATGGTGTAACTGGCAACACGTCTGGTTTTGGTCCAGAAGAGTCTAGGTTCGAGCCCTAGTGGGCCAACAAAAGTCCCGATCTTTTTAAGGTTGGGACTTTTTTATTTTAGGCTATTTATTGAATATTTCAATTTCGGCCCATGTGACTGTGGGTGGCATGACCTAAAGGCTATAAGCTTTTAGGTTATGCCGTTCCCCATTTGGCGTCCTAATCTTTTTAAGGTTGGGACTTTTTTATTTTAGGCTATTTATTGAATATTTCAATTTCGGCCCACGTGACTGTGGGTGGCATGACCTAAAGGCTATAAGCTTTTAGGTTATGCCGTTCCCCATTTGGCGTCCTAATCTTTTTAAGGTTGGGACTTTTTTATTTTAGGCTATTTATTGAATATTTCAATTTCGGCCCATGTGACTGTGGGTGGCATGACCTAAAGGCTATAAGCTTTTAGGTTATGCCGTTCCCCATTTGGCGTCCTAATCTTTTTAAGGTTGGGACTTTTTTATTTTAGGCTATTTATTGAATATTTCAATTCACACACAACTTTTGAGAATGATCCGTTTTTAGGTTTTATTCTTCTCTTTTTATGATTTATATTGCAAATAAAACATTTCACATAAAACTTCAGAAGGCTACATCACCAAATTTGTAGAAGTAGGTTTAATTCACAGAGAAAAGCACAATAACTATCTTGTAATTGAAACCAAATAAAAATTTAGTAAATTCGCATATCGCGAATCGCGAATTACAAATGTACAAGTAATGAAAAAACATAGCGGAATGCGCCCTCACGACATAGTTATATTATTGAAAATTATAGCCAAAGGAAAGGAACAATGGTATATGAAAGATATAGCTAATGAACTTTATATAAGTCAAAGTGAAGTAAGCGAGTCATTAAACAGAAGTGTGATGGCAGGTTTAATCGCAAGTAATAAGAAAAGAGTACTAATGTCAGCAGTTCAAGAATTTGTGTTTTTTGGCCTCAAGTATGTGTATCCTCAAAAGCCTGGAGCAATGGTAAGAGGTATCGTTACGGCTCATAGTGCTATGCCTTTGATAAATAAGATTCAAAGTAACCAAAATTTTGTTTGGCCATATAGCGAAGGGAGTCAAAGAGGTTTTTCTGTTGAACCATTACATCCAAATGTTCCAAAGGCTTGTTTAAAGGATGTAAAACTTTATGAATTATTAGCTTTATTAGACGCTATACGTTTAGGTAATGTAAGAGAACAGAAAATGGCTATGGATGAATTAAAAGAGAGACTTAATTAGTATGAAAAATACTATCATAAATAGAAAAGTTATCCAAAAGGTTGCTAAAGCTCTAGGAGACCTAAATAGTCAAGTAATTTATGTAGGAGGAGCAACAGTAAGTCTATACATTAATGACCCAGCAGCAGATGATGTACGTCCTACAAAGGATATTGATATTAGTATAAAAGTAGCTTCCGTAGCTCATTTAGAAGAAATAAGGGAAGAACTATCTAAAAGAGGTTTTAAACAAACTGCCGATTTAGATGTTATATGTCGCTTTAAATTTGATGATGTTTTGGTTGATGTTATGGCAACAAAACCTGTAGGTTGGGCACCAGCTAATCCTTGGTTTGAAGGTGGCTTTGATAATTTACAACAAGTAGATATTGATGGTTTAACCATTCAAATAATGCCATTGAGTTATTTTTTAGCAAGTAAATTTACAGCACATTTAGATCGTGGTGGTTCCGATCCTCGATTTAGTCACGATTTTGAAGATATAACCTATATTTTAGACAATCGTACAGATTGGCACGAGATAGTGTGTGACGAAAAAGGAGAAGTAAAAACATTCCTTTTGGAACAGTTAAAATCTATAAAAAATAGTCCAAAGCTTCAAGAGGCTATGCTTGCAAATCTTTTTTATGAGACCCAAGAAGAAAGGTTTCAAATGATAATGGAAAAAATCGATTTTTGCTTGAAACCTTAATTCATTTACATAAGAATTTTAGGTTTTCAAGAATAAACTTGAAATTAAAATTTTCTTACGGAAAACCGTATCAATATTAAAGTGTTAAAAACTACTTTTATTTTTCCATTTGCCTTTACAGAGCAAGGTGTAGTCATGCTATCAAACGTGCTTAACAGTAAAAAAGCAATCGATAGATATAGCCATTATTAAAGCTTTTGTCAAGTCAGATTAAAATCATATTTTTAGTTTTTTTTCAAAAAAGTAGCTACCTAATGTCTGAAGATCATAAAAAACAACTCGAACAACAACTTTGGAATATTGCCAACACCCTTAGAGGTAAAATGAACGCCGATGAGTTCCGCGATTATATTTTAGGGTTTATTTTCTACAAGTATTTATCCGAACGCATGGAGATTTATGCGAACACTATTTTAAAACCAGACGGTTTAGTGTTCACTGATATAGACGAAAATTCTGAAAATGGCAAGGAATATATTGCAGCCATTCGAGAAGAAGCTTTGGAAAAACTAGGCTACTTTTTAAAACCTTCAGAACTGTTTAGCGCAGTGGCCAAACGTGGGAATCACAATGAGGAAATTGCTTTAGATTTAGCTGCCGAAGAAGTTCATAGCTACAACACCAAGCATAACTTTATACTCGAAGATTTACAGAAAATCTTAAACAACGTACAAAACAGTACGATGGGAACGGAGAGTGAAGAAGATTTCGACAACCTCTTTGAGGATATGGATCTAAACTCTACCAAGCTAGGGAAAACACCAGAAGCCCGAAATGAAATTATTGCTAAAGTTCTAGCTCATTTAGATAAAATAGATTTTAAATTAGAGCAAACTGAACTTGATGTTCTTGGCGATGCTTATGAATATCTTATTGGCAAATTTGCCAGTGGTGCAGGTAAAAAGGCAGGCGAATTTTACACGCCCCAAGAAGTGAGTATGGTTTTAGCAAAGTTGGTTACAACAGGAAAAACCAAACTTAGATCTGTGTATGACCCAACCTGTGGTAGTGGCTCATTGCTCTTGCGGGTTGCGAAGGAAGTGGAAGAAGTAACCAACTTTTACGGACAAGAACTTAACCGCACCACCTACAACTTGGCGCGAATGAATATGATCTTGCACGGCGTGCATTATCGTGATTTTGATATTAAACAAGAAGACACCTTAGAGCATCCACAGCATTTAGATCTCCGTTTTGAAGCCATTGTTGCAAATCCTCCTTTTTCTGCTAATTGGAGTGCCAACCAGCTTTTTATGAGTGATGACAGATTTAGCCAATACGGCAAACTCGCACCCAAGAGCAAGGCCGATTTCGCCTTTGTGCAACATATGATATATCAGCTTGCCGAAAATGGACAAATGGCAGTAGTGTTGCCGCACGGCGCGTTATTTAGAGGTGGAGCCGAAGGACTTATTCGGGAATACCTTATCAAAGAGAAAAACTATTTGGATGCGGTAATTGGCTTACCAGCAAACATATTCTACGGCACCAGTATTCCTACCTGTATTTTGGTGTTTAAAAAGTGTAAAGAAAACCCAGACGATATACTGTTTATCGATGCCAGCGAACATTACGAGAAGGTGAAAACCCAAAATATGTTGCGTGACAGCGATATAGAAAAAATAGTCAACACCTACCGCAATCGTACGAGCGAAGATAAATACAGTTATGTAGCCTCTTTAGATGAAGTAGCTGAGAATGACTACAACTTAAACATTCCACGCTATGTAGATACCTTTGAAGAAGAAGAACCTGTGGATATTAAAGCTGTAGCCGAAGAAATACAGGCTTTAGATGCTAATTTAAAAGAAACTGACGCCCTTATCGCTTCATTCTGTGCCGAATTGAATATTAAAACTCCTTTTTAAGATGCAGAACGAAAAACGATTAGTGCCAGAATTGAGATTTCCGGAGTTTAAAGAGGATTGGGAAAGATCACATTTAAATAATGTTACCTCTTATGTAGATTATAGAGGAAGGGCACCTCAAAAGTCTGAACAAGGTCATTTTTTGGTTACAGCTAAAAATATTAAGAAAGGATTTATCGATTATAATTGTTCGAAAGAATATGTAGACAAGATAGATTACTCGACAGTAATGAGTAAAGGCAGGCCAAGGATTGGTGATGTGTTATTTACAACTGAAGCACCAATGGGTAATGTAGCTCAGGTTAATTTGGAAAACATAGCTCTAGCTCAAAGAGTGATTAAATTCAGAGGAAATGATAATCTTACCAACTCATATTTACTGTACTATATGCTTTCATCTGTTTTTCAAAAAGCTATAAATAAAAAAGCTATAGGCACAACCGTTCAAGGGATATCTGGCAAGGAATTGCATAAAACGAAGATTTCATATCCAGGTTTAAAAGAACAACAAAAAATAGCCACATTCCTAACGGCCATAGACAACCGCCTGCAAAGCTTAGAAAAAAAGAAAAGCCTGTTGGAGGAGTATAAAAAAGGCCTGACGCAGCAGCTATTTAAGCAGGAGTTGCGATTTAGGCCAGCACTGAGCGGAGCCGAAGTGGATGATGAAGGCAAGGATTTTCCTGATTGGGAGAAGAAGAAGTTGGGAACATTATTGGATTATGAACAGCCTACAAAGTACATTGTTAACTCAACCGAATATAATGATAAATATAAAACTCCAGTTTTAACCGCTGGAAAATCATTCATTTTAGGCTATACAAACGAAACTGAAAATATTTATCAATCATTTCCTGTTATTATTTTTGATGATTTTACAATGGCTACCCAATTTGTTGCTTTTCCTTTTAAAGTAAAATCATCCGCAATGAAAATTTTAAAAAATAATCCTGAGATATCTGATATAAGGTTTCTTTACAATGTTATGCAAATGATAAATTACCCAAAAGGTGATGAACATAAAAGGTTTTGGATTTCAGCATATTCAAAAATTAAAATTTCTTTTCCATGTTTAAAAGAACAAACCAAAATCGCCAATTTTTTATCCGCTATTGATAAAAAAATTGAATTGGTAGATAAGCAGATAGAAAAAACGAAAACCTATAAAAAAGGGTTGTTGCAGCAGATGTTTGTGTGATACAATAATTTGCAGTAAATACTAACGGTAATAAATTGCAGTAAAATATGTTAAAACATAGTCATATATCCCATATAGTTTGTATATTTGTACCAACAGTACACACCACGCTACCCATAAGAACAGCGTCCCAGGGTGTGTCTTTTGCTTTATATACCCTTCCTTTTTTGCTGTTTTTAATACTACCTTTCTATGTTTAGCAAAAAGGCATTCACCATAGAGGAGCAAATAAACCAACTTCAAAAACGTGGTTTAGAAATTCCAAATTACATAATCGCTGCAAAGTATTTGGCCAACATTAGCTATTACCGTTTAGGAGAATATTGGTATGTAATGCAAGAGAATAAAGAAGAGCATACCTTCAAGCCAAACAGTAAGTTTAAAGATGTAATTGCTTTGTATAATTTTGATGCAGAATTGCGCTTATTATTATTTGGCGTAATTGAAAAAATTGAAATTAGTTTACGCACCAAACTAATTTATCATTTATCGCATGAGATTGATCCTTGGTGGTTTTGCAATTCAGAGATTTTTAATGATCGTTTACAATTTTCTAAAACGCTTGCTAAAATAGAAGAAGAGATTACAAGAGCAAGAAGCAAAGATGTTACCATCAAAAGTCATTTTAAAAAATATAAAAATGATTTTAGGTTTCCACCAGCTTGGAAAAGTTTAGAGCAAGTGAGTTTCGGCAACTTATCAAAACTATATGGTAATTTAAAACATACTATAAAAGCAAAAGATACAATTGCCAAAGAATTTGGTGCTGTAAACCACACTTACTTACCAAGTTGGCTGCAATCAATTGCCCAAATAAGAAATTTTTGTGCGCATCATTCACGCTTATGGAATAGAAATTTACCAGCTACTGTAAAACTACTTCCTAAACCTCCAAATCCTTGGATTAATGAAAAAGAGAATGTACCTCGACAGCATGAATTTTCTAGGTTATATATACATATATGTTTAATGCAGTATTTATTAAATACAATTCAACCTAAGAATGGCTTTTCAACTCAATTAAACGAATTATTCAAAAAATACCCCAATGTAGATCCCAATGCTTTAGGAATAAAACCACAATGGCAAAAAGAACCACTTTGGAAATAAAGATATGAGTACACAAGCAGAACAAGTATTAGAAAATCAATTGGTAGCACAGCTATCAACCATCGGCTACACCAAAGTCAGCATTCCTGATGAAGCTGCATTATTGGCCAATCTAAAAATCCAATTAGAAAAGCACAACAAAACTACTTTTACAAATAATGAATTTGCCCGTATACTCAACATTCTAAGCAAAGGTTCTGTATTCGAAAAAGCAAAAACCCTTCGCGAGAAGCAACACATTGTCCGCGACAATGGCGATAACCTTTATTTTGAGTTTCTAAACACTGAACATTGGTGTCAAAACGAATACCAAGTTACCCAACAGGTTACTATGGAAGGCGATTACAAGAACAGATACGATGTTACGCTATTAATAAATGGTTTGCCTTTAGTGCAGATAGAACTAAAGCGTAGAGGTCTTGAAATGAAAGAAGCCTTTAACCAAATTAACCGCTACCAGCGGCATTCATTTGGCTCAAAGTCGGCATTGTTCCAGTACGTGCAAATCTTTGTAATCAGCAATGGTGTAAACACTAAATATTACGCTAATAATAGAAACCAATCCTTTAAACAGACCTTCTATTGGGCCGATAAGGAAAACAATAGATTAACCAATATTCTTAACGGTTTTACCAGTGAGTTTTTAGAGCCCTGCCACGTTTCTAAGATGATCTGTAAGTACATCGTGCTAAACGAAACCCATAAAATACTTATGGTGCTAAGGCCATATCAGTATTACGCGGTGGAAAGTATTATTGATAAAGTTCAGAATAGTAATCACAATGGCTATATCTGGCATACTACAGGCTCGGGAAAAACATTGACTTCTTTTAAGGCAAGTCAGATAATTATGAAACTACCACAGGTGAAAAAAGTGGTGTTTGTGGTTGATAGAAAAGACCTAGATTATCAAACCATAAAAGAGTTCAACAGCTTTTCCAAAGGTAGTGTAGATGGCACCGATGATACCAAAGCCTTAGTAAAGCAATTTAGTGATGATACACGGTTAATTGTCACTACTATTCAGAAACTAAATACTGCTATCAGCAAAAAGAAGTATCTGGCCAAGATGGAAAAATTGAAGGATGAACGCATTGTGTTTATTTTTGATGAATGCCATCGCAGTCAGTTTGGCGAAACTCATAACCGCATAAAAGCTTTCTTTAACGATCACCAAATGTTTGGTTTTACGGGCACTCCAATTTTTGCAGATAATGCTGTAAAAAATGAATTAGGAAAAAGAACCACCAAAGAACTTTTTGGCGAGTGCCTTCATAAATACGTAATTACCGATGCTATAAAAGATGAAAACGTTTTAAAGTTTTCAGTAGAATATGTAGGTAGATACAAGAAAAAAGAGAGTGCCACGGAAATAGACATTGAAGTAGAAGACATCGATCGCAAGGAGTTGATGGAATCTCCAAAACGTCTAGAGAAGATAGTAGATTACATTATTGCAAATCACGATCGCAAAACGCACGCGCGAGAATTTACAGCGCTGTTTTGTGTTAGTAGTACAGATATGCTGGTAGACTACTACGATATTTTTCAACGAAAGAAAGAAGAAGGAAAGCACAATCTTAAAATTGCAACCATTTTTAGTTATGTAGCCAACGAGGAAGATGCCGACGCCAATGGCTATATTCCAGACGAAATGGCAATGGCTGCAGAACCTGAAGGAATGTATGGTTTAAACCTGCATAAAAGAGATAAGCTCGAAAGTTATATTGGGCATTATAACCAAATGTTTGGTTCCAATTTCACAACTAAAAACAGCCAGTCTTTTTACAATTATTACAACGATATTTCAAAAAAAGTAAAAGAGCGTAAAATTGATATTCTACTGGTAGTAAATATGTTCCTTACTGGATTTGACAGCCCAACCTTAAATACTTTATACGTAGATAAAAACCTAAAGTATCACGGGTTAATACAAGCTTATTCTCGTACCAATAGAATTATCAACGAGTTAAAATCACAAGGAAACATCGTTGTTTTCCGAAACCTAAAGCAAGTTACAGACCAGGCCATCACACTCTTTAGTAATAAGGAAGCTATTGAGGTGATTATTATGGAACCCTATGAGGATTATGCCGAGAAGTTTAATGAAGCTTATAACAAGCTACTTGAAATCACGCCAACGGTTAATAGTGTAAACGATCTTGTAAGCGAAGAAGATGAATTGGAGTTTATTAAAGCGTTTAGAGAGTTAATGCGCTTAAAAAATACAATGACCACTTTTGCTAATTTCGATTGGGCAGACTTAGAAATGGAAGAGCAGCTGTTCAATGATTTCCGAAGTAAGTATTTGGATTTATGGCAGAAGGTAAAACAGGATCATAGCAAAGAAAAAGTTTCTATTCTTGAAGATGTAGATTTTGAATTGGAACTAATTCACCGTGACGACATCAATGTTTCTTATATATTGAAGTTGTTGGCAGATATGAAAGGCGCCAATAAAGAAGAACAAGAAGCAAAGAAAAAAGAAGTCGTGGATCTTTTAACAGGTGAAGCAAATCTAAGAAGTAAGCGCGAATTAATTGAAAAGTTTATTCAGGAGAATTTACCTGTCATAGAGGATTCAGATACCATTCCACAAGAGTTTGATAAGTTCTGGACAGAGGAGCAACAAAAAGCCTTTGAAGCTTTTGTAAAAGAAGAGCATCTATCTTCCGAAAAAACCCAAAAACTAATAGAGGACTATCTCTACGCCGAACGCGAGCCTTTGCGTGATGAACTCCTTGATTTAATTGATGGTGATAAACCATCTGTATTAAAAAGAAAATCTATTGGCGATAGACTTCTAAACAAGGTAGTGGAGTTTGTGGAGACATTCATTAATGGGATGGATGGTTAAAACAAAAATCACCTTACCATCTTACCTAGTCCTTTATTAATAAGGGGTTAAGCGATTTTATTTGCTAATTCAAGCTACTGTTATTGGCCTTAAACCATCAATATCAAGAACTTTCTTTTAATATCAATTTATATATTTAATCAGTACTAATTTTTATAAATATTCTACAAATAGAATCTTGAGTTCGCTAATGACCTCATCAGAATTCCTTTAAACACTTCCAACATTGCCCATTCAAGTTCCAATAAACGCTTTAAATAATTAATCCTCATTTAAGCCATCCTGATTTCTAATTTTTTAGTCTTATTCAACTCCTCTATAAAACCTTTTCCAAATAAAACTTGCTTTAGACTATTTAACGGTTTGTCAAAGGTTAAAATATCAAGTATTTAAGAAATAAATAAATGAAACCTAGTTAATTATGTTAAATGATTAATAATGAAATATATGTGTGTTTATTATTATAAAAATAATGAAAATTAGACAGTTCATTTTAAGTGGAAAAACATCGTAAAATTGGATGTTTCTGATTGACAGGTAGTTACTGAAAAAGCTTGATTTTACTATGGCTTAGAGCGTTTTTATTAAGAGGATTTTATTTTTTAAAAAAGATTTTAAAAGAATTGGTTTTTATCATAATTTATTCCTAAGTTTGAAAGGAATTAACATTAATTAACCTCGAATTATGAAAGTAAATTACTTATTCGCTGCTATTCTTACATCCCCTGCTCTTTCTTCAAAGCAAAAAATTTTAGCTTTTATTAATTCCTTAAAACCTTAATTTAAAAACACATTAAATCAATTTTTGTGCTATTAAATTAAGGAAGTCTAAATCGTCTTGCTAAAATTGTAAATCACAGAATTAACAAACTTGCAAAACGTACAACGGCGGTAGATGTAATTTCCAAAGACTCCATTCCAAAAATGTATCGAATGCTATTTAGTTGTAAAATGTTATAACTATATGAGTTAAGTTTTGATTGCTGTAATGTGTTACACAAATAAAAAATGGTAAGCCGTGCTTACTTCTTATAATAACTTAATTATTAATCCCAAATCTTTTAATTATGATGAAAAAAATACCAAAGTATTTATGCGGAACATGGCTTATGTCTACCATGTTGTTTTTCGGCGCAGTTCCGAATAGCGAGGCGCAAACAAATTTGAGTAGCTCTAAAGCTAATTCAAGTTGGACTAATTTTAATGAACGAACTAATGGTGTAGGAGAAGTTATCGTTAATGGAGTAGATCCAAATACGTTTACTTTCCAAAACGCGTCAACATCTTCTTACCCACGTACTCAAGCGACGGTTGTCTACGATAACGGACCTCTTGTAAATGTAGCTGGAACTCCAGATTTGAGTGTTTTAGAATCTATTACATTAGGAATGAACACCCTTGGTGGAAACGTTTCAAACGCAGCTGGATTTGGTTTTGCAGATGATTTTGAATTACTTGCTGAAACTGAAATCACTGAAATTACTGGGTATGCATACCAAACAGGTGCTACCTCCACTAGTATTAATGCAATGTATGTAACAATCTGGGATGGAGACCCAAGTGATGCAGCTTCTACTATAGTTTGGGGAGACCAAACAACTAATGTGTTCACTTCTGTAGAAGATATTAATACATTTAGAGTTGCGGAGGATGACCAAGGAGGTAGACAAAGAATGATTCAAAAAGTAAATGCTGCTATTACAGGTCTTACTTTAAGTGCTGGTACATACTGGTTAGAATATTCATTTGATGGTACCGGAGGGTCTGGACCTTGGCAGCCGCCGGTAGTGGTTTTAGGTGCTGATTCAACAGGAGACGCCCTTCAAAAATCTTCAACAGGATGGGGTCCTTGGTTGGATTCAGGAACTAGTACACCACAAGGAGTGCCATTCCAAATTCACGGTGAAGAAGCTGGTGGTGGCGGTGGTTGCGAATGGACAGTTATCGTTCAGGGTACTGGATTTGGTGATGAAGTTGAATGGGAGTTAAGAGAAGCTGGTGGTGCTGTATTGCTGTCTGGAGGCGGCTACGGTCAAGGCTACTACGACGAGCAAACAACAAATGCTGAGGGGCCGCTAGAGTTCTATATTAACTCTATTGGTACGTTTGGAGATAATACTCCAGCATACACCATTTTAACTGATGGGAACGAAATTTTAGACGGCGTTCTTCCAGGTGGTGAAGAAGCTACATTTAGCGACTTAAATTGTGACACTGGTGGTGGAACAATTACTTACTGTATACCTGAAGGAACAAACGATACTCGTTTTATAGACAACTTTAGTACGACTGGAGGTTCTGAGAATGTTTCAAATATGGCGTCTGGTTTCTCACCTGCCGGATATGGAGATTTCTATGATACACATACTGTAGCTCAAGAGCTTGGTGGTGAAGTTGAATTTGCTGTTGATGTGGAAGGTGGAACTGCTGGATTTAGAATTTGGGTAGACTGGAATCAAGATGGTGTTTTTGATACTACTACTGAAGTAGTTTACAACTCTACTTCATATGAGAACTCACATTCTGGGTCATTTACAGTGCCTGCTGATGCTTTAGAAGGAGATACTCGTATGCGTATTGCTAGCCATTGGTTAGATCCAAATGGAGATGTTGATCCTTGTGAAACTGGATTTAGTTACGGAGAATTTGAAGATTATAAATTCACTGTAGGAGCTGGTACTGGTGGTGGAGGTTACTGTATCCCTGTATTAGATTGTACAGATAACGATATGATTACTAATGTAACTTTCCAAGAAATAGACAATACTACTACTTGTAGCCCTGATGGATATGGCGATTATACTGCTATGTCTGGAACTGTTGCAGCAGGTGAAACGTACCCAATTTCGGTAAGTGTAGGAAATGGATGGGCAAGTGAGTCTGTATCTGTATGGATCGATTTTGACAACAGCGAAACTTTTGAGGAGTCTGAGTTTTTCTATATCGGAACTGGATCTGACGAAGCTTTAACTGGTGAATTAGCGATACCAGCTGGTCTTGCAGATGGAGATTACAGAATGAGAGTTCGTGTGGCAGCAGTAGGACAAACTACAGCTACTTGGGATATGTCTTGTGATGAAACTCAAGGATACGGAGAAACTGAAGATTATACCCTAACAGTAGACAGTACTGCAGGTGTGAATGATTTTTCATCAGTTAACTTTTCGTACTTCCCTAACCCAATGCAAAATGAACTTAACATTGCTTCAAACTTAAGCATTGAGTCAATTTCAGTGTACAACTTATTGGGTCAAGAAGTAATGAGCAGCGTAAACGTATCTAACGGTAAGGTTGATGTTTCTGCATTATCAACTGGAACTTTCTTATTCCGTGTTACTTTTGAAGGCGGATTAACAGAAAACTTCAAAGTTATAAAGCAGTAATTAATTTTTAGTTAAATTCAATTCAAGCTGCCTCCTATTAGGAGGCAGCTTTTTTTATTCTTTAGTTTATTTGAAGTAGATATTTAGCAAACAAAAATTTGCTAAGTCTATACGGTAAATACGTCTCGATATTATTTTAACGATTTAAATAATTTATTAGAAGATGATAACTATCTTTAAAAGATGTATTTAACTAACACACTTTAATTATGAAAAAAATAGTTTTAATCCTTTCAATCTTACTGAGTTCTACAGTTATGTTTTCACAGAAAGTAAAGGTGATAGAAGGGGATTTCAAGAACCTTAAGGGTATTGCAGTCTATAACTTGGAGTTTGATTACACTGGAGTTCAGATTCCAAAATACGATTCGGAAGAAGCGTTTTTAAAGGATAAAATGGAAAAACGTGAAAATAAGGAGGCTGGAGCTGGAGAGGAATTTAAAAAATCTTGGTTTGCAGATAGGGAAGAAAGATATGAGCCAAAGTTTATCGAATCTTTTAACAAGCGTTTTGATGGTGAGGTACGCGTAGCCAAAGATATAGATGCCGAATACACAATGAAAATACATTCCACAATGATGTGGGCAGGATACAACGTTGGGATAGTTAGAAAAAACGCTAAGCTTGAAGCTACGGTTTCGGTTTATAAAACAAGTAACCCCTCCGAAGTACTATGGTCTGCCAATTACACCAAAGTAGAAGGGAGTGGCGCTATGGGTTACGACTTCGATTCTGGATACAGAATTTCTGAAGCTTATGCCAAACTAGCTAAGGAAGTTGCTTACAACATAAAAAAGAAAGCAAAATAACTTTACTCGCTTAATCGCTGATTTTCCATATCAATAACCTTAGCAACCGTTTTAACCAAACGGTTGTGGTTTTTTACAAAAGGATTGGTTTCATCCCAAACATAACCTGCAAGTACAGCGCAAATTTGTTCTTTAATAACAGGATTTTCTGGTCGGTGAAAAAATATTTTCTGAAGATTCCCTGTGTACCATTCTTTTACATAGGTTCTAAATACATCTACACCTCTCATTATATACCCTGTGTACTCTGTTTCCCAATCTACTTGTTCACCTTTTAATTCTTTGGTTATTAGTTTGGCCGATTTTAATCCAGATTCGGTTGCGAAAGTTACTCCCGAAGAGAATACCGGGTCTAAAAATTCGGCGCTATTGCCGGTAAGAGCATAGCCCTTTCCGTAAAGTTGTTTTACAGCCTTAGAGTAATTTTTAATTGTATAAGGTTCAAATAAAAATTCTTCATCTTTTAGTCTATCGTAATAGTAACCGGAAATTTTTAGCATTTCCTTCATTTTGTCTGCATTTGTGCCTTTGTAGGATTCTATAAACGAGGTTGGTCCTACAAAACCAATACTAGTAACACCGTTTGAAAAAGGAATCACCCAAAGCCAAACATCATCTCTTACAACGTCAAAGGTTATAATAGTTCCTTCTACCCCTTCAGGTCTTCTATTTTCCTTAACGTGAGTGAATATTGCTGAATTAGCATCAAGAGAAGAAGGTTTGTCTAAATCTAATAATCGAGGTAAAACTCTTCCGTAGCCACTACTATCAATTATAAACTTGGCATTTATTTTATATTCTTTTCCATTTTCATCTTTTACAGTTGTGGTAGAGCTTCCCACCCCTTGAGTCAAATTAATATCCTCATCGTTAGTATTGAATTGCACATTGACAACTTCATGCCCAAACGAAACATCTACGCCTTTCTTCACTATTTCTTTAGCCAGTGTGTTATCAAAATCAGCACGAGGGACTTGCCAGGTGTAATCCCAACCAGGAGTGTGTTTTTTGCTAAAATCGAAATTACAAACAATGTTGTTTTTTAAAAATCGAGCTCCAGATTTTATTTCAAATCCTTGTGCCATCAAACAATCTAATAGCCCAGTCTCTTCAAAATGATCCATACAACGCGGTAATAGACTTTCGCCTATCACAAAACGTGGAAAGATATTTTTTTCAACTACTTTGCAGCTTATTCCATTGTTGTTTAAATAAGCAGCAGCCACGCACCCCGAAGGACCAGCTCCAATTATTAACACATCAACATTAATATCATTCATATAATTAAGAAATAGATTGTTAAAAAAATATAAATTTGCAGTGGAAAGTTACCAATTTATTTTCGCAGTACACATTTTTACACACTTAGATTCAAGAATAAATGCCAATACTACAAGGAAAACTGGAAATAGCAGATTTTGAAAAAACGATCTTCAAAAATGAAGCTGTCCAACTTCACAAAGATATAATAGAAAGAGTTCAAGGTAGTTTTAATTTTCTGAAAGAATTTTCTGAAAATAAAATTATTTACGGTGTCAATACTGGCTTTGGTCCGATGGCGCAATACAAGATTAAAGACGACGAACGCATTCAATTGCAATACAATCTTATCCGTAGCCACGCTTCTGGAACGGGGAATCCTATTTCTGCTCAACACGTACGCGCGGCAATGTTGGCTAGATTAAATACTTTAAGCCTAGGTAATAGTGGTGTTCATCCGTCTGTAGTTAACTTGATGAGCGAATTGCTTAACAAAAATATTATTCCGCTAATTTACGAACACGGAGGTGTAGGGGCGAGTGGTGACTTGGTACAACTGGCACACTTGGCATTGGTGCTAATTGGCGAAGGTGAAGTTTTTTATAAAGGCGAACGAAGAAATACAGCAGAAGTTTTCGAACTAGAAAACCTCGAACCTATAAAAGTTGAGTTACGTGAAGGTCTAGCGCTGATGAATGGAACTTCGGTTATGACGGGTATTGGTGTTGTAAATGTACTTTATACTAGAATTATAATGGATTGGATGATTAAAGCGTCTTCTGCCATCAATGAAATTGTAAAAGCTTACGACGATCATCTTTCTTTCGAATTGAATCAAACAAAAAGACACAACGGCCAACGTAAAGTTGCCGAGATGATGCGCACGCATTTAAGGGATAGTACGCTTACAAGAAAACGTGAACACCATTTATATAACGGAACTAAAGAAGAAGATGTTTTTGTTGAAAAAGTACAAGAGTATTACTCTTTGCGATGTGTTCCGCAGATATTAGGTCCAGTTTTAGACACGCTCGATTCTGTTGAAAATATTTTAATAGAAGAAGTAAACTCTGCAAACGACAATCCTATTATAGATGTTGAAAATAGAAATGTATATCACGGCGGAAATTTCCACGGCGATTATATTTCATTAGAAATGGATAAACTGAAAATTGTTGTGGCTAAAATGACAATGCTTTCGGAACGTCAACTTAACTATTTATTGAACTCAAAACTTAATGATATTCTTCCTCCATTTGTTAATTTGGGGAAATTAGGTTTAAATTTCGGAATGCAAGGAGTTCAGTTTACTGCAACTTCAACAACAGCAGAAAGTCAAATGCTTAGCAATCCGATGTATGTTCATAGTATTCCAAACAATAACGACAATCAAGATATTGTAAGTATGGGTACAAATGCTGCGCTTATCACTAAAAAAGTGATAGAAAATGCATTCGAAGTAGTTGCAATAGAGTTAATTACTATTGTTCAAGCTATTGAATATCTAGAAGTACAAAATCAAGTGTCTTCTGAAACCAAAAAAATGTATCAGCAAATTCGTGCGATAGTGCCTGTATTTAAAGAGGATGTGGTAATGTATCCTTATGTAAATGAGGTGAAAGAGTACTTGATGAATACTTCCAAATAAAATTATTCAGTCTCCTCAAAATTGTTTATTTTAACTTTAACTAACTTAAAATAAAAATATTATGAAATCGATACTTACAATTCTGAGCATTTTTTTGATGGGGATTAGTGCTGTAAACGCCCAAGAACTCGCCTTAGTACGAGACGGCGGAAGCTTTGGTTATATAAATAGATCTGGTGAATTTGTAATTCAACCACAGTATGACAAAGCAGGTAGCTTTTCGGGCAAGTACGCTGCAGTAATGAAAGACAAAAAATGGGGAGTTATAAACGCCACAGGAGAGTGGGTAATTCAACCTACCTACGATCGCATAAAGCCTTATAATTCTGGATACTTTTTAGTTGAAGAAGGTAAAGAGTGGAAGTATATAAACACTAATGGCGAAACCCTTAACACACCTGCCACCGATAAGTATTACGACTTCGATCAGGGCGTGGCAATTATTAGAAGTGGTGATAAAGTAGGTTTGATAGACACCAGTGGGAAAGCGATTGTTGAAACAAAATACGATGAAATTAAAAGTTTTAACGATGGCTATGCAAAGTTTAAAGAAGGAGAAAAATGGGGGTTGATAAGCAATAAAGGAAAGGTGTTTGTAGCTGCTGAATACGATGAGATTGGCGATTTTAGCAAAAATGGTATTTGGGCTAAAAAAGGCGATAGCTTTGGTGTGATCAACAACGGAACCTTTACACCGATTAATGGCGTTGAGAAAATGTGGGATTTCACAAATGATTCATCGCTAACTTATGCACGAAGCGGAGGTAAAATGGGATTTGTAAATGCTATGGGAGAATGGGTTGTACAGCCAACTTACGATAAAGTTCGTGCGTTTAATGCAGGTCTTGCTCCAGTTAATATGGGAAAGGAATGGGGATACATTAATGAAAAAGGTGAAAAGGTAATAGATATAAAATACAGAGACGCCGAGATATTTTCAGATGATGGTTTAGCACCCGTAAAAGAGAAAAAACTTTGGGGCTTTATAGACAAAACAGGAAATCTAGTAATTCCTATGGAATATGATATTTCAATTGGTATGTTTGGGTTTTTACAAAAGGGATCTGAAAAAGGTTTCCAAAACGGACTTGCGCGTGTGAAGTATAAGAAAGAATGGGGGTTTATAAATAAGAATGGCCAAGTAGTCGGCAAATGGTTCCAAAACGCAGAAAACTTTGTAGATGTTTCTAAATAGAATTTCTACTGAAGAAAATTGGGAATAAAAGATTGAGATTTAAATATATTGTAAAATGTTTCAACTGTTTTTTCTAAGAAATATGTGGAGCTGATTACAAGGAAAAATTTAAGTGTTTTTGTTGATTATTTATTAGTTGTAATCTTTTGGAAAAAGACTAAGAATTAAACATATTAAAAAGTTCCTCTCCTTTTTTCAAGAAATAGGTGGGGCTGATTACAAAGAATAATTTATGGGTTTTTACTAATTAATTATTAGTTGTAATCTTTAGTAAAAGACTAAGAATTAAACATATTAAAAAGTTCCTCCCATTTTTTCAAGGAATATGTGGGGCCGATTACAAAGAATAATTTAAATGTTTTTGCTGATTGATTATTAGTTGTAATATTTTAGTAAAAGACTAAGAATTAAACATATTAAAAAGTTCCTCCCCTTCTTTAGAGGGGAGGTGCCGAAGGCGGAGGGGTTACTCCGTGTGATAAATTTATATGAAAGAGAAAAAAAACAAACCGAAATACGCATTAATAACTGGAGGGTCACGCGGGATAGGTCGTGCCATTTGTATACAATTAGCAAAAGATTTAGACTATGGCCTTCTAATAAACTATAACGGCAACAAAGAAGCAGCCCAACAAACCCTGAACGAAGTTGAAGCCCTTGGGGGAAAAGGTGAAATTATGCAGTTTGACGTAACCAATGCCGAAGCTGTAAACAATGCACTGGACGCTTGGCACTCAGAAAACAAAGAAGCTGTTATTGAGGTAATTGTAAACAATGCAGGTATTACCAAAGACGGGTTGTTTATGTGGATGAACCAGGACGATTGGAATAGTGTTATTAACACTAGTCTAAATGGTTTTTACAATGTTACCAATGCTCTTATTCAGAAACTGTTGGTTAATAAATACGGGAGAGTAATAAATATGGTTTCAGTTTCTGGACTAAAGGGAACACCGGGCCAAGTAAATTATTCTGCTGCAAAAGGGGCGGTTATTGGAGCAACAAAAGCCTTAGCTCAAGAAGTTGCTAAACGCAATATTACTGTAAATGCAGTAGCACCAGGATTTATAAATAGTGATATGACTGCTGAGCTTGACCAGAAAGAGCTTAAAAAAATGGTTCCAGCCAATCGTTTTGGTGAAGCAGAGGAGGTAGCGCATTTAGTAAGTTTTTTAGCATCCAATAAAGCTTCATATATTACCGGGGAAGTTATTAATATTAATGGAGGTATTTATTCCTAAATTGAACGAAAAGTGAGAAGAGTAGTTATAACCGGTATGGGTATTTATTCTTGTATAGGGAAGAACCTAGAAGAAGTAAAAGAATCGTTATATAACGGAAAATCTGGCATTATCTGCGACGGAAAACGCAAAGATTTTGGTTACCGTTCTTGTTTGACAGGATGGGTAGAAGAGCCAGATTTAAAGAAACAACTTTCTCGTCGCGAACGTGTTAGTTTAGGTGAAGAAGGAGCGTATGCCTACGCAGCTACTTTGGAAGCCCTAAAAAATGCAAAAATAGACGAGCAATTTCTAGAAAAAAATGAAGTAGGAATTCTCTACGGAAATGATAGTACAGCAAAATCGGTAATTGAATCGGTAGATAAAATTCGAGAAAAGAAAGATACAACTCTTGTAGGGTCAGGTGCCATTTTTAAAGCAATGAACTCATCTGTAACGATGAATCTTGCAACTATTTTTAAGTTGAGAGGGATTAATTTTACAATTAGTGCAGCTTGTGCAAGTGGGTCGCATTCTGTTGGGATGGCATATTTTTTAATTAAAAACGGATTACAAGACTGCGTAATTTCAGGAGGAGCTCAAGAAATAAACGAATTTGCTATGGGAAGTTTTGATGGCTTAGGAGTTTTTTCTACTCAATTAGATCCAACTAAAGCTAGTCGTCCTTTCGATAAAGATCGCGATGGCTTGGTGCCTAGTGGTGGAGCTGCTACCTTAGTAATAGAAAGTTACGAAAGTGCAGTAAAGCGTGGCGCACCAATTTTAGGCGAAATTATTGGGTACGGATTTTCATCCAATGGGGATCATATTTCTACTCCTAACGTCGATGGCCCTTCTCGAGCAATGAAAATGGCCTTACAGCAAGCAAATATTAAAGCATCAGAAGTAGATTATGTAAATGCACACGCAACTTCAACTCCTGTAGGAGACGCCAATGAAGCCCTTGCAATCACCGATGTATTTGGTGAAAATGGCCCTTGCGTTAGTTCAACAAAATCAATGACAGGACACGAATGTTGGATGGCTGGAGCTAGCGAAATAATATATTCAATGCTTATGATGGAGCATTCTTTTGTTGCACCAAACATCAATTTGGAAAGTGTGGACGAGGCTGCTTCAAAATTAAACCTTGTTAACAAAACGTTAAACAAAAAAATTGATGTATTTTTGTCGAATTCATTTGGCTTTGGTGGTACCAATTCCGCATTAATTATTAAAAAATGCAAACTTTAGAAATGAACAAAGAAGTTATAGTAGAAAAGATCAACTACTTTTTGGTAGATGAATTTGAGGTGGATAAAGATGATATAGAACCAAATGCAAACCTAAAGGAAACGCTTGAGTTAGATAGCTTAGATTTCGTGGATTTGGTGGTTGCTATTGAAGCTAACTTTGGAGTTAAATTAACTGGTGAAGATTTTCAAAACATTCTAACTCTTCAAGATTTTTACGATTTAATCGAAACAAAAATCGGATAAAACACCCTATTTTAATATGGCGGGCGAGTGGGAAGGCAAAAGCAAAGGCACCGTTTTAGGGTATAAAATATTCATTTTTTTTATAAGAAAACTTGGTGTTAGAGCAGCTTATGGCTTGCTTTACTTTGTTGCGCTTTATTATGTTTTCTTCGCAGGAAAGAGCACCCAATCTATTTATTACTATTTTCGAAAAAGACTTAAATATTCAAGCTTCAAAAGCTTGGTGAGTATTTATAAAAGTTATTACGTTTTCGGAAAAACTATTATCGATAAAGCCGCAATCTCTTCAGGCTTAAAAAATAAATTCACTCATGAATGTGATGGTGTCGAAAATATAACTGACTTGCTTGACAAGCAACAAGGAGGAATACTTATTAGTGCTCACGTTGGGAATTTTGAAATCGCTGAATTCTTTTTCGAAGAAATTGATACTAGATCTCAAATTAGTCTTGTAACCACAGATGCTGAACATCGAAATATCAAAGAGTATATGGAGAAAGTTACTGTGCGTTCTAAGATTAAATTTATTTTGGTGAAGGACGATATGTCACATATATTTGAAATTAATAACGCATTGAGTAATGGAGAATTAGTTTGCTTCACTGGCGACAGATATATGAAAGATCAAAAGGTGTTGTCGGAATCGTTGCTGGGGAAAGAAGCTAATTTTCCAGCAGGACCATTTCTTTTAGCCAGCAGATTAAATGTGCCTGTATTGTTTGTTTATGTTATGAAAGAAACTAACAAGCATTACCACTTATACGCTCGAAAAGCCGAAGTGAAAAGCCGAGATGCACAAGGGTTGTTAAAAAAATATACAGAAAGTGTAGAGTGGATGTTGGGAAAGTATCCTTTGCAGTGGTTTAATTATTTTGATTTTTGGGAAACAGATGACTAATTTTTATCTTTCTTGCCACCTAACTAAAGGACTAGCAAGACCTTTTATGGTAAGAAAAGTTTTTCTGTAGGAAGTCATTATCCCAGCATATCCTGCTAGGTTTCCAAGATCTTGTAGGTGTAAATAAACAGCTTATGAAAGAAGTATTAATAGTATATTATTCTCAAACTGGACAGTTAACTAATATCTTAAATAATATTGCAACAACGCTCTCTGGTGAAGAAGTAAATATTTCTTATCACGAAATAGTTCCGAAGAAAAAATTTCCCTTCCCTTGGACTCAAGAAGAATTTTATGGCGCTTTTCCTGAAACTTTTCTTCAAATTCCAACACCTTTAGAAGCAGTACCACCTAATGTGCTTCAAAAGAAATACGACTTAGTAATTTTAGGATATACAACTTGGTATTTAACGCCGTCAATTCCTATAAATTCATTTTTAAAATCGGAAGAAGCTAAAGTCTTACTTAACATCACTCCTGTAGTTACTGTTTCCGCAAGTAGAAATATGTGGATTATGGCTCAGGAAAAAGTTAAGAAGTTGCTACAAGCAAACAGTGCCAAACTAGTTGGGAACATAGCTTTGGTAGATAAAAACCTAAATCACATTAGTGTTATAACAATCGTACATTGGCTAATGGGCGGTAAAAAAACAAGAATGTTTGGTGTCTTCCCGAAGCCAGGAGTTTCTGATAGTGATATTCAAGCTTCATCACGATTCGGAGGCCCAATTAAAGCGGCTTTGTTAAAAAATGACTATTCAGATTTACAAAGTAATCTATTGAGTATTGGAGCAGTAAAGGTTGAAGCATCACTTATTGCCACGGACATTAGAGGAAACATGGTTTTTACAAAATGGGCTAATCAATTAATTAAAAAAGAAGGCGAAGAAAGAAAGAAATGGCTCGTTTATTTTAAATATTATTTGTTATTTGCAATATGGCTTATAGCCCCAATAGTATTTATTGTATTTTTACTTACCTATCTCCCCATGTATCGTAAAATACAAAAAAATATAGCTTATTATTCATCAGTTGAATTAAAGAAGGATTAATGAAGAACGTTTACATTACTAGAATTTCGAAGTTTTTACCTAACGACCCCGTTGAAAATGAGGAAATGGAGGAGAAACTTGGTATAATTAACGGCAAGAACTCAAAAGCACGCCGAATTATTCTTAGAAACAACCAAATTAAAACGCGTTATTACGCCATCGATAAAGATGGAAATGTAACTCATAACAATGCACAGTTAGTAGCAGAAGCAGTCGAGGCTTTGTGCGACGATACTTTTAGCAAAAACGATATCGAACTACTTTCTTGCGGAACTTCAAGTCCAGATCAAATCCTACCAAGCCACGCAGCTATGGTACACGGATTTTTAAAGAATGGAAACCTTGAAGTTAATTCTCCTTCGGGTGCTTGTTGCGCGGGAATGAATGCTTTAAAGTACGGCTATATGGCTGTGAAGTCTGATCAAGTAAAAAATGCAGTTTGTACAGGTTCCGAGAGAACTTCTTCTTGGATGAAATCTGATATTTTTGAAGATGAAGTGGCTCATTTAGAATCAATAGAAGAGCAACCTATTCTAGCTTTCAACAAAGAATTTTTGCGTTGGATGCTTTCTGATGGTGCTGGAGCTGTGCTTTTAGAAAGTGAACCAAACGGAAAAACACCCCTAAAAATTGAATGGATGGAAGGCTATAGCTATGCCTTCGAGCTTGAAACATGTATGTATGCAGGTGGAGATAAGTTAGAAAACGGACACCTAAAGCCGTGGAGTGAATATCCCGCAGACGAGTGGGGGAAAAGGTCACTTTTTGCTATGAAGCAAGATGTAAAATTACTTGGTGAAAATATCCTTCAAAAAGGTGTGGCAAGTATGAAGTTGGCTATGGAAAAGCACAATATCACAGAAGATGATATCGACTATTACCTACCGCATATTTCTTCATATTACTTTAAAGAAAACCTATATAAAGAAATTGAAAATCAAGGGCTCCATATGCCTTGGGAAAAATGGTTTTTAAACCTTCAAAAGGTAGGGAATGTAGGTGCAGGTTCAATTTATCTTATGTTGGAGGAATTAATTAATTCCGGAAAACTTAAAAAAGGAGATAGAATTTTCCTTCAGGTTCCTGAAAGTGCGCGATTTGCATATTCTTACGCATACCTAACAGTAGTATAAATGATTAAATTCACGGAAGAAATAACGGATAAAGATTTCATCGGAAAATTGATTCCTCAGAAAGCGCCGTTTGTAATGGTAGACAAACTACTTCACTTTGAAGAAAATAAAGTAGTAGCAGGCTTTAGCATTTCCGAAGAAAATATTTTCACTCAAAACAAAAAGTTTACTGCGCCAGGTTTAATAGAGCATATGGCTCAATCGGTGGCACTTTATACGGGTTATCAATATCATTTAAAAAATGAAGAAGCACCAATAGGTTATATTGGAGCCATAAAAAAAGCTGAAATTTTTAAACTTCCTGAAGTGGGAGCAGAATTAAAAACAACTGTAAATATACTCCACGATATTATGGGAGTTACACTTGTTAATGTTGAAACTGAATGCGATGGAAAAGTAATTGCATCTAGTGAAATGAAAACTGTATTAGCTAACTAATGAAGTCTACCGATATTTCAGATATTGATATTTCAAATTTTCTACCACATCGTAAGCCGATGTTAATGGTAGATTCGGTTGTGGATATAAACGATGATTCTGTTGCAACGAAATTTTATATAGCTGAAGAGTGTGTTTTTATAAAAAACGGAAGTCTATCAGAAACTGGACTTATAGAAAATGCTGCACAGGCAGCTTCTGGGGTAGTTGGACAAACATTTTTTGAAAAAGACGATGTAAAAGGAACGGGCAACAAGCTAGTTGGTTATATAAGTGCTGTAAGAAAAGTGGAGATACTTCAGTTACCGAAGGTAGGTGAAACTATTATAACAAAGGCAAAACTACTTTCACGGTTTGACACAGGCGAAATGACAATGTGCAGTTTAGACACTGAAACCTATATCGATGAAAAATTAATTGTATCTTCTACTATGAATTTTTTAATACATGAGGTCTGATAATGAAAAAGGAAGAAGTACCACAAGATAAGAGTAATTTAGAATCTGCAAATTTTCGCGAACTCTGTTATGCGATTGACGAAAATGGTGAATATACCACAGCAAATAGCACTGGTTGGGAGCCTAAAACAGTGGCATTAAATAATGCTATTGATGAAATAAACGAAAGAATTGAAGATGCAAAAAAGCGTGTTTTAGAAGGAAAAACTAGCCCGATAGAATATTATATGGAACTCCATAAAATGGATGTTGGGATTTTAGCGAGCTATGTTGGTTTATGGCAATGGAGGGTAAAAAGACATTTTAAACCTTCGGTTTTTAAAAAGTTAAAAACTAATACTTTGCAGAAGTACGCTGAGGTTTTCGAAATTTCAGTCGATGAGTTAAAAACTGTAAAGTGATAATTCTCAAAATAATAGACATTTAATTCCTTTAATGAGCGCTTTTAAAACTTCGTAATTCATCCAGTTAAAACCTAAATTTTAACCGAATACAAATTGCCGCAACTCTATAAATACGATAGTTGTTTCTTATTTAGATTTGTGGTTAAAAACATTAATATTGAAAGAAGAAACCATAATTAACTTTACCCACCATCAAGCTGCTCACTGTGAGAACGGGGTAGTTTCAAACTTGATGAAACACAACGGCTTTAGCGTTAGCGAGCCTATGGTTTTTGGTATCGGCAGTGGATTACTATTCTGTTATATACCATTTCTAAAAGTAAATCACGCACCTGTAATTACATATCGCGCTATGCCTGGTCATATTTTTAAAAAATTTGCCAAGCGTACTGGTATAAAAATGAAGCGTGAAAAGTTCAGTAATCCAAAAGAAGCACAAAGCAAATTAGATGAAAATCTGGAGCGCAACAATCCTGTTGGTTTACAAGTGGGCGTTTATAACCTTTTATATTTTCCTGATGAATACCGTTTCCATTTCAACGCTCACAATATGGTGGTGTATGGAAAGCAAGATGGCCGTTATTTAATTAGCGACCCAGTAATGGAAGAAGTTACTTCACTTTCTGAAAAAGAATTGGAAAAAGTGCGTTTTGCTAAGGGGGCCTTTGCACCTAAAGGGCATATGTATTATCCTATTTCTTTTCCTGAAAAATTGGAACTTGAAAAAGCTATTGTTTCAGGAATTAAAGATACTTGTAAAACCATGCTTGCGCCCATTCCAATTGTAGGAGTGAAGGGAATTAAAACTATTGCAAATTTAATTCGTAAATGGCCTAAGAAGAAAGGAATTAAAACTGCGAATCATTATCTAGGTCAAGTAGTGCGAATGCAGGAAGAAATAGGAACTGGAGGCGGTGGATTCCGATATATTTATGCAGCATTTCTTCAAGAATCTGGTAAGTTATTAGGAAATGAAAACCTGACAGAACTTGCAAAAGAAATGACTGAAATCGGGGATTTATGGCGTGACTTTGCCGTTGAAGCTTCAAGGATTTATAAAAATAGATCGCGAAGTGATGTAGGACAATCCGAAAACTATAACCAAGTAGCAAATCAGTTAGACCATATAGCCGACTTAGAAAAAGTGTTTTTTAAGAAATTGAAAAAGGCAATCTAATTAAGTTTTAAAAACCCTTAGTGGGATTTAGTACAGCATATGATACAGATTAATCAACTTTCAAAAAAATACAAAGGCGCCGAATTATTTTCGGTTAAAGACCTTGATTTGAAAGTTGAGGAGGGTGAAATTTACGGTTTACTCGGCCCAAACGGAGCAGGTAAAACCACGTTAATTTCTATGCTAACTTCACTGTTAAAGCCAACTTCAGGTACGTTTACTATTAATAGTTTGAATTTTAAAGAGCATAAAAATCAGCTAAAACAATTAATAGGAATTGTTCCTCAGGAATACGCACTTTACCCAACACTTACTGCGTATGAGAACCTGGAGTATTTCGGAAGTATGTACGGTATAAAAGGTGGGGACTTAAAAAAATCTATCATGCAACATTTGGAGATAATGGGGCTTTCAAAATTCGCCAATAAAAAAACAGCAACTTTTTCTGGAGGAATGAAACGTCGTGTAAACTTAATAGCGGGAATCCTTCATCAACCAAAAGTGTTGTTTCTAGATGAACCAACAGTTGGAGTAGATGTACAGTCAAAAAACGTAATTATAGACCATCTAAAATATTTAAACGAGCAGGGAACAACTATTGTTTACACCTCGCATCATTTAAACGAAGCTGAGGTTTTTTGTACGCGTGTTGCTATAATCGATAATGGAGAAATTATTGTTGAAGGAGTCCCTTCTGAATTGATAAACAATCAAGCCGCTGCCAACAACCTCGAAGATGTGTTTTTGGCAAAAACGGGTAATGCACTTCGCGATTATGCATAAACTTTGGGCTTCAACATACAAAGAAATGCTACTGCTTTTACGCGATTTAGGCGGAATAGCAATCCTTTTCGTGATGCCAATGTTATTGCTTGTTGTTATTACTTTGGTTCAGGATAGTACGTTTAAAACCATTAGCGACATTAAAATTCCTGTGCTGTTAGTGGATAATGATAAAGGGGAAGTTTCAAAGAATATTATAGATAATCTTTCCGAATCTAATTCCTTTCAAATTCTTCAAAAAGTCACTGAAGAAGAAGCGAAAGAAGCTGTTTTCGCAGGAAAATATCAGCTAGCTATCGTAATTCCTGAAAGTCTCTCTACGTCTCTTCAGAAGAAAGTAAATCAAAATGTTGAAGAGATTTTATCCAAATTTGGGTTGGAGGAAGATAGTTCGCTTGTTGAAAAAGAAACTATTCCCGTTAAGGAAGTCCGACTTTATTTTGATCCAGCTACACAAGTGAGTTTTAAGTCTTCAGTTAAAAATGGAATCGATAAAATGATTTCAAAAATTGAAACCCAAAGTATTTACAAAGCTTTTCAATCTGAATTGGGGGAAGACGAGGACGAATCGATATTTGATACAGAAAATTTTATTGCTTTCAAGGAAATTTTACCAACCAAGAACAATGAAGAAATTATTCCAAACTCGGCACAACACAACGTTCCAGCTTGGACGTTGTTTGCAATCTTTTTCATTATTGTTCCGCTTTCAATAAATTTAGTAAAAGAAAAAAATCAAGGAACTTTTGTTCGATTACGAACTCAACCTGTAAATTATGCCACAGTTTTAGGAGGAAAAACGATAGTGTATTTAGGGGTTTGCCTTATTCAATTTACATTAATGTTGTTGGTGGGAATATATGTTTTTCCAGCCATCGGACTTCCTGTGGTGGATGTAACAGGTAAACTGTTTTTGCTATATGTTGTAGCTATATTTTCAGGATTGGCTGCTATTGGTTTAGGGTTGCTTTTGGGAACGATAGCAAAAACCCAAGAGCAAGCAGCGCCGTTTGGAGCAACAACGGTCGTAATTTTAGCCGCACTCGGTGGGGTTTGGGTTCCAGTATTTGTGATGCCAAAATTTATGCAGTTGATTTCAAAAATATCTCCTATGAATTGGGGCTTGGAAGCATTTTATGATGTATTTTTAAGAAATGTGAGTTTTGTTAAAATCCTTCCTGAAATTTCATTATTATTGCTGTTTTTCCTGCTAACAATTTTAATAGCAATAATTTATAATCGTAGTAAAAATGCCGTCTGATAAAAATAATGAAATAAGTTTCACTTCTGAAATACGAGTGCGTTTCACCGAAACCGATCCGTTAGGGATTGTTTGGCACGGGAATTATATACAATACTTTGAAGACGGTAGAGAAGCCTTTGGGCGCGAACACGGTATTTCGTATTTAGAGCAAAAGGCCAATGGATACACCTCACCAATTGTTAAATCTACTTGTGAGCATAAATTACCATTGCGATATGGAGATGTAGCAACTATCAAAACCACATTTGTACCCTCGCGTGCAGCAAAAATGATTTTTAAATACAAAATCTATAACCCTGAAGGGAAAGAAGTATGTGTAGGGGAAACTATTCAGGTTTTTTTAAATGAAGACGGAAAGCTCTCTCTTACAATGCCTGAGTTTTTTGCTAAGTGGAGAGAGAAAATGGGAGTTTAAAAATGGCTAAAACATATCTTTCATATAATAATATTTTTTCAAGTCTTGGATTTGATTCTGAAACTGTTATTGAAAAAATGTCTAATGACGTTTCAGGATTAGATAGATATGACAACAATTCTCTCTTACCTCAACCGTTTTGCGCTTCCTTACTTTCTACCGAGGTAGTAAGAGAAGAATTCAGCAAAATATCAGACGCATCAAAATATA
This sequence comes from Aequorivita sp. 609, assembly GCF_014212065.1. Classification (NCBI taxonomy): domain Bacteria; kingdom Pseudomonadati; phylum Bacteroidota; class Flavobacteriia; order Flavobacteriales; family Flavobacteriaceae; genus Aequorivita; species Aequorivita sp. 609. The sequence continues at coordinate 107,321 of NZ_JACJVM010000002.1, read as the reverse complement.
CTAAGCTTGAACAGATGTTAATTCTGTCGTTAAAAAAAGTTATAGATGCATCTTCGATAACTTTAAATGAGCGGGTTGGGCTAATAATTTCGACAACTAAAGGAAATATTGACGTTCTTGAACAAGAAAGTAGTTTTCACGAAAGTCGCTCGTATTTAAGTGAGTTAGGAAAAACCCTAAAGGATTTCTTTGGGTTTAAAAGTGAGGCAATAGTCGTTTCTAATGCTTGTGTTTCGGGGGTTTTAGCAATTTCGGTAGCAAAGCGTTTTATTGCTGAAAATAGATACGACCACGTTTTTATTACAAGTGGAGATTTAGTTACTAAATTTATATTATCTGGATTTAATTCTTTTCAAGCCCTTTCATCAGAACCTTGTAAGCCTTACGATAAAAATAGAATAGGAATTAACCTAGGCGAAGTGGCAGCAAGTATTTTGGTTACCTCTTCAAAAAATCACTTAAATAGTGAAGCGGTTGAAATCTTAGGCGACGCTACTTGCAATGATGCTAATCATATTTCGGGCCCATCACGAACGGGTGAAGGTTTATATAGAAGTGTTAAGGCAGCAATGAAAGAGGCTAGTATAAAGGCATCAGATGTTGATTACGTGTCGGCTCACGGAACTGCTACTGCATTTAACGATGAAATGGAAGCAATTGCATTTAATAGATTACAATTAGAAAACGTACCTTTAAATAGCTTAAAAGGATATTTCGGACACACTTTGGGTGCTTCTGGATTATTAGAAACTATCGTGGGGATGCATTCTGTAAAGAAAAATTTACTTTTTTCTTCCAAAGGATTTACCGAACTTGGGGTTTCACAAAATATAAACATAATAACGTCCAATACACCGAAAACCTTGAATGTTTTCCTAAAAACTGCATCAGGTTTTGGAGGTTGTAATACAGCAATAGTTTTTCAAAAAACAACCAATTAACCAACCATAATGCAAGCAAATAAAAAGAATATTAACGCATTTGAAGCTTTGGAAGAAGCGCATCGCATAGCCTTTGCGCCATTTGTTTTTCAGGCTTCAGTTTCGCTTCGGAAATTAGGAATCCTAGATTATATCTTTGAAAATAGAAAAGGTGGAGGACCTACAGCCGAAGAAATTTCTGAAAAACTTTCACTAAGCTCATATGGTGTGGGGGTGCTTCTTGAAATCGCAGAAACATCAAATATCGTTAATAAGTGTGAAGCAGGAAAGTATGAGTTGTCTAAGGTTGGTTATTTTTTAAATTACGACACTACAACAAGCGTAAACCTAAATTTTACCAATGAAGTTTGCTACAAAGGTCTTTTTCATTTAAACGATGCTATAAAAACTGGAAAACCTGAAGGGCTTAAAGAGTTAGGCGAATGGCCAACTATATACGAAGGGCTTTCAAAATTACAACCAGAGGAACAAAAAGCTTGGTTCGATTTCGATCATCATTATTCAGATAATATTTTTGATGAAGCGCTTCAGAAGATTTTTCAAAAGGACATAAAAACCCTATTTGATATTGGAGGTAATACCGGGAAGTTTTCAATTAAATGTGCCGAATTTAATAAAGACGTAAACATTACTATTGTTGATTTACCTGGACAATTGAAGATGGCTTTAGCCAATGCCGAAAAACGAGGCTTTAAAGACAGAATTAAAGGTCACCCAATAGATTGGCTTTCAGAAAATCCACAGATACCAACAGGTGCAGATCTTATTTGGATGTGTCAGTTTTTAGATTGTTTTTCAGAGGATGAAATTTTAAAAATCTTGAAAACTTGCGCAGATTCGATGAATGATAATGCCGAGTTGATTATTGTAGAAACCTTTACAGATAGACAAGCATTTAAAGCTTCGCAGTTTATATTAGAAGCAACTTCACTTTATTTTACAGTACTTGCAAATGGAAATAGTAAAATGTACCCTGCGAGTGTATTTATTAAACTGATTGAAAAAGCCGGCTTGCAATTACACGAAGATTGTAAAATCGGGGAGTATCACACTATGTTAGTTTGTAAAAAGAAATCACAATAAAACGGTGTTTTTGAGCATCTATACGAACTTAAGATTCTAAAGAATTATAAAATTGACGAATAAACTTCACATAAAAAGCTACTCACATATTAAAAACCAAACTGTTTCAGTAAACGGAAATGTGATTTTTAAAGGAGATGATGCTGATTTTCCAAACTTTATAAAAAGTGCATATAAACATTTGGAGACAAGTTATTCTAAGTTCTTCAAGATGGATAACCTCAGTAAGTTGGCATTTCTAGCGGCTGATGTTTTGTTGAAGCAAGAAAGTTTAAGTGAAGAGGAAAACAATATTGCCCTTATATTTTCAAATAAAGCATCGAGTTTAGATACAGATAGAAAACACCAAAAATCAATTGAAAACCAAGAGGAATATTTCCCTAGTCCGGCAGTTTTTGTTTATACTTTACCGAATATTTGTCTTGGGGAGATAAGTATAAAACACAAACTTTATTCTGAGAATAGTTTTTTTATCTTTGACCGCTTCAATGCCGAGCATTTATATCTGTATGCCAATAATTTATTGCAAAATAACAAAGCAGAAAAGGTATTATGCGGCTGGGTAGATTTTGATGAAAATAGCTATGAAGCTTTTTTATATTTAGTTGAAAGCAAAGGCGAAATAGTACATAACACTGAAGAAATAAACAGATTATATAATTTATTATGAGCGAATTAAAAGAAGAATTAAAGGCGAAAATAATTGAGCAATTAAACCTTGAAGATGTTTCAGTTGAAGAAATTGCTGACGATGACGCACTTTTTGGTGATGGTCTTGGCTTAGATTCTATTGATGCTTTGGAGCTTATCGTAATGTTGGACAAAGATTACGGTATCCGTTTGTATGATCCGAAAGAAGGACGCAAAATATTTGAATCTGTACAAGTAATGGCAGATTATATAGAAGCAAACCGCACTAAGTAATTTTTGAATTTATAGACTGAGGGCAGTCAAAACCTTATTGAAATTATTATAAAGTCTCTAGTTTAAATGAGTAAAGGCGTAGCGATAACCGGAATGGGGATTATTTCGGCCATTGGAAACAATGTAGCTGAAAACTTTGATGCGCTTATAAATCAAAAAAAAGGGATTACTCGTGTTGATAATATTAAAACCATACAACGCGAAGAAATTATGGTTGGCGAAATTAAATTCACAAACGATGAATTAATCGCTCAACTAGGTCTTCCACCTGAGAACAACTTCTCGCGTACTGCGATGTTAGGTGTTATTGCAGCTAAAGAAGCCATTACTCAGGCAGGAATAACCGATATTAAAAAATATAAAACAGGCATTGTTTCGGGTACGAGTGTAGGCGGCATGGATATGACTGAAAAGTACTATTACGAATATCTCACCGAAAAAGAACCTCAGAAATATATTGAAAGTCATCACGCTGGAGATTCTACACAAAAAATTGCAGAGCAATTAGGCATTGAAGAAAGTTTTGTAACAACTATAAGTACGGCTTGTTCTTCTGCTGCCAATGCAATTATGTTGGGAGCCCGACTTATAAAATCTGGAAAACTAGATAGAGTAGTAGTAGGCGGAGCCGATTGTCTTTCAAAATTTACCATCAACGGATTTAAAACCTTGATGATTTTAAGCGATACCTTCAACACTCCTTTCGACGAAAATAGAAAAGGACTAAACCTTGGAGAAGCAGCAGCCTTTCTAGTTCTAGAAAGTGATAAAGTGGTAAAAGCTGAAAATAAAAAGGTACTCGCTTACGTAAAAGGATATGGAAATGCCAATGATGCATTTCACCAAACAGCATCTTCTGATAATGGTGATGGAGCAACACTAGCGATGGAAAAGGCATTAAAAGTTGCCAATTTAAATCCGTCTGATATAGATTATATAAACGCTCACGGAACTGCAACAGGAAATAACGATCTTTCGGAAGGGAGAGCAATACTTCGCATTTTTAAGAATGAAATGCCTGAATTTAGCTCAACAAAAGCATATACCGGTCATACTTTGGCCGCAGCTGGAGCGATTGAAGCTGTATATTCAGTTTTGGCATTACAAGAAAATTTAATTTTTCCCAACCTGAATTTTAAAACTCAGATGAAGGAATTCAATTTAATTCCACAAACCGAATTAAAGAAGAAAGAATTAAATACTGTGCTTTCAAATTCATTAGGTTTTGGCGGTAATTGTTCAACTGTTATCTATTCAAAAGAAGCTTAATGAAAAAGGTGTATATTAATAGTATCGCTTCTATTTCACCTCAAAAAACCTTTGAGAGTGCATCCTTTTTAGATGATATTATTGAATATAATGACAATGTAATTCCAGCCTTCGACCCAAACTATAAAGAGCACATACCGCCTGCAGCTGCTAGACGGATGGCAAAAGGAATTAAAATGGGTGTTGTAGCTTCAAAACTTGCAATGGAAGAAGCAGGGATCGAAACGGTAGATGCTATAATTACAGGAACAGGAATGGGTTGCATGATCGATTCTGAAAAATTTGTGAGTGCTATTATTGATAACAACGAGCAATACTTAACCCCTACTTCCTTTATACAAAGTACACACAATACAGTTGCTGGGCAGATAGCTTTAGGAATGGAGTGTAAAGCTTATAATTTCACTTATGTTCACGCTGCCATTTCGTTTGAATCTGCTTTGATAGACGCTAAAATGCAACTAGAAAATGACGAAGCAAATAACATATTAGTAGGGGGCGTAGAAGAATTAGGCGCACATACCACCAATGTTCATCGGGTAATCAATCATATTAAACCTACAGCAGTAACCATTTCAAAGGTTTTAAATTCCAATACTGAAGGTGCTGTGTTTAGTGAAGGTGCTAATTTCTTCGTGGTTTCTAACGATAGGAAAGAAAGCAGTTATGCTGAATTACTTGCTGTTGAAACATACAATACTCTTCAAAAAGACAAGGTTTCTGAAACAATTAAAAACTTTTTAGAAGAAAATAACTTAAAGCCTGAAGACTTAGATCTTGTGGTGTTTGGTAATAATGGTGATGTAGATTTTGATGGATATTACAATCAACTATCTGAAAACATCTTCAAAAACACTAAGCAGGTTTACTACAAACACCTAGTTGGTGAAAATAATACAGTGTCGGCATTCGGGGTTTGGTTGGCTTCAAAAATTATTAAAACACAACAAATTCCTGCTATAGTGAATTTGAACGATATTGAATCAGCAGAAACTAACATTGTTCTGTGTTACAACCAATATCGCGGTGAAAACCACAGTCTTGTACTCCTGAAAAAATGTTGAAATTCTACACCATAAACGCCTTAGCTTTAGTAATCTTTTTTGGATTGCTGCTAACAGGTTTTTTTGGTGATGTTCCGGTTTGGCTTTATGTGTTATTTGTAATTATTTGGATAGTAATTACTGCTATTGGGTCTTTTCAAATAAAATGGAATTATCATTTAGAGTCATTAAACCACAATTATAAAACTTCAAAAAACTATATATCCATCACTTTCGACGATGGACCAAATCCAGATTATACACCAAAAATTCTTTCACTTTTAAAAGAACACAACGCAAAAGCTACTTTTTTCATAATAGGAAAAAATGCTGAAACGCATCCGGACTTAGTCCGTGAAATAATAGCAGATGGACATACTATAGGAAATCACTCATTTTCACACTCCAACTCATTTGGTTTTTTTTCTTCTGAAAAAATTATAGCCGATTTAAAAAAATCTGATTCCGTTCTGAAAGAAATCACAGGCAAGGAAATTAAATTATTTCGTCCTCCATTTGGTGTAACAAATCCGAATATCAAGAAAGCTTTGAAAAAAACTGGGCATCACTCTATCGGTTGGAGTAAGCGCAGTTTGGATACTACGAATCTTTCGGAAGAAAAGATTTTAAAACGCATTATTCCCAACTTGAGAAAAGGTGATATTGTATTACTTCACGATAGCAGTTCAAAATCCGTTGCCGTATTGGAACAGTTATTGTTAACTTTGACTCCGCACGAATTGCAGTCGGTTTCGGTAGATCGTTTGCTAGAAATAGAACCATATGCGTAATTATCTTTTTTTACTAGTTTTTGTTTTAATCGGCGGTAGCATTTCAGCACAAGAAATTGCGATGAGTGCTTCTGAAATTTCTGCTTTCAAACAAAAAGTTATCACTACTGCAAAAAGCACAAATTCAATTAAAGCTGATTTTGTGCAATTCAAGCACCTAGACTTTTTAGCGAATGATGTAAAAACTTCAGGGAAAATGGTATTTAAAGCTCCAAATTTGGTAAAATGGGAGTACACAAATCCTTATCAATACAGCGTTATTTTTAAAGAAGATAAGCTGCTTATCAATGATGGAGGCACTAAAAGTAAAGTCGATATTGGAAATAGCAACCTCTTTAAGAAATTAAACGAGTTAATCGTAAATAGCGTAAAAGGCAATATGTTTAACGACGCCGATTTTACGGTTTCATTTTATAAAGTATCGAAATATTACAAAGCCGTTTTTGTGCCTAAAGACAAAAAAATAGCTAATTATATAGCTTCTTTCGAATTGCTTTTCAACAAAGACGATGCACAGGTTCACGAGGTAAAAATGATTGAGCCATCAAAAGACTTTACAAGGATTATATTTAGCAATCGAGTTTTAAACAGTAAGATTAATGATTCGGTTTTCAGTAATTAGTCTATCCCTTGTTTTCTCTTTAACTTCTTGCTCGTTAAAGACCACAGAAGGATTGCGACCAATAGATTTGAATGAGGTTGCTAAATTGAATAAAGTGGTCGAAAATCTATATTTTTCTAATCCAGAAATAGACTATGTTTATAAAGCGAAAATCAAGGTTTACAATAAAAATTTCGGTGGAATATTAATTGTAAAAAAGACAGGTCTAGAAAATCACAGAGTAGTTTTTACAACTGAATTTGGAAGTAAATTATTAGACTTTCAGTTTGATGGAGATAAGTTTACCAAGAATTTTGTTGTTGAAGATTTAGATAAAAATTTTATAATTAATATTTTGAGAGACGATTTCAAATTATTGATAACCGAAAAATCTGATATTTTGGAAGCTTTTAGTTCTGAAGTGCATAATGTTTTTAAAACACAGTCCGAGGAACGATTCAATTATTACTTTTTTGAAAAAGAAACTGGAAAGCTTCAAAAAATTATAAATACAACTAAAAGAAAAGAAAAAGTTGAGGTTGATTTTACTTCAACTGAAAAAGAAATCGCAGACATCATAAGTATAAAACACAACAACTTCAAGTTAACGATAGACTTGGAAAAATTCAAAAAAGAATAATATGCTCATAGAAGGTTTATACAAAATAATTGCTATCGAAAAGACTGAAAAAGGCATCTTAGCAAAAGTACACTTAGATAAAAATCACGATATTTTTAAGGGGCATTTTCCTGGAAATCCAGTTATGCCAGGAGTTTGTATGATTCAGATTATAAAGGAGCTCACTGAAAAAACAGTAGAAAAGGAATTGTTTTTGGCGGTTTCTTCCAATATAAAGTTTATGGCAATTATCAATCCTGAAAAGAATTCAGAATTGCAGCTTGCCATAGATATTACTGAAGAAAATGGAGAGGTAAAGGTGAAAAACACTACATCTTTCGAAGATACTATAGCTCTTAAGTTAAGTGCTACGTTTAAAGTTATTTAATATTTATCTAAGCCTAACAAGGTTTTAAAACCTTTTAGATTTAGAATTTACAACTATGAAAAACATATTTATTATATTCTTTTTTATTTCCTTTATTGGAAACGCCCAAGATTTAGGAGAAATTCGTACTCAATACCCAAAAGCAGTTGAGAGCACCGAAGTAACCGAGAAATTGTACGGCGAGCTTGCAAAAATAAATACATCGACCAAGCCTGTATTGCATGCCTACAAAGGAGCAATATTGACGTTGAAAGCCAAGTTTTCAAAAAATAAACGCGATAAGAAAGATTTTTTTAAAGAAGGCGTTTCTTTACTTGAATCTGCTATAAAGTTAGATTCGCAGAATACCGAAATTAGATACATCCGTTTATCAGTTCAAGAAAATTCGCCTAAATTCTTAGGGTATCACAAAAATATTGAGGCTGATAAAAATTTTATTTTAAAGAATTACGGAACTATACCTTCTAAGACTTTAAAAACCATTGTAAAAGATTTTGTTTTAAACTCTAATAGTTTTAATGAAACTGAAAAGTTAGGGTTGAATTAAACTAAGCAAAACCATTACTTCAACTGCAATAACTTATATTTGTTGCGTGCTCTATTCCTCAGTGGTAGTTACACACCGCAAAGACACAGAGGACACTAAGAATAAAACTTCATAATGAGCCAAAAACTACATTCAGATAAATTTAATTCCCTGAAGTGTTGCGTGATTATTCCTACTTATAATAATCACAAGACCTTGCAACAGGTAATTGAAGGTGTTTTGGTTTACACTGAAAATGTAATTGTGGTGAATGATGGTTCCACAGATTCAACTTCAGAAATATTGCTAAAGTTTCCGCAATTGGAGTTAATTAACCTTGCACAAAATAAAGGAAAGGGGAATGCGCTGCGACAAGGCTTTGCACACGCTGAAAGTTTGGGTTACCATTACGCCATTACCATTGATAGTGATGGTCAACATTTTCCAGAAGATATTCCAGTTTTTACAGAAGCTTTAGAAAAGTCAGAAAATAAAAAGCTACTCCTTATCGGCGCACGAAATATGGGGCAAACGGGAGTACCTAAGAAAAGTAGTTTTGGAAACAAGTTTTCAAATTTTTGGTTTTGGGTAGAAACGGGAATTCGCTTAAAAGACACCCAGTCTGGCTTTAGGTTATATCCGCTTTACGCAATGAAAGGCTTAAGCTTTTACACCAATAAGTTTGAATTTGAAATTGAAGCCATAGTCAAATCTGCCTGGAGTGGGATAGAAGTGAAGAACATTCCAATTCAAATTCACTATGAGTTGGAAAATAGAGTATCACATTTTCGTCCGTTTAAAGATTTTACACGAATTAGTATCTTAAACACTTGGCTTGTACTTGTTACCTTCCTATATATTAAACCACGAGATCTCTTTAGGAAACTAAAAAAAAAAGGACTTAAAAGGTTCTTGATGGAAGACCTACTTCAAAGCGATGATTCTGCCGAAAAGAAAGCTTTTTCAATCGCTTTAGGAGTGTTTATAGGCTTGTCTCCAATTTGGGGTTTTCATACTGTATCCGTTATATTTTTGGCAATTCTTTTGAAGCTAAATAAGGTAATTGCATTTGCTTTTTCTAATGTAAGCTTGCCTCCATTTATTCCTTTTATTCTTTATTTCAGTTTAAAACTTGGGAGTTGGCTTTTAGGTGAAAACTTTGTCCTTTCATTTAATGAAATAGATCCCAGTTTAGAGCTAGTGAAATATTTAAAATCTTATATTGTTGGCAGTTTGGCTCTTTCAATTTCTGCAGCAATTTTCTGCGGACTTGCAGGATACTTAGTCTTAACGTTGTTTGAGCGTAAAAAGATTTTTAAGAATGGGTAAATGGTTTTTTAAGGCATATCAATTTCTTCAAAATAATAAATCCCGAAGCGCAATTATTTTTTTATTGTTGCTCTCAGGTTTGGTGTTCCTTGTTACCAAAATTCAATTTGAAGAAGATATTTCTAAATTAATACCTGTAGAAGGAGAGTCTAAAAACCTTCAGAAAGTATTAAAATCAGTAAATTTTACTGATAAAATTATTGTCACCCTTCAGAAAAATGAAGATGTAGCCGTTGAAGAACTTACCGATTACGCTTCAGAATTTATCGATAGCTTACAAACTCACTCATCTCAATACATCAAAAATATTAGAGGGAAAGTAAACGATGACGATTTACTTCGTACTATGAATTTTGTGTACGAAAATTTGCCTTTATTTCTTGATAAAGATGATTATAAAACCATTGCCAATAAACTTGAAAAAGATAGTGTTTCGGCTATAACAGCAGCGAATTACAAAACACTTATCTCCCCTTCTGGAATAGTAACGAAAGATATTATTCTAAAAGACCCTTTGGGGCTTTCACTTATCGCCTTAAAAAAGCTTAGACAGCTTGGTGTCACAGACGAATTTGTATTGAAAGACGGGTTTTTAGTAAGTAAAGATGAAAAAAATCTTCTTCTTTTTATCACTCCGCAATATGCAAGTAGTGAGACTTCTGAAAACAGCAAGTTTGCCGAAAAACTATATGCGCTACAAAAATCTTTAGATCTTAAATATTCAGGAAAAGTAAAAAGTGAATATTTTGGAGCTGCGTTAATTGCAGTTGCCAATGCCCAGCAAATTAAAAGTGATATACAGTTTACCGTAGGTATCGCCTTTTCGTTATTGGTTCTAGTTTTTATATTCTTTTACCGAAAGATATATGTTCCCATAATTTTATTTGTACCAACGCTTTTCGGTGGACTTTTAGCAGTTGCACTATTGTATTTAGTTCGAGACAATATCTCTGCAATTTCACTAGGGATAGGTTCAGTTTTGCTGGGGGTGACATTGGATTATTCACTTCATATACTCACCCATATCCGCAATAACGAAACGGTAGAAAGTTTATATAAAGATGTTGCAGAACCAATATTGATGAGCAGTTTAACAACGGCGTTAGCATTTTTATGCTTGTTGTTTTTAGATTCTCAAGCCTTACAGGATTTAGGGATGTTTGCTGCAGTAAGTGTTTTGGGTGCTTCGGTTTTTGCACTTTTATTTATTCCATTAGTTTACAAAAATCCACTTTCGCAAAAGCAGCAAGTTAATGTGTTGGATAAAATCGCCGATTATTCCTACCATAGAAATAAATGGTTGTTAATAGGTCTAGGAGCGGTTTTAGCGGTAAGTCTGTTCACCTTCAATAAGGTTGAATTTGATAAAGATATTTCAAAATTAAATTATGAGCCTGAAGCGTTGAAAGCTGCAATGCAGCATTTGGATGAGTTGACAGATATTTCCTCAAAATCGGTCTACTTAGCGACTTATGGGAAATCTGTAGAAAGTACGCTTCAGCTAAACGATTCAATTCACGCAACTTTAGAATTACTTAAAGAAGATGATAAAATAAGCAGTTTTAGTTCTATTGGAGCTTTAGTACATTCACAACGTGACCAAAGAAATAAAATATCTGTTTGGCAACAGTTTTGGAGTGAATCTCGAAAGGATAGTACGGCAAATAATCTTATTGACAGTGGGGAAGAACTTGGTTTTAAACCTTCAACTTTTAGTAAGTTTTACAATTTTCTGAATAAAGACTTCAACACTTTAAAGCCTGAGGATTATCAGCAAATTCCATCGATTATTCTAGAGGATTATATCACTACAGAAGCTGGATTTACAACAATTACAACTCTAGTTAAACTAGAGGATGTAGATGTTTCTGACATAAAAGATAGGTTTAAGAAAATCCCGAATACCTATGTTATTGATAGGCAGGAAATGAATGAAACCTTCTTAGGAAATCTTAAAAACGATTTCAACAGCCTGATTGGGTATTGCTTGCTGGCGGTTTTATTAATACTGTTTTTATTCTTCCGAAGTTTCTCTCTCACTTTGGTTACTGCAACCCCAATTTTCCTAACCTGGTTTCTAACCTTAGGGGTAATGGGATTGCTCAATATTCAATTCAATATTTTCAATATTATAATTTCCACTTTCATTTTTGGATTGGGAATCGATTATAGCATTTTTATGACTAAAGGCTTATTGAAAGAGCTTGCCACGGGTGAAAAAGTAATGGTAACCAATAGAACATCAATAATACTGTCGGTTTTAACCACGATTCTTGGAGTTGGAGTTCTAATTTTTGCTAAACATCCGGCATTGTATTCAATATCTATAGTCTCGATCATTGGAATATTTTCGGCAATGTTTACAGCTTTCACAGTGCAACCGTTATTGTTTAAACTTTTTATTGGCAGCTCAAAAAAACGCCCTATAACTCCTAGGATGTTTGTGCATTCTATACTGTCGTTTAGTTATTTCGGATTAGGAGGAATATTGCTTTCAATCTACAGTGTAACCTTAATGCCAATCTTACCAATCAGTAAGAAAACATCTATGGGATGGTTTCATAAGATAATATCGAAATTCTTTAAATCGGTATTATACACCAATCCCTTTGTGAAGAAAACTATAATCAATGAATCGGGTGAGGATTTTTCAAAACCTGCGGTAATTATAGCCAATCACACTTCCTTTCTAGATATTTTGGCGGTGGGGATGTTGAATCCAAAAATCTGTTTCTTGGTAAACGATTGGGTTTATAATTCTCCAATATTTGGGAAAGCAGTGCAAAAAGCAGATTTCTACCCTGTATCAAGTGGAATTGAAAATAGCTTAGAGCCCTTAAAAAAGAAAATTGAGGAAGGATATTCGTTGATGGCTTTTCCAGAAGGCACTAGAAGTGACTCCAATAAAATTAAGCGTTTTCACAAAGGTGCTTTTTATTTGGCAAACCAATTCAATTTGGATATTCTACCGGTACTAATTCACGGAAATAGCGAAGTAAATCCTAAGGGAAGCTTTATTATTAAAGATGGTAGCATTACTGTAAAGATTTTACCGCGTATAAAAGTCGAAGACACTTCTTATGGAGAAACTCATAGGCAACAAGCAAAACAAATAGGCGCGTATTTTAGAGATGAGTTTTTAAAAATTAGAAACGAAATTGAAGGTGTAAAATATTTTCACAATATTGTTTTAGAAGAATATCGATATAAGGGAGATTCAGTTTATAAGGCTGTAAAGAAGGATTTAAAAGAAAATGCTGCGCCGTATTTCGAAACCCTAAGAAACATTGAAAAGCGTGGGAATATTGCACATATTTCAGATGATCTTGGGCAACTCGACTTTCTTTTAAATCTCGATGGGCCAGATAGAAAAATTTTCAGCTACATTGAAGATTCAGATAAAAGAGCAATACTTCAAAATAGTTATATAACTAATAAATACAGTAAGGTCTATTTTAAATCTTCTATCTCAGCTGTATTGAACGCAGATGTTGAAATGCTAGTAATTTCTTCTGAAAAACACCTTGCTGAAGTAATAGACATTTTACCGCAAATTTCTGTGAAAACCATTGTCTTTCTGAAAGATGTATCCCTTGTTGAGAAGGAAAATATTGTTACATTAGACTATCAAAGAGTATATCAAAACACGAATATTAGTATTTTTAATCTATCGAGAACCACAGCAGAATGACTGAGAAATACGATGTAGTAATTATTGGTAGCGGCCTAGGAGGGCTGGTATCGGCAATTATACTAGCCAAAGAAGGGTATAGTGTTTGTGTGCTCGAAAAGAACCAACAATTTGGTGGGAATCTACAAACCTTTTCACGTAATAAAACCATTTTTGATACAGGGGTTCATTATATAGGAGGACTTTCGGAAGGACAAAATTTGAATAGGTACTTTAAGTATTTAGGTATTCTTGACGATATTACACTAAAGAAAATGGACGAAGATGGTTTTGATAGAATCACTTTTGACAATGACCCAAAGGAGTACAAATACGCACAAGGTTACGAAAGATTTAAAAAAACGCTCCTTGAGGAATTTCCTGAAGAAGAAAAGGCAATAGATGCTTATTGCAATAAAATGAAGGAAACTTGCGATTTCTTTCCGCTTTACAGACTTAAACTTGGAAAACCATATTATGAAAACACTTCACTTTTTGAAGTGAAAATAAAAGACTTTATAGATTCTATTACAGATAATAAAAAACTTCGAGCTGTATTAGGAGGAAGTAATTTGCTATATGCTGGTGAGGGGGAACGCACTCCTTTGTATATGCACGCATTGTCAGTAAACTCTTATATAGAAAGCTCGTATCGTTGTATAAATGGTGGAAGTCAAATAACCAAGGCACTGCTTGCTAGGCTACGTGAAAATGGAGGAAAGGCATATAAACGCCACGAAGTAACAAAGTTTGTTACAGAGGATGGACAGGTGTCAGCAGTCGAACTTGCAAATGGGAAGGCAATAAAAGGCGATATATTTATTTCTAATATAGACCCTAAGATGACCCTGCAGATGATTGGTAAAAATCATTTTAGAAAATCCTATACCAAACGTATTGAAAATATTGAAAGTACAATTGCTGCTTTTAGTCTTTATTTAGTATTGAAACCCAATAGTTTTAAATACTTAAACCATAATTACTATCATTTTAAAGACTATAAAGCTATTTGGGATGCACATAAGTATACTGAAGAAAGTTGGCCTGAAGTGTATATGGTTTCTATGGGAATTAAGAAGGATGAAGATGAGTATGGGGATAACTTAACGGTTATGACTTATATGCATTTTGAAGAAATGGAACCTTGGATAAATACTTTCAACACAGCCGCCGATAAAAATGAGAGAGGGCAAACCTATGAAGAGTTTAAGGAACAAAAGGCTGAGGTAGTTATTCAGGAGTTAGAGAAAAAATTCCCCAACATACGAGATTGTATAGAAGCAGTTTACGCTTCAACCCCTTTATCTTACCGTGATTATATTGGGTGTAGTAAAGGATCGATGTATGGCTTTGTTAAAGACGCTAATAGTCCATTAAAATCTTTCGTGTCTCCACGAACTAAAATCAATAACCTTTATTTTACTGGGCAAAGTTTAAATATGCACGGGATTTTAGGCGTTACAATTAGTGGAGTAGTAACTTGTTCGGAAATATTAGGAGGGGAATACCTTTTAAATAAAATTTTAGAAGCTTCAAATACGGAAAGGATAACTTAAAGAGTTTAGAGATGTCACAAATCAAATCAAAACCTATTGAAAGGGTTCGGAATATTTCTAAGGAAGAGTTTATTGAGAAATATTACAAACCTCAAAAGCCTGTTTTAATTGAAGGACTCACAAAAGATTGGAAGGCATTTAAAATGTGGAACTTGGACTATATTCAAAAACACGCTGGAGATCAACTGGTTCCGCTTTATAATAATGAGCCTACAAAAGGGAAGCAGAACTCGGCCGAGCCTGCTACTGAAATGAAAATGTCTGACTATATCGATCTTATAAAATCCAAACCTACCGATTTACGAATTTTCTTCTACGATCTTAAGGTGAAGTTGCCAGAACTTCTAAAAGATTTTGAATACCCCAATATTGGTTTAAAGTTTTTTAAACGTCTTCCGGTACTATTCTTTGGAGGTGAAGGGTCTAAGGTGTTACCACATTACGACATGGACTTAGCAGATTTAGTGCATTTCCATTTTCAGGGGACTAAGAGTGTTTTGCTTTTCTCTCCCGAGCAAACTAAGTATTTATATAAAATTCCATTTGCAGTACATAATTTAGAAACCATAGATTTAGATAATCCCGATTTTGAAAAGTATCCTGCGTTAAAATATGTTGAAGGAATTCACGCGACAATGGAACACGGTGATGCGCTTTATATGCCAAGCGGCTACTGGCACTATATAAAATATCTAAATGGAGGTTTTTCTATGACACTTCGGGCTTTTCCACGGCATTTAGGGCGTTTTGGGAATATGCTTTACAACGTATTCTTTATGCGACATTTCGAAAATATAATGCGTAAATCATTTGGGCAGAAGTGGATTGATTATAAAGAAAATCGTACTTATAAGAAAACAAATAATAGGGTAGCCAAGCTGAATAATCAAAATTTATAAGGATGAAGATTTCAGGAAAGTTACTTGCATTTGCGTTGTTAATATTTCTTTTGAATTCGTGTGGAGTGTCAAAATCTATTAATAATAGACCTGATGTTAGTGGCTACAATTCTTCAATTCCTGAAAAAATTAAAATCAACGATTCTACTTTTATAGCTGGAAATAACTTCTTCTTAAAAAACAAACAAGGTCTGTGGGAGTTATATGTAGAAGGAAATCCCTTACAAATTGGGGAAATAACTGGAAGCCTTACGCAGAAACAACTTCAAAGACAGGAGGCCTATATCTTCAATATGGTGGAAGATATAATCCCTTCAAAGTTTCAACAATTCTTACTTCGTAAGTTTTTGGCTTGGTACAATCGCCAAATGTATCAACATATCCCTGAGGAATATAAAACCGAAATTTATGGTCTTTCACAATATTCATCATCAAATTTCAGTGAAATTGGCGAGCCTTATTTGCGAATACTATACTTGCACGGCGCTCACGATATAGGCCATGCAATGCAAGATTTAATGCTGGTTGGTTGTTCATCTTTCGCTGTTTGGGGAGATAAAACAGTCGATAATGACCTGCTAATTGGAAGAAATTTTGATTTTTATGCTGGAGATGATTTTGCGAAGGAGAAAATAATCTCTTTTGTAAACCCTTCAAAAGGGCACAAGTTTATGTCGGTAACTTGGGGCGGAATGATAGGCGTTGTTTCTGGAATGAACGAGCAAGGTTTAACGGTTACTATAAATGCCGGAAAATCTAAAATTCCATTAGTTGCTAAAACACCAATATCTATAGTAACACGCGAAATTCTTCAATATGCATCTACTATAGATGAGGCAATTGCTATTGCAAAAAAGCGTGAAGTATTTGTATCTGAAGCTATTTTTATTGGCAGTGCTAAGGATAAAAAAGCAATTGTTATTGAAGTTTCACCGGATAATTTTGGTGTTTATGAAGTAGAAAACACCAATAAACTTATATGCAGTAATCACTTTCAAAGTGAAGAATATCAAAATGACGAACGCAATATAAAATGGATAGAAGAGAGTCATTCTATGTACCGTTTTGAAAGAATGCTAGAACTGATTTCAGAAAAAGAAAAAATTGATGTTAAAGATGCGGTTTCCATTCTTCGAAATAAAAAGGGGTTAGGTAACAAAGAAATAGGTTTTGGAAATGAAAAAGCCTTAAACCAACTTTTGGCCCATCACGGGATTGTTTTTAAACCTGAAAGTAAAAAAGTATGGGTTTCTTCAAATCCCTATCAATTGGGTGAATTTGTGGAATACGATTTAAACGAGATTTTTATGAATAGGGAAGACAATCCAGCAATTACTTCCGTTTCAAACGGGAATGGGAATATTCCTGAAGATAAGTTTATACATTCAAAAGAATTTAAAGACTACCAAGAATACCGAGTTTTGGAGCGGAAAGTTGAAAAAGCTATTTCGAAAAAAGATACACTTTCCCAGGAAACAATTTTAACTTTACAACAAAAAAACCCAGAGTATTGGAAAGCCTATTATTTAATAGGAAAGTATTACTTTGGAAAAAAATATGACGCCGCCGCAAAACTTGCTTTTGAAAAAGCGTTGACCAAAGAAATAACAACAGTTACCGATAGACAGACAATTAAAAAATATCTTCGGAAATTAAACTAACAGAATTAAAAAGGCGTGGTGTTTAGTAAGCCTTAAAGTCTTGCTTCCAAAAAGAACAGTAAATGATTCCAAAAATAGAAAAAGCATCCAAAGAAGAAATAAAAGTCTTTCAAGAAGAGAAGCTTAAAGACACGCTAGAATATCTAAATAAGAAATCTCCATTTTACAAGCGCTTTTTTAAGGAAAACAATATTAATGTTTCAGAAATAAAGAAGCTCGAAGACCTTTATAAAATTCCTGTTACTACTAAAGATTTTCTGCAGCGTTACAATGATGATTTTATATGTGTACCAAGAGCTGAGATTATAGACTATGTTACAACCTCTGGAACTTTGGGTGACCCTGTAATATTTGCACTTACCGATAACGATTTAAATCGCTTAGCCTATAACGAAGCGATTTCATTTGAGTGTGCAGGAGTTAAGAAGACCGATGTGATGCAGTTGATGACCACTATCGACCGCAGGTTTATGGCAGGGTTGGCTTACTTTTTAGGTGCTCGAAAATTGGGAGCGGGAATCATTCGAGTTGGATCTGGGATTCCTGAGCTACAATGGGATTCAATTTTAAAATTTAATCCTACTTACTTAATTACAGTGCCTTCGTTTCTTTTAAAACTTATAGAATATGCCAAACAGCATAATATAGATTTAAAAAATACAGGTGTTAAAGCAGCTATATGCATTGGTGAACCTATTCGCGATCAAGATTTTTCTTTGAATATACTGTCAAAAAAAATTAAAAAAGATTGGGATATTGAGTTGTTTTCAACTTATGCTTCTACCGAAATGAGTACAGCATTTAATGAATGTGAATATCACGTTGGCGGTCATCACCATCCGGAATTGATTATTGCTGAAATTTTGGATGAAAATAATAATCCGGTAAAAAATCGTGAAGTGGGCGAACTTACAATTACCACATTAGGTGTTGAAGCGATGCCGTTATTGCGTTTTAAAACAGGTGATATGGTTCAAGCAAATGATGAAAAGTGCAAGTGTGGGCGTAATACCATGCGCTTAGGGCCGGTTGTTGGGCGTAAAAAGCAAATGATTAAATATAAGGGAACTACCTTGTATCCGCCGGCGATGTATAATATTTTAAATAACTTTTCAGAAGTTGAAAGCTACGTTATTGAAGTGTTTCACAATGAATTAGGTACCGATGAAATTTTAATAAAGATTGCATCCGATAATATTTCCGAAGAGCTTCTTTTAGATATCAAAGATCATTTTAGAGCAAAATTACGAGTAGCGCCTAAGTTAGAATATGCCTCATCTGAAGAGATTCAAGCACTAAGGTTTCCACCTTTAAGTAGAAAGCCTGTGGACTTGATAGATCACAGGCTTCAAAAAAATAAGTAGGTATTTCTTTATTTCTTAAATGTAATTACTGGCATATTAGCATGGTTTACCATATCCTCACTGATACTTCCATTAAAAAAGTGTGAAATACCTTTGCGTCCGTGAGTGGCCATTCCAATTAATTCACCATTTATAAATTTTGTGAAATTTAGTATTCCTTTTTCCACGGTAGTGTCGTTATAGATGTTTAGAGAGTAATTTTCAATTCCTATACCATCTACAAAATCCTCCATTAATTTCTGAGCTTGGCCAGAAGTTTTAAAACCTGCAGGCGTGTTCACGTATAGCAAATGTAGTTTTGCGTCAATTTTTTTAGCGAAATCATAAGCTTTAATCAATGTACCGCGTGAATTTTCAGAAAAATCAGTTGCAAATACAAAATCTTCCACATTAAATTCCGAATGATTATTTTTTATCACCAATACTGGAACTTCGGCGGTGCGAACAACTTTTTCTGTATTACTTCCTACAAACATTTCTTTAAATCCACTAGCACCATTAGATCCCATAACTATAAGATCTATGTCATAATTCTTACAAGCTTCATTAATATCTTCAAAAATTTCGTTGTGACCAATTGTCTCGTTTATCGTAATTCCCTCAAGGAATTCGCTGTTTCTAAGGTCGTTAAAGCGTTTTTCAGTAAGTTTTATAAAATACAACGATTCGGGAAGGCTGCCAGAATCTTTAGCAGTAGCGTATTGCATTGGAATTTCCAAAGAGTGCAAAACGTAAACTTCACTATGGTGCTTTTTAGCTAATTTTATAGCTACTTTAAGGGCGTTTTCAGCTTGTTCGGAAAAATCTGTGGGAACTAAAATACGTTTCATAAATAGATTTGGGATTAATTTTTAAGCGATGATAATTTACAAAAATAAATCGGTTACCCTTGATTTTTATAATATTAAAAAATTATAGTATATTTGCACCGATTTTGATACGAAAATATCTGAGGGGACTAAAAGTCCCCTCTTTTTATAGCTAAAAAACGATGCGAGAAAAAGTAGCACAACTACTAGAAACTGCTTTAGCAGAAAACCAATCTCTGTTTTTGATCGACCTAAATATTACTGAAGATAACCAAATACGGGTCATCCTTGACGGCGATAAAGGCGTTACGGTTGAAGATTGTATAGCTGTTAGCCGACAAATTGAACATAATTTGGACCGTGAGGAATATGATTTCTCTTTAGAAGTAATGTCATCGGGTGTTTCAGAACCATTGACTTTACCTAGGCAGTATAAAAAGAACTTAGGAAGAACGCTTAAAATAAAAACTAAAAACGAAGAAAAAATTGAAGGCGAATTAATCGCTGCGAACGAAGAAAGTTGTACCTTGAAGTGGTCTGTGCGAGAGCCTAAACCAGTAGGAAAGGGGAAAGTTACCGTTCAAAAAGAGGCAACACTGCCTTATGAAGATATTATGGAAGCAAAAGTGATGATAACATTTTAATAGAATTGATATGGAAAACTTAGCACTAATCGATTCTTTTTCAGAGTTTAAAGATGATAAGCAAATAGATAGAGTAACGCTTATGGCGATACTTGAAGACGTTTTCAGAAATGCACTGAAAAAGAAATATGGAAGTGACGATAACTTTGATATAATTGTAAACCCTGATAAAGGGGATTTGGAGATTTGGAGAAACCGTGTTGTGGTTGCAGATGGAGAAGTAGAGGATCCAAACGAAGAGATTTCTTTAAGCGAAGCACAAAAAATTGAGCCGGATTTTGAGATTGGAGAGGATGTTTCGGAAGAAGTAAAGTTAATCGACCTAGGGCGTCGTTCTATTTTGGCATTGCGTCAAAACCTTATTTCAAAAATTCACGAGCACGATAATACTATCATCTATAAGCAATTTAAAGATCTTGAAGGAGAAATTTACACTGCTGAGGTTCATCACATTCGTCACCGTGCCGTTATATTGTTAGACGATGAAGGGAATGAAGTTATCCTTCCAAAGGATAAACAAATTCCTTCAGACTTTTTCAGAAAAGGAGATAACGTTCGTGGAATTATTGAAAGCGTTGATTTAAAAGGAAATAAACCGACAATTATTATGTCGCGCGCAAACCCAATTTTCCTTGAAAAATTATTCGAACAAGAAATTCCAGAAGTATTTGACGGTTTAATTACTGTTAAAAAAGTAGTTCGTATTCCTGGTGAAAAAGCAAAAGTTGCTGTAGATTCATACGATGATCGTATTGATCCTGTAGGAGCTTGTGTTGGTATGAAAGGTTCAAGAATACACGGTATTGTACGTGAACTTGGAAACGAAAATATCGATGTTATAAATTATACAAGTAATATTAACCTATATATTACTCGTGCATTAAGCCCAGCAAAAGTAACTTCAATTAAAATAAATGAAGAGACTAAGCGAGCTGAAGTAATTCTTCGTCCTGAAGAAGTGAGTAAAGCAATTGGTCGTGGAGGGCATAACATTCGCCTTGCAGGTCAATTAACAGGTTATGAAATAGATGTGCTTCGTGAAGGCGCAGAAGAAGACGTAGAGTTGCGTGAATTCTCAGATGAAATAGAAGGCTGGATCATCGAAGAATTCCATAAAATAGGTCTAGATACAGCTAAGAGTGTACTAGAACACGATATCAAGGATTTGGTTAAACGAACCGATTTGGAAGAAGAAACCATTCTTGATGTAATTAATATATTAAAAGAAGAATTTGAAGAGTAGTTGAAACTTTGACTACTTTTATACAAATTTTTTAAAAAGAAAAACAGGAAAAAGCATTTATGGCTGGAGTAAAGAAAAAAAGACTAAGTCAGGTATTACGTGAATTTAATATCTCGTTGGATCGTGCCGTGGAATTTTTGAGCACAAAAGGTTTCGATGTGGTCGCAAGTCCAAACACTAAAATAACGGGCGATGAATACGAAGTTCTTTTTGAAGAGTTTGAAACCGACAAAAGTAAAAAAGTAGAATCCAAGGAAATTGGTGAGGAAAAGCGCAAGGAGAAAGAAGAGCTTCGATTAGCGCGTGAGCGTGAGCTTGAAGAAAAGCAAAAGAAAGAAGAAGCCTCTCGAGTAATCAGAGCTGGCGCTAAACTTGAGGGTCCTAAACAAATAGGTAAGATTGATCTTTCTACAGGGAAACCTAAAAAAGAAGAGCCTAAAGCTGCTGAAAAGCCAGTTGAGGTGGAGCCTGCTAAAGAAGAAAAGGTAAAGGTTGAAAAACAAGAAAAGCCTGAAGTTGTAGTAGAAAAACCTAAAGCCGAAAAACCAAAGGTTGAGGAAAAACCTGAGGTAGAAGAAAAGGCTAAAGAAGAAAAGGTTGTAGAAGAAAAGCCAAAAACAAAACCAACTCCTCCTACTAAGAAAGAAGAAGTAGAAAAGCCTGCTGAATCTCCTGTTTCTAAAAAAGAAATTAAAGAAGAACCGAAAGTCGAGCCTAAGGTTGAATCTAAAGAAGAAGCCAAAGAGGAGCCTTCAAAAAAAGATTCGGATACGGTAACTACAAAATACCGCAAACTAGAAGGTCCAAACTTTACAGGTCAAAAAATTGATCTTTCTCAATTTAAAAAACCTGAAAAGAAAAAAGATCCTAAGACCGACGCTAACAAAGACAAAAAAGGTAAGCGTCGTCGTATAAGTAAAGAAACTCCTAAAACTGCCGGAGGTGGAAACTTTAGAGATAATCGTGGAAAAGGCAGAAAGCCGCGTCCAAATACTCCTAAAGAAGAGCCTAGCGAAGAAGAAGTACAAAAACAAGTGCGCGAAACTTTAGAAAAACTTCAAGGGAAGTCTTCTAAAGGGAAGGGTGCTAAGTACCGTCGTGAAAAACGAGATTTCCACCGTCAGAAAACTGAGGATGAAATGGCGCAACAAGAAGCAGAAAGTAAGCTTCTTAAGGTTACTGAGTTTGTAACTGCTAGTGAAATGGCAACTATGATGGATGTTCCTGTTACCAAAATTATCTCAGCTTGTATGAGTTTGGGAATGATGGTAACGATGAATCAACGTCTAGATGCAGAAACACTAAGTATAGTGGCAGATGAATTTGGATACGACGTTGAATTTGTAACTGCAGATATTGAAGAGTCTATAGAGCGCAACGTGGATGCTCCTGAAGATTTATTGCCAAGAGCTCCGATTGTAACAGTAATGGGTCACGTTGATCACGGTAAGACGTCATTGCTAGATAACATACGTAAGGAAAATGTAATTGCAGGTGAGTCTGGAGGTATTACGCAGCATATTGGTGCGTACGCCGTAGAGCTTGATGGAGGTCAAAAACTGGCTTTCCTTGATACTCCTGGTCACGAAGCGTTTACAGCGATGCGTGCTCGTGGTGCTCAAGTAACTGATATTGCAATTATTGTTGTAGCGGCAGATGATGATATTATGCCACAAACTAAGGAGGCAATAAGTCACGCACAAGCTGCGGGTGTGCCAATAGTTTTCGCGATAAACAAAATAGATAAGCCTACTGCTAATCCAGAAAGGATTAAAGAACGACTAGCTCAAATGAACCTATTGGTTGAAGATTGGGGTGGAAAAATACAATCACACGATATTTCTGCTAAAACAGGAGTTGGTGTTAAAGAATTACTAGAAAAAGTATTGCTTGAAGCTGAATTATTAGAGCTTAAAGCAAATCCAAACCGCCAAGCAGATGGTACTGTAGTAGAGGCATTCCTTGACAAAGGTCGTGGTTATGTTTCAACGGTTCTAGTGCAAGGAGGTACATTAAAGGTAGGAGACTACTTACTAGCTGGTCAGCATAGTGGTAAAGTTAAAGCTATGCAAGATGAACGTGGTAAAAATGTTCAGGAAGCAGGTCCGTCAACTCCAGTATCCGTACTAGGTTTAGATGGAGCGCCTCAAGCGGGTGATAAGTTTAATGTGTTTGAAGATGAACGTGAAGCAAAATCTATCGCTACTAAACGTACCCAATTACAACGTGAGCAGTCGGTAAGAACACAACGTCACATTACACTTGATGAAATTGGAAGACGTATTGCTCTTGGAGACTTTAAAGAACTTAATATTATCCTTAAGGGTGATGTTGATGGTTCGGTGGAAGCATTGACAGATTCATTCCAAAAACTATCTACTGAAGAAATTCAGGTTAATATAATCCATAAAGCTGTTGGGCCAATTACCGAAAGCGATGTGTTGTTAGCTTCTGCTTCCGATGCAATTATAATTGGATTTAACGTGCGTCCAATGGGTAATGCGCGTCAGATAGCTGATAAGGAGGAAATAGATATCCGTACATACTCTATCATTTACGATGCAATTGGCGACGTAAAGGATGCGATGGAAGGAATGCTATCTCCAGAGATGAAAGAAGAGATTACTGGTACAGCCGAAATTCGTGAAACATTCAAAATATCGAAAGTGGGAACCATTGCAGGTTGTATGGTGCTTACAGGTAAAATCTTTAGAAACTCGGGTATTCGATTGATTCGTGAAGGTGTTGTGGTTTACACAGGTGAACTAGCTTCTTTAAAACGTTTCAAAGACGATGTGAAAGAAGTATCTAAAGGGTACGACTGTGGTATTCAAATTAAAAACTACAACGATATTAGAGAAAACGATATTATTGAAGCTTTCCAAGAAGTAGCAGTGAAAAAGAAGTTGAAGTAATTACTAGTTTCTATAAATATTTAAAACGCTCTGAAAATTAACTTTCCAGAGCGTTTTTTTTGTTTAAACTATTTTAAATCCTAAGTATCCTGAAAGGTGTCATTGCGAGGCACTAAGCAATCTCCTTGTAGGTATAATTAACAGTTTACTCTATAAGGAACTTTTTTGTTTCAGTATTCCCTTCTTCATCTTCAATATTTAAAAAAAATGGATACCGCTGGAAAGGTTTGAGACATTTATTGATGATTGACCATTTGAATGTAAATTTTGTGATTTTAGAAGTTTTCCTTCCGTTGAATAAATTTGGATTTTAAATTTGCCTGTTCCATTTAATGCTTTTATCACTAACAATTCATTAGTGGGATTCGGATATATCGTTAACCCTGCGGTTTTAAACTTAGAAACTCCTAGAGGTACACTGCCATAATATGCTTTGTAGCCTTCTTGGTTAGTGATGGTTAGTGCAAATCCACTACCGTCTGTGTCAATAGCATACTCAAAAATTCTATTTTCAAATTCAACGTTGAAGAATTGGAAGAAATATAAATCAATATAATCAATGTTTTCTTGAATTTCACAACTAATTAAGCCGGTAATAATAAAATTTGGTATTATTATCTCGGTGTTGGAAATAGTTATCTCGTCTCCTTGAATAAGAAAATCACAAAACTCTGTTGTAAATAATAGTTCCATAACGTTCAACTCTACATCACCTACTTCGTTATTTTGCGGAACGGGGTGATTTACTCCCTCAATCTCTAGAGAATATAAGAACCATTGATTTTTAAACAATCTTATATCTTGAGCAAAGTTGGTTGAACATATAGCACACATAATAAATAATAAAAATGTCTTTTTCATAATCTATTGTTTTAAAAGGTTTTTCGAATCTTGTATTTGGCCATCGCAAACCAATGCTATATTGTAAGTGCCGCTTGGATAGGTAGAAACGTCTATTGTAACACTATTTGTAGTAGTATCTATAATATAATTGTTGCTGGTGCCGTTGCTAGTACTTGTTATCATTAAATAGGCAGAACTGGCATCCTGGGCAACATAATAATCTTGTTTATTCTGAGCAAATAGGAAAAAAGAATAAAATAAAAACAGTAAAAGAATTGGTGCTTTTAATATTTGTGGTTTGTAATGTGATAATTTGAGGATTAAAGTTAATTAGTTTCTTAAAATTATGCAAAAATCTTCAAAATTAAAATAGGTTATTCCCTGTATTATGCTGGGGATTTTCCCTTTTTTCAGATTTGTATACTTTAACTATTTCTTAAATAATAGTTTGGCAATTGCATTATTTAAAAGTCTATTAGTAAACCAACCATCCGAATGAAACTGTCGCTCAAAAAGGTCTATATATTTCGATTTTTGTTATTGGCGTCTTGACTAGATTACAAACTACCGAGACTATTCCGCGGGAGGATATTATTATCCTAAAAACTACTTAAGCAAAAACAATTAATTTATTTACTTACCTAGAAGGAAGTTGGGCAATGGAGGGAGTGACAAAATTTAAGGAGGAAGATACTGCTGGTTTGGGTAAAATAAATTGCGAGCATAGATATAATGACCAAGTATGTCTCCTAACAAAAGATTATGATATAAATGGCCTGGGTTTTTCTTGGTAGTTTATTCCAGGTAACCAACTTATATTGTTTTATCCAAATGCTATGAAAGGTTGTGTAAACGATGCTAGGATTAGCTTTCACCGTAACTTCAAAAACCTATTTGACGAACCCCAACTTAATAATATTTCATTATGAGTAAGCTAGTATTTTCGGCTATTACTGCATGATAAATTGGTTTAAAAATAAATCGATGGAAATTGAGAAGTCTAGAAAAATGGATAAAATTTCGTTTTCTAGACTGGAGTAATTGGAAGTGTAAAGTTACTTTCTTCTTTCTGGCTTTAAGATAAAAGCAGAACTAAAGCTTTGTTGTATTTTAAGTAAAGCTCTTTCCGCTTCTATACGGGTATCAAAACTTCCAGCCCATACTTTGTAGTTCGGGGTTTCGTATTCAATAGAAGCAGGCCAATTGCTAAAACTACCCTTGTATTTTCGTAGTATTTGGTTGGCTTTATCCAATTCACCGTAATAAAGTTGTATGGTGTAGCCATCTGTTAGCTTATTGTCTTTTTCAAGACTCTTTTTCAAATCTAACAATTGTGTGATTTTTGGATCCTGATTTACCTGAAGCGTTGCGCTCTGTGAATAGCTATTAGCTGATATTAAAATCAGTAAAATGCTGGCTATAAAAATCTTGTGAGAAGTTGTTGATTTCATATAATTATATCTTTAATGCAAATGTAAAACTTAATAACTGAGTGAAGCGCAAATTTATTATTTAGAACTAATATAAATTAATGGTTAACACTTTGTTTGCATTTCCAAAATCGACTTAATAATGTATTTTTGCTCCTTTATTTGCGGTACGGAAAGAGTAATTCTGTTAAAACATAACCTAACTAATTCTGTGCCAAACTATCGACAATAATTTAACCATTAGTATGAAAAAGGTGAATTTTATACATCTACGATCAAAATTGCCACTTCTATTGTTAGTGCTTACACTAACTTTTTCAACTACCTCGTATTCTCAAGATGAAGCGGAAGCTACTTCTGCGGATGCGCCGGCTGATGCTGGAGGTGATGTTGCTGCGGGTGAATCATTATTTAAGGCAAACTGTGCTGCCTGTCACAAGATGGACAAAAAAGCGGTTGGTCCTGCCTTAAGAGGTGTGGCCGATAAGTTTGACCGTGATTGGTTGTACAGCTGGATTCGAAATAGTTCGGCTCTTATTGCTTCAGGTGATGCAACTGCAGTGAGATTATTTGAAGAAAATAACAAAGCTGTCATGACGGCTTTCCCGGGACTGTCTGATGAGGATATCGATAACATCCTTGCGTATACAAGTCAGCCAAAAGCTGCACCTGTTGTTGCTGAAGTTCCTGCTGGAGGTGCTGCAAGTACAGGAGGAGGTGAGGGTGTTTCTAATGCTTTAGTGTTAGGTGCGCTAGTTCTTGTGTTCTTGTTGTTGGTTATTCTTCTTTATATGGTATCTACTACCTTGAAGAGAATTGCTGAAGCTAACGGTGTGGTTTATGAAGAAAGAGAAAAGCGTACTCCAATCTGGAAGGCTTTTGCTGAGAATCAATTCTTGGTATTAGTTACGTCTATTTTCTTTATTCTTTTTGGAAGCTACTTCGCTTACGGGTACCTAATGCAAGTAGGAGTTGACCAAGGATATGCTCCGGTTCAGCCAATTCACTATTCGCATAAAATTCACGCAGGAGACAATCAGATAGATTGTAACTTCTGTCATAGTTCAGCTAGAAAGAGTAAAACAGCAGGTATACCTTCGTTAAACGTTTGTATGAACTGTCATAAAAATATTTCTGAAGTTGCAGAAGATACTGCTACTGAAGAGTACTCAAAAGAATTTTACGATGGTGAGATCGCTAAGTTGTACGATGCTGTTGGATGGGATCCAGAGCAACAAGCATATACTGGCGAAACCAAGCCTGTAAAATGGGTTCGTATTCACAATCTTCCTGATTTCGCGTATTTCAACCACTCTCAACACGTAACAGTAGCGGGAGTTGATTGTCAAAAGTGTCACGGGGAAGTTGAGAGCATGGAGGTTATGGAGCAGTTTGCGCCACTTACAATGGGATGGTGTATTGATTGCCACAAAGAGACCAATGTTAACTTAGAGTCTAATGAGTACTACGCTAAGATACACGAAGAGCTTTCTAAGAAGTACGGTGTGGAAAAATTGACAATCGCCGAAATGGGTGGATTGGAGTGTGGCAAGTGTCACTATTAATAAATAAAAAAGGATAATTACAAATAGCAATATGGCATCAAACAAGAAATACTGGAAAAGTGTTGAAGAGCTGAATGAAGACAGCACTATTGTGAAGGCGCTACAAGACAATGAGTTTGTAACTGAAATACCTACGGACGAATTTCTTGGAAACAAAGAAGCTTTATCTGCTTCTTCTACCACGCGTCGTGATTTCTTAAAATATGTAGGTTTTTCTACAGCGGCTGCAACTTTAGCGGCTTGTGAAGGACCTGTAGTGAAATCTATCCCTTATGTTGTTCAGCCAGATGAAATTGTTCCAGGTGTAGCAAATTATTATGCTTCTACAATGGCGGATGGTTTCGATTTTGCCAATATATTGGTAAAAACACGCGAAGGTCGTCCTATCAAAATTGAGAAGAATGATTTAGCTAAAAATGGAGGAAGTGTAAATGCTCGTGTTCACGCATCGGTTTTATCATTATATGATAAAAACAGATTAACTGGTCCTATGGTTGGTGGATCTGAAGTGTCGTGGCCGGAGTTTGATACTGCTATTGCGCAGAAGATGAACGAAATGTCTGGGAAAGACATAGTTCTACTTACTCAAACATTCGCGAGTCCATCTACATCTAAGTTAATTTCTGAATTTACTACTAAGTATCCTAATGTGCGTCACGTTGTTTATGATACCGTGTCTAGTTCAGCTGCATTAGATGCTTTCCAAAATAAATTCGGAACTCGCGCATTACCAGATTACGATTTTTCAAAAGCTGAAGTTATTGTTTCTGTGGGTGCAGATTTCTTAGGAGATTGGCAAGGAGGAAGCTATAGCAAAGGATATGCTCAAGGAAGAGTGCCTAAAAATGGAAAAATGTCTCGACATATTCAGTTTGAGGCTAACTTTACATTGACTGGTGCTAAAGCTGATAAGCGTGTTGCTGCAACTCCATCTCAACAATTACAAATACTTAAGGCTTTAACTGGTGGAAGTACTTCTGGTTTACCAGAAAATATTGCTGACGCAGTAAATAAAGCAAAAGCTCAACTTCAGAAAGCTGGAGGAAAAGCATTATTAGTGACTGGCTTACCAGATGTAGCTTCGCAAACGTTAGCTTTGGATTTCAATGCTAATAGTGAGGCAATTGATGTTAATAAACCATTACTTGTTAGACAAGGAAGTACTAGCGAAGTGATGAGTGTTGTTAACGGCGTTATTTCGGGAAGTATAAAAGGATTAATTACAGTAGGTGTAAACCCAGTTTACTCGCTACCAAATAGCAAAGAATTTGCTGAAGCTTACCAAAAGCTTGAAATGAGTCTTGCATTCAGTATGAAGCAAGATGAAACAGCATCATTGGCACAATTAGTTGCTGCAACTCCTCACTACCTAGAGTCTTGGGGTGATGCACAAATTAAGAAAGGTACTTATAGCCTTACTCAGCCAACTATCCGTCCATTATTCAATACGCGTCAATTCCAAGATAGCATATTACAGTGGACAGGTAATTCAAAAAAATATTACGATTACATTAAAGAAGTTTGGACAAGTTCTATTTTGTCTGGAGGTTCTTGGAATGAAGCGCTTCACGATGGTTTTGTTTCTAGTGATGTAGAAATGAAAATGGAAGAAATTAAGCCAGCTACTGAAGGTTCTGGTTTAATGCAAGAAAGTACATCTAATGGTGCGCTTGCAGCTTTATCTCAAGAAGGAGGTTACGAGTTGACATTGTATACATCAACAGGTATTGGTGATGGTCAACAAGCAAACAACCCTTGGTTACAAGAGTTTCCAGATCCAATTACAAGAGCATCTTGGGATAACTACCTTACGGTTTCAGCTGCAGACGCTAAGGAGTTAGGACTTGTTAATAAGAACGTTGCAAATGGTGCCTTAAACGGTAGTTATGTAAACGTATCGGTAGGTGGTGTTGTTCTTGAAAAAATTCCTGTTATTATCCAACCTGGACAAGCTAAAGGATCTGTTGGTCTAGCTTTAGGTTATGGTAAAACGGCTGCTATTCAAGAAGAAATGCAAACAGGTATTAATGCCTACCCGCTTTACCAGAATTTCTCTGATGTTCAAAAGGTAAATATCGAAAAAGCTAGCGGAATGCACGAGTTTGCTTGTGTGCAGTTGCAAAGCACAATGGCTGGACGTAGTAACGATATTATAAAAGATACTACTTTAGAAATTTTTAATACTAAAGATGTAAGCGAGTGGAATGCTGTTCCAGTTGTAGATTACGATCACGCTCCGATTTCAATTCGCGATAAAAAAGCGGATATCTGGAGTCCATTCGATACTACTATCGGAACTCACTTTAACTTATCTATAGATCTTAATGCTTGTACGGGATGTGGAGCTTGTGTTATTGCATGTCACGCCGAAAACAACGTACCAGTAGTTGGTAAAACTGAAGTTAGAAAGTTCCGTGATATGCACTGGTTGCGTATCGATAGATATTACTCTGCAGGGGAAACCTTTAAGGAAGAAGCTGAGATGTATGAAAACCTTCCTGCTTTTGATAGTTATGAAGCCGTAGAGGTGCCAAACTATGAAAACCTTGAAGTAGCATTCCAGCCTGTAATGTGTCAGCACTGTAACCACGCACCTTGTGAAACTGTTTGTCCAGTAGCGGCAACATCTCATGGGCGTCAAGGGCAAAACCATATGGCTTATAACCGTTGTGTTGGTACTCGTTACTGCGCTAACAACTGTCCTTACAAAGTTCGTCGTTTCAACTGGTTCTTATACAGTGAAAATGATGAGTTTGATTACAACATGAATAACGACCTTGGTAGAATGGTACTTAACCCAGATGTGGTAGTTCGTTCTCGTGGAGTAATGGAGAAATGTTCTTTATGTATCCAAATGACTCAGAAAACTATACTAGACGCTAAGCGTGAGGGTAGGCCAGTAAGAGATGGTGAATTTGCAACAGCATGTTCAAATGCTTGTGAAACTGGAGCCATGGTATTTGGAGATGTAAATGATGAAGAATCAGAAATACTTAAGAAGAAAAAAGATGACAGAATGTACTATCTTCTTGAAAATGTTGGTACTAAACCAAACGTTTTCTACCAAATGATAGTTAAAAACACTTCTGAAGCATAATAATTTAATCAAGAACCAATTATTTAATAATTAAATATGTCGTCACACTACGAAGCACCTATAAGAGAACCACTGGTTCTGGGCGAAAAGTCCTATCAAGACATCAGTGCAGATGTAGCAGCTCCTGTACTAGGAAAAGCAAATAAATCTTGGTGGATTGTTTTTACCATAGCCCTTATTGCATTTTTATGGGGATTAGGTTGTATTATTTATACAGTTTCTACTGGAATTGGAGTTTGGGGTTTGAACAAGACCGTTGGATGGGCTTGGGATATTACTAACTTCGTTTGGTGGGTAGGTATTGGTCACGCAGGAACACTTATTTCTGCAGTACTTTTACTTTTCCGTCAAAAATGGAGAATGGCTGTAAACCGTTCTGCGGAAGCAATGACAATTTTCGCCGTTGTTCAAGCAGGTTTATTCCCGATTATACACATGGGTCGCCCGTGGTTAGCATATTGGGTACTTCCAATACCTAACCAATTTGGATCGCTATGGGTTAACTTTAACTCACCTCTTCTTTGGGACGTATTCGCGATTTCTACCTATTTATCTATATCACTAGTGTTCTGGTGGACAGGATTACTTCCTGACTTCGCAATGATTCGTGATAAGACTAAAAGCCCTTTCCAGAAAAAGATTTACGGAATCCTTAGTTTTGGATGGAGTGGGCGTGTAAAAGACTGGCAACGTTTTGAGGAAGTTTCACTTGTGTTAGCAGGTTTAGCGACTCCACTTGTACTTTCTGTACACACCATTGTATCTTTTGACTTCGCAACTTCTGTAGTTCCTGGATGGCATAGTACTATTTACCCTCCATATTTCGTGGCAGGTGCGATTTTCTCAGGATTCGCAATGGTACAAACGCTTCTTATAATAATGAGAAAAGTTTCTAACCTAGAAAACTATATTACAATAGTTCATATTGAATATATGAACAAAGTAATCCTACTAACGGGAGGTATTGTAACAGTTGCTTATGCTACTGAGTATTTTGTGATGTGGTATTCTGGTGTTCCTTATGAGGATTACACTTACCTTTCATACGGTGCTGCAACAGGACCTTACTGGTGGGCATTCTGGGCATTGATTATCTGTAACTTTGTTGTTCCAATGACATTATGGGTTAAGAAATTGAGAAGAAATATTATTTGGACATTTATTGTTGCATTAGTGATTAACATCGGAATGTGGTTCGAGCGTTTCAACATTATCGTTGTAAACATTACAAAAGATAGGTTGACCTCTTCATGGACAATGTTTCAACCAACATTTGTTGATATAGGAACGTTCGTAGGAACTATTGGTTTCTTCTTTGTTCTATTCCTTCTATATGCTCGTACCTTCCCTGTAATTGCACAAGCAGAGGTGAAAACAATATTGAAATCTTCAGGTGAAAAATTCAAGAATTTACGTGCGAAACACGGGAATGATGTTAGTCACGTAAGAGCACTTGACGGTGGACCGGTAGTTGAAAAGCCTGTAGCTTCACAAAATGTTGTGTCTGATAAAGCAAAAGTAGACTCATTACTTTCAACTATAGGAACATTTAATCCTGATGTTGAAGAGCAAGATGACTTGAAGTTGATTAATGGAGTTGGACCTGTAATGGAGCAAAAACTGCATCAGATAGGTATCTTTACTTTTGATCAGGTAAGTAGAATGACTGACCGTGAATACGATTTATTAGATGAGATTGTTAGTGAATTCCCTGGAAGAGCCAAACGTGATGATTGGGCTGGACAGGCGCTAATCCTAAAAAACAACAAATAATTATGGCTGCAAAGAAAATACACGCTATTTACACGGATGACGACCTGTTATTGCAGGCTGTAAACCAAACCCGTGCGGCAAAATATCATATTTCTGAAATATTTACTCCATTTCCAGTACACGGATTAGACCATGCATTAGGTCTAGCTCCAACGCGACTAGCCATTACATCTTTCCTTTATGGATTATGTGGTTTAACAGTTGCTGTGCTGATGATGAATTATATGATGATTCAAGATTGGCCTCAAAATATTGGTGGAAAACCAAGTTTTACTTTCTACCAAAACATGCCTACTTTCATCCCAATTATGTTTGAGTTGACTGTATTTTTCGCTGGTCACTTAATGGTAATTACATTTTATATGAGAAGTAAGCTTTGGCCTTTTAGAAAAGCAGAAAATCCAGATCCACGTACTACTGATGCCCATTTCTTAATGGAAGTAGATGTAGACAATCACGATGTTGAAACGCTTTCTAAATTCTTGTATGACACAGGTGCATCAGAGATTAGTTTAATTGAAAATGAGCAGGACCACTAGTATGAAAACATTAAAAAACATAGCAATCGCAATTTGTGCCTCTGTAGTTTTGACTTCTTGTTTTAATGACAAAAAGCCAAATTATCAGTACTTCCCGAATATGTATGAGTCGGTAGGTTACGAAACCTATGGAGAGTATGAAATTTTCCCAGGGCAACAATCAGCAATGATGCCAGTAGAAAATACTGTTCCTCGTGGTTTTGTTCCTTATGAATATGAAAACAGTACAGAAGGTTTAAATTTAGCTAAAGCTGAACTTGATAATCCTTATAAGGTTACTGAAGAAAACTTAAAAGTTGGAGCAGACTTATTCAATATATATTGTGCAGTTTGCCACGGTGATAAAGGAGATGGAAAAGGAATCCTAGCAACTCGTGAAAAGTTTTTAGGTATTCCAAGTTTTGCTGATGCGGGACGTACAATTGTACCAGGAGGGATTTATCACGTACAAACTTATGGATTGAATGCAATGGGTTCATATGCTTCGCAAACAACTGAAAAAGAACGTTGGCAAATAGCAATGCATGTAATGGACTTAAAAGCATCCTTAAAAGGTGAACCTGGTGTTCTTGAAACAGTGCAAGCTGAGAAAGAATTAACGGAGTCTCTTACCTCAGTTACAGATGACAACTCTACTCAAAAGTAGAACGTAATTAATGATTTATTAAAGAGAATGGCTAAAGATATGTATACGCTACCAAGTAAATTAAAACTGTTTTCTATTGTTCTAATGGTCCTAGGGCTTGCAGGAATAATCTTTGGGTTTATGACTACTCCCAAGACCATTGATGATGTTAAAAAGATTTTAGCAGAACAAGAGGCTCACCATGGCGAAAACCATGCAGTAGATCATAAAGAAGATACTGCTAACTTCATTGATATTGCAAGAGGTGAAGAAGGGTACTCAGGAGCTGCAATGGAGCACGCAACCGATTTAAGTGCTGAAGGTCACGGAGCTTC
Organism: Aequorivita sp. 609; assembly: GCF_014212065.1. NCBI lineage: Bacteria > Pseudomonadati > Bacteroidota > Flavobacteriia > Flavobacteriales > Flavobacteriaceae > Aequorivita > Aequorivita sp. 609. Next base: position 72,839 of record NZ_JACJVM010000002.1, on the reverse strand, counting down.
ATCACATGAAGAACACGTACTACACCAATTACAAACAAGACCTTGGTCTGCTACATTCGTAGCTGCATTCTTCTTTATGATGATTGCTTTAGGTGTACTTGTGTTTTACGCAATTCAATTTGCATCTCAAGCAGGATGGTCTCCAGTACTATATAGAGTAATGGAAGGAATAACATCTTATTTATTACCAGGGTCAATTATTGTTTTTGTTCTTGTAATTTTTGCAGGAGAACATTTCTATCCTTGGCAAAATGCTGATTTAGTTGCAGAAGATAAAATTTTACAAGGAAAGTCGGGATACCTTAACTTCCCATTCTTTGTTATCCGTGCCGCAATCTATCTTTTAGGATGGAATATTTACCGTTACTACTCAAGAAAAAACTCTTTAGCACAAGCTGAAGCAAATAACTTCGATCACTATAGAAAGAACTTTAAGGCATCAGTTTTCTTCCTTATCTTCTTCCTATTAACTGAAGCTACAATGGCTTGGGATTGGTTCATGTCTATGACTCCACACTGGTATAGTACATTGTTTGCATGGTATGTATTCGCAACTATGTTTGTTTCTTCAATCACTGTGATTGCTTTAGTAACAATTCACTTAAAGAGCAAAGGGCTATTGTCTTTTGTAAGTGATAGACACTTACACGACTTAGCTAAGTATATGTTTGCTTTTAGTATTTTCTGGACTTACCTATGGTTTAGCCAGTTTATGCTAATCTGGTACTCAAATATTCCAGAAGAGGTAACTTACTTTATTATACGAATTCAGGAGTATCAAGGATTGTTTTTTGGAATGCTAATACTTAATTTTGTATTCCCAATGCTTGTGTTAATGAATAGCGATTTCAAAAAAGTTCCATGGTTTGTTGTTATAGCAGCAGTATTCATCTTGGTAGGTCACTATATAGATGTCTTCCTATTAGTTATGCCATCAACAGTTGGACACAACTGGGGCTTTGGAATACCTGAAATAGCTGCATTGTTATTCTTTGCAGGGCTTTTCATTTTGGTTGTTGGAAATGGACTTGGAAAAGTATCTCTTAGACCTAAGAACGACCCATTTATTAAAGAAAGTGAAAACTACCATTTTTAATCATTTAGTTTAAAAGAAGAAATTTAAAGATGACCGCATTTTTAGTAATTTTAGTAATTCTCCTTTTTGGAATCTCCGTTTGGCAAATAAGCAGGATATTTCGATTGGCTCAGATTAAATCGACAACTCATTCTGATATTGCCTCGGATGAAGACAATAACCACCAAGGTTATTTAATGTTAGCATTTTTAGCCTTTATCTATATCTTAACTATTGTTTCATTTTGGTTATGGTATGATACCTTGTTACCAAAGTCTGCATCAGAACACGGTGAGCAAATTGACAACTTAATGTTGATTTCAATGATCGTTATTTTCGCGGCTGGTATTCTAACTCAATGGTTGTTACACTACTTTGCATTTGTTTACAGAGGTAACAAAACGAAAAGAGCAACTTTCTATGCCGATAACGATAAATTAGAATTTATCTGGACTATTATTCCTGTAATTGTTCTTGCCGGTCTTATTATTTATGGTCTTTTCACTTGGACAGATATCATGAATGTTGATAAGGATGATGATCCACTTGTTATAGAACTATATGCTCAACAATTTAATTGGAAAGCACGTTACGGAGGTAATGATAACACGCTAGGTGATGCTAACGTTCGATTAATCGAAGGTGTTAACGTTTTAGGTGTTGATCCTTCAGACCCTAACGGTCAAGACGACAAAGTTGTAACTGAAGTTCACTTACCAGTTGGTAGAAAAGTATTGTTTAAGATACGTTCTCAGGATGTATTACACTCTGCTTACATGCCACACTTTAGAGCGCAAATGAACTGTGTTCCTGGTATGATTACTCAATTTGCATTTACCCCTACAGTTACAACTGAGGAAATGCGTCAAGAAGATCATATTATAAACAAGGTTCAAAACATTAATGAAATTAGAGCCGAGAAGAGTAAAGAGCTTCAAGCTGCTGGTGAAGAACCTCTAGACCCTTATGAATTTGATTATATGATTCTTTGTAATAAGATTTGTGGTATTAGCCACTATAATATGCAAATGAAGATTGTAGTTGAATCTGAAGAAGAATATAATGCTTGGTTGGCAGAACAGCCTACCTTGGCAGAACAACTTAGCAAATAATATTAATAGAAAATTTAGCTTAAAAAGATATGTCAGCACACGCACAGGCTCACGCAATAGAAGATCATCACGAAGATCATGGGCATCATCATAAAGAAACATTTGTAACTAAATATATCTTTAGCCAAGATCATAAAATGATCTCTAAGCAATACCTAATTACAGGTTTGTTTATGGGGACTATTGGTATTCTAATGTCATTATTGTTTAGAATACAACTAGCATGGCCAGACCAAAGTTTTACAATTTTTGAAATGTTACTAGGGAAATGGGCTCCAGATGGAGTTATGGATCCTAGTGTTTACCTTGCATTAGTTACGATTCACGGTACTATAATGGTATTCTTCGTACTTACGGCTGGATTGAGTGGTACTTTTAGTAACCTATTAATTCCTTTACAGATTGGTGCAAGAGATATGGCCTCAGGATTCCTAAACATGGTTTCTTATTGGTTGTTCTTTATTTCTAGTGCTATAATGGTTTTCTCATTATTTGTTGAAGCAGGACCGGCATCAGCAGGTTGGACAATTTATCCTCCACTTAGTGCTTTGCCTCAATCTATTCCAGGTTCTGGAGCAGGTATGACATTATGGTTGATTTCTATTGCAATATTTATTGCATCGTCATTGTTAGGTTCGCTTAACTATATCGTTACAACATTAAATATGCGTACTAAAGGAATGTCCATGACGCGTCTTCCTTTAACAATTTGGGCATTCTTTGTAACTGCTATTATTGGTGTAGTTGCCTTCCCAGTATTATTTTCAGCTGCTTTAATGCTTATCATGGATAGAAGCTTTGGTACTTCTTTCTTCTTATCAGATATTTATATTGCGGGTGAAGTATTGCATCACCAAGGAGGTTCTCCAGTATTGTTTGAACACTTATTCTGGTTCCTTGGACACCCTGAAGTATATATTGTAATTCTACCTGCAATGGGTATTGTATCTGAAATTATGGCTACAAATGCTCGTAAGCCAATTTTCGGTTACCGTGCGATGGTTGCGTCTATCCTTGCAATTGCATTCCTTTCAACAATTGTATGGGGTCACCATATGTTCGTTTCAGGGATGAATCCATTCTTAGGTTCTGTGTTTACTTTTACCACATTACTTATTGCAATTCCATCTGCTGTAAAAGCATTTAACTGGATTACAACTTTATGGAAAGGTAACTTACAGATGAACGTAGCTATGCTATGGAGTATCGGTTTTGTTTCTACTTTCATTACTGGTGGTCTTACAGGTATTATCGTTGGAGATAGTGCATTAGATATTAACGTTCACGATACTTATTTCGTTGTAGCTCACTTCCACTTAGTGATGGGTATTTCGGCACTTTATGGACTTCTTGCTGGGGTTTACCACTGGTTCCCTAAAATGTTTGAAGGACGTATGATGAATAAAAAATTAGGATACATCCACTTCTGGGTAACAGCAATTGGAGCTTACGGGATTTTCTTCCCAATGCACTTTGTTGGTTTAGCAGGTCTACCTCGTAGATACTACAACAACACAAGTTTCCCATATTTTGATGACTTACATGATATTAATGTTGTTATGACGCTATTTGCAATTATGACGATTGCAGTACAAGTAGTATTCCTTTACAACTTCTTCCACTCTATGTTCTACGGAAAGATAGGTCCAAAGAACCCTTGGAATTCTACAACATTAGAATGGACAGCCGAACAAAAACACATCCATGGAAACTGGGCTGGTCCAATACCACATGTGTACCGTTGGGCTTACGATTATAGTAAACTTAATAAAGACGAAACAGATTACGTAATTGCTGGTCAAGATTATGTTCCTCAAAACGTGCCATTACAGGACAATGAGGATGAATTAGAACACTAATTAATCTCTGTTTAACGCAAAATATTAGTAGTAACACGTATTTCCTAGTAGTTTAAACCATGTTATCTTTGAATAGATAATAATGAGTAGGAAGTGAGGAGACTACAAGTTATTTGACAAGCCGTGCTAAAAAGCACGGCTTGTTGTTTTTTCTGCTTTTTCTTATTTCTACAGGTATTACAATTACACTTCCTATCTGCCGATTCCTTATATTTGTTTTATGAATGAAAACCTTGATCCCACCGGCGAAAATTTATCCCCACAGGAATTGGATATTGAGAAACAACTACGTCCATTAAGCTTTGAAGACTTTACAGGACAAGATCAAGCACTGGAAAATCTTCAAATCTTTGTGCAAGCTGCAAATCAAAGAGGTGAAGCTTTAGATCATACGCTATTTCACGGGCCTCCAGGATTAGGTAAAACAACATTAGCACATATTCTTGCAAATGAGCTCGACGTTAATATTAGAGTAACTTCTGGTCCTGTATTAGACAAACCGGGTGACCTTGCTGGATTACTCACCAATTTGGATGAACGGGATGTACTTTTTATTGACGAGATACATCGTTTAAGCCCCATTGTTGAAGAATATCTTTATTCAGCAATGGAAGACTATAAGATTGATATAATGATTGAATCTGGGCCTAATGCGCGCTCGGTTCAAATTAATTTAAATCCCTTTACGCTAGTAGGTGCAACAACCCGTTCAGGTTTACTTACAGCGCCTATGCGTGCACGTTTTGGAATTTCTTCCAGACTTCAATACTATTCTACCGAATTGTTAACTACAATAATACAGCGTAGTGCAAGTATTTTAAATGTGCCTATCGCTATGGAAGCTGCTATAGAAATAGCAGGACGCAGCCGTGGTACACCTCGTATTGCAAATGCTCTTTTACGTAGAATTAGAGATTTTGCTCAGATAAAAGGAAATGGAAAAATTGATATTGAAATAGCAAGGTTTGGATTAAACGCCTTGAATGTAGATGCCTTCGGTTTAGATGAAATGGACAATAAAATTCTTTCTACAATAATCGAAAAGTTTAAAGGCGGACCTGTTGGAATTACTACTATTGCAACCGCTGTTTCGGAAAGTCCTGAAACCATAGAAGAAGTATACGAACCTTTCTTAATTCAACAAGGGTTTATTATGAGAACTCCAAGGGGAAGGGAAGTTACTGAGGCGGCTTATAAGCATCTTGGCAAGAATAGAGGTTCAACTCAAAGTGAATTGTTTTAATTTGTGCTATGGAAGTAAAGAAAATCCCATCGGTTTCTGCCTTCCGATTTCTGATTCACTCCACTCAGATTTTAAAAAACCCTCTGCCATTTCATCATAGTAATTTTGAAAATAAGGGGGACACATTTCGGTTGAAGCTCGGGTTTGGAAAATCTGTGATTTTTTCTCGTGATGCTGGCTTAGCACAATATGCACTTCAGAAAAATCATAAGAATTATAAAAAATCTCCCATACAAACTCGAGATCTTGTTAAGTATGTAGGTAACGGACTTCTTACTTCAGAAGGAGAGTTTTGGCAAAAACAACGTAAACTAATTCAACCTGCTTTTCATAAAAAACAGTTGGTTAATTTACTAGACGCTATTCAAAGTGCAATTGAAATTGAACTTTCCAAAATTGAAACGGCTAAAGCGAAAGATATCTTTCCTGTTTTCAACGACCTCGCTTTTCAAACGGTAGTAAAATCTCTTTTTAGTAGTGCCGTTGACAGTCGAGAAATAAAAAGGCTTCAACATATCACCGAATCTGCTCAACACATGCTGGTAAAGGAATTGCGTATGCCGTACTTGGGCTGGTGGTTTAAGTTGAGCGGCGAACTTTCTAAACATCTTGCTGAAACTAAAGAAGCGAGAAACATTCTTAAGAAACTTGTTAATGAAAGGAGACAATCGAGCGTTCGTGAGGATGACTTACTAGATATGCTTTTAGACGCTAGATACGAAGATGGAAGTGGAATGGACGATAAGCAGTTGATAGATGAAATTTTAATATTGTTTACTGCTGGTCACGAAACAACTTCAAATGCACTTACATTTACTTGTGAATTATTAGCTCGAAACCCTCAAGTACAAGATAAGATTTATGCCGAAATAACTGCCGCATCCGAGAATTCGACAGGCTTAATGGACTTCATTAAAAACTGTTCGTATACCAAGAATGTAATAGAAGAATCACTTCGTCTTTACCCTCCGGCATATTTTATAGATAGAGTGAATATTGAAGACGATACTTTTGAAGGGATGTTTATTCCGAAAAATTCAAGTTTATTATTTTCATTGTTAGAGATTCATACCAACCCAAAAAACTGGGATGAGCCTGAGAAATTTAGGCCAGAACGGTTTTCCGATGTGAACGCTAAAGAGTATTCGGGGCACTATTTTCCTTTTGGCGCTGGCCCAAGAATGTGTATTGGTAATAACTTTGCAATGTATGAAATGATACTAGCGATTGCAGAAATTGTAAAAACATATAAGATTTCTGAAAAGAATTCACCAATAGAAATAAAACCACTAATAACCTTAAAACCAAAAAATGCAATTTTGAAGTTTTATTTAAGATAAGTTTTGATTGAAAATGCAGCAAAATATTCGCAATTAATAAAATCCGAAGCAAAACGCTTGGGGTTCCTTTCTTGTGGTATAAGCAAAGCAGCTTTTCTTGAAGAAGAAGCGCCTCGATTAGAAAAATGGCTTAAAAATAATATGAATGGCGAAATGGGATATATGGAAAACCATTTTGATAAAAGACTAGACCCAACAGTTCTAGTGCCAGGTTCTAAAAGTGTGATTTCATTATTGCTAAATTATTACCCTACTCAAATTCAAAACCCTGATTCATATAAAATTTCTAAATATGCCTACGGCACCGACTATCATTTTATTATAAAGGATAAGCTAAAAGAACTAATGCACTTTATATCGGAAGAAATTGGTGAAGTGAATGGAAGAGCCTTCGTCGATTCTGCTCCAGTTTTAGATAAAGCATGGGCTGCAAAAAGTGGATTGGGGTGGATAGGAAAACACAGTAACTTACTCACCAAACAATCTGGGTCATTTTATTTTATTGCCGAGTTAATCGTCGATCTCGACTTAGAAAACGATAATCCCGTTACAGACCATTGCGGCACTTGTACAGCTTGTATCGATGCTTGCCCTACAAATGCTATTGTAGCAGATAGGGTTGTAGATGGAAGCAAATGCATTTCATATTTCACTATCGAATTAAAAAACGAAATTCCTATTTCAGAAAAAGGAAAATTTCAAGATTGGATGTTTGGCTGTGACATTTGTCAAGATGTTTGCCCTTGGAATCGTTTCAGTAAACCACATAACGAACCGCTTTTTAATCCTCATCCTGAATTACTTTCTATGACGAAAAAAGATTGGAAGGAAATTACCGAAGACGTTTTTCGTGAAATATTTAAAAAGAGTGCAGTAAAGCGAACAAAGTACACCGGACTCACAAGAAACATTCAATTTTTAAAAGATTGATTTCTGCTTCAGAATAAAGAAGTTGAAGGTTAATTATAGATTACAGTTCTAGGTTTCCCAATTTGGAAGTTTTGGAAGCCAAAGTCTTCACTTTCAAAAGCATTAGATTTAAAGATATTTTTTCCTTGTCCAGGAATTTGAGGGTAATATGCAAACGACAACTGAAAAGAACTAAAAACCAAATAGTCATTTCTGATAATAAACCCTAGTCCAAACGAAGAGTATATAGGATTTCGTTTCCAACTTCTATTACTTTCTGCAAGCATTCCTAGGGTAACATTCACGAAAGGATTAAATCTAAAACCTAAGAGCTCCCAAGGTGAGTAAAATTGGGTTTGCAAGGCAAGAACATATTTTTGAGTTCCTACAATTGAGGCGTCGAAGCCGTGAATGGCTCCATTTCTATAATTGGAATAAAGGTTACCATATGCTCCATTAAAATAACCTCGCTCATTTAGGCTTAGCCTATCCACTTCAGATTCTAGACGGTTCATTCCTATTACAAATTGAGGTTTTACAAACTGTCTTATTTTCCATTTGTCTCCAAGTTGTAGTAGGTGCGAAAAATAGGTGGCTTCAAAATTGAATACAGTTTGCTGCGTATGCGCATCGTTAAAGAATGTTCCAAGTTCAAAATTGGTGCTTAAAAACCCAAATTTAAAATAATTTCCATAGGCTATTTTCGCTCCAAGATAAGGTCTGTTTTTATTGTTTTTATTCTGAATCCCCCCAGTAATTGAATAGACTACGCCTACCGGAACATCTTCGGTAATCCCATCTTTAAAAATATAATTGTCTTTCACGAATTGTCTAGAGGCTACTCCTATACTTGCTAGATAAAATTTTTCATCGGAAAAGAATCGGATGCTATCGTATTCAATTGGAGGGATATCTCTATAATCTACTAGTAAAGCACGCGCACTTAAAATAAGGTTTGTTGTTCGTTCTCTTTCGGAATTACCTTCAAATAGCCGAAATGAATGTCCGCCCCAGTAATCTTGGGCAATAAATTTCATATTTTTTATTGCGTAGCCTGCGGTGTCGTTTTTTAGTTCTCTTCCTAAAAAGCGTTCTTGTAAAAATACTCCTCCCGCCCAACGGGTTAATGGTGAGTAGAATATGCGGTCGAGTGCTAGGGTTTTTTCAAAATAACCTTCGTAATCAATAGAATACCTTCCATCAGCACTTATGAAAGTATTCAAGAAGTTTGGAACGCTATAACTTGCTTTGTAGGCGTCTCTTCCATCATCCAATCTATTTGAAAATTCTAGTCTTAACTGATGCCCTGTACCAAGAATGTTCCGCTCTTTTAGTTTGAATTTCGTCTGAGAACCAGAAAGCTGAACCTTAGGTGTTAAACTCCACGAATCCAGCGCAGTAATAACTACGTCTACAGAATCTTTGGAATTAGGGATTTCCTGGGTTTCAATCTTAACCTCACGAATGTAGTTTTGTGAACGAAGCAAACGCTCACTTTCTAAAAGCAATAAGGTGTCTAAAGGTTTCTTTTCTTTTAGAAGCAAGAAATTATGAATAGCTAAAGGTTTAGATTTAATATGTAGATTGTTTCCAGTTTTCTCTAGCCAACTATTTGCAGTTTGAGTACTATCATTTATAGAATACCCAAAAGGATCTTTAGTGTTGATTATTATTTTACGGATTATTTTTCCTTCGTGTTTTTTATAATTAGGGTTCTTTTTATGGGTAGGTTCCACCTTAGATTTATTAGCAGTAGATCTAAATAGCCACCGATGAACCATTTTTGTAAACTTACTCTTTTTAGAATACGACTCTATTTCTTGATAAATCCCAGTACTATCCTTTTCCGTCTGTTTGTTTTGAGCGGAAAGTTGGGAGGATGTATAAAATAATAATATGAGAAATAAAAGCTTTTTCAATTTCACCTTTAAGATTAATTCTTTTCAAAAGTATTGAAAGCTAAGCATTTTCTTTGCTTTAAAATTTTAAACATTTCTAAATATTCATATTAAAAACCGAGAAGCTATTCATGCTACGGATTATTTCAAAACTCGTACCTTTGGAGTATCATCACTAGATTTATTGATTGGTGATTTTTATAAATAAATGTTGTAAAGAAATATGAGCAAACAGAGCAAACGCAGAGAAGCATTATTATATCATGCAAAACCAAAACCTGGGAAAATTCAGGTAGTTCCAACCAAAGGTTATTCTACACAACGTGATCTTTCCTTAGCATATTCGCCAGGAGTTGCAGAACCTTGTCTTGAAATAGAAAAAGATTTAAAAAACGCATATAAATATACTAACAAAGGGAATTTAGTAGCAGTTATCTCTAATGGAACTGCGGTGTTAGGATTGGGCAATATTGGCCCTGAAGCGTCTAAGCCTGTAATGGAAGGTAAAGGTTTGCTGTTTAAGATTTTTGCAGACATCGATGTGTTTGATATTGAAATTGGTACAGAAGATATTGAAGAATTTATCGCTACCGTAAAAAATATAGCGCCAACTTTTGGAGGAATAAACCTAGAGGATATAAAAGCTCCTGAAGCCTTTGAGATTGAAAGAAGGTTAAAAGAAGAGTTGAATATTCCTGTAATGCACGACGACCAGCACGGTACAGCAATAATTTCGGCAGCAGCATTGCTCAATGCTTTGGAATTAGCAAATAAGAAAATTGAAGATGCTGTTATCGTAATTAGTGGTGCAGGTGCTGCCGCGGTTTCTTGTACGCGACTTTACAAATCATGCGGAGCAAAGGCAGAAAATATTGTAATGTTGGATAGCAAGGGAGTGATTAGGGATGATCGCGAAAACCTTTCGGACGAAAAAGCAGAATTTGCTTCTCATCGAAAAATAGACACCTTGGAGGAAGCTATGAAAGATGCAGATGTGTTTGTAGGGCTTTCAGTAAAAGACATTGTAACTCCAGAAATGCTGTTGAGCATGAAAGCAAATCCTATTGTATTTGCTATGGCTAATCCTGACCCGGAAATTGAATACGATTTAGCTGTAAAAACTAGAAAAGATATTATAATGGCTACGGGACGTAGTGATCATCCTAACCAAGTAAACAATGTTCTAGGTTTCCCATTTATTTTTAGAGGAGCACTAGATGTACGGGCAACAAAAATAAACGAAGCTATGAAAATGGCAGCTGTAAAAGCACTTGCAAATCTTGCAAAAGAGCCAGTGCCAGAGCAGGTTAATATTGCTTACGGGGAAACGAAGCTTACGTTTGGTAGAGAATATATAATCCCAAAACCTTTTGACCCTAGATTAATAACTGCTGTTCCTCCGGCAGTTGCAAAAGCTGCAATGGAAAGCGGAGTGGCAACACACGAAATTACCGATTGGCAGAAGTATCAAGATGAACTATACGAACGTATGGGTAGTGACAATAAAACCATTCGTTTATTAATCAATAGAGCAAAGCTAAAACCTAAGCGTATTGTATATACAGAAGCAGATCATCTAGACGTGTTAAAAGCGGCTCAAATTGTATATGAAGAAGGTATCGGTATTCCAGTTTTATTAGGAAGAAAAGATGTTATTAAGGATTATATGGAGCAATTGGAGTTTGATGCCGATATAGAAATTATTGATCCAAAGAGTGATATAAAACCTGAAAAATTTGATGAATACGCCGAAAAATTCTGGATGAAGAGAAGGCGAACAGGTGTTACGCTATACGATGCTCAAAAGTTGATGACAGAGCGTAATTACTTTGCAGGGATGATGGTTAGTGAAGGGGATGTAGATGCGATGATTTCAGGGTTCTCCCGTTCTTACCCACTTGTGGTAAAACCTGTATTTGAAACTATAGGAAAATTTGATGGTGTAAATAAAGTTGCTACAACCAATTTAATGATCACAAAACGTGGTCCGATATTTATATCAGACACGTCTTTAAATATTGACCCTACAGCAAAAGAGCTAGCCCAAATTGCTCGAATGACCAATTACACCATCAAAATGTTTGGTATGGAGCCGGTAATAGCGATGATTTCGTATGCAAACTTCGGTTCTTCAAAGGATCCTCACGCAACTAAAGTTAGAGAAGCGGTTGATATCATTCACAAGAGTAATCCAGATATGATTTTGGATGGAGAACTACAGACAGACTTTGCCTTGAACGCAGAGCTATTAAAGAAGAAGTTCCCATTTTCAAAATTGGCTGGAAAAAAGGTGAATGCATTAATTTTTCCAAACTTAGATTCTGCAAACAGCAATTATAAGCTTTTAAAAGAACTAAACGGTGTTGAATCTATCGGACCAATAATGTTGGGAATGCGTAAACCAGTGCATATATTACAGATGAAAGCTAGTGTAGATGAAATCGTAAACATGAGTGCCGTTGCCGTTGTGGATGCGCAGCAGAAGGAGAAACGAGGTAAATTATAATTAGAATTCGATATTTTTATATTAATTCTATAAGTTAGTTTATACACATTAAAAAAGCATTGCCTAGATTTAGAGCAATGCTTTTTTATTTACAATTATATAAAAGCTACAATATAGATAGTTATTGTTGAAGTTTTATAATTCAAATCACCTTGTTTTTAAGCTTAATATGTTATTTATATTTCCAAAAATCCCCAATGGCAGTTGCAAATAATTATACTATATTTGAACCCTTTAGTTTTTATTAACATATGATAACCCATATACAGGGCAGATTAGTTGAAAAAAACCCAACTGACGTAGTGATAGACTGCAATGGTGTAGGGTATTTCATCAATATATCTTTGCATACATTTTCCGAAATTCCCGCCAGTGAAAGTATAAAGCTTTACACTCACTTGCAGGTACGTGAAGATGCCCATATTCTTTATGGTTTTACCAGTGTTGCAGAACGAGAAATATTTAGATTGTTAATTAGCGTATCAGGAGTGGGAGCAAGTACGGCTAGATCTATGCTTTCGTCATTATCCCCAGATCAAGTTATTGATGCTATCGCACAGAATGATATTGCAGTTATACAGTCGGTAAAAGGAATTGGAGCCAAGACAGCTCAGCGAGTAGTGTTGGATTTAAAAGATAAAATTTTAAAAGTGTACGGTTTGTCAGGAAATTCTGCCGGTACAAGCAATACGAATAAAAATGAAGCGTTATCTGCTTTGGAGACGCTAGGTTTTATTCGCAAAAAGGCTGAAAAGGTGGTGGATGCCATTATTAAGGAAACTCCACAGGCTTCGGTAGAATTGATTATTAAACAAGCTTTAAAAAATTTATAAAATTTGAAGGCAAAAAATTACGTTTACAAGGGTAGCTTTTTCAAGCTTTTAGCAGTGTTAAGTTTCATTTTGGTTAGCAACTCTTCGCTAGCACAAGATTCAACCGCAGTTGGTAATGAAATGGGGAATATGATACTTCCAAACCCAACCAGCATCCAGGATTTATACACATACGACCCTATTACCGACAGGTATATCTATTCGCAAACTCTTGGCGGTTTTAATATAAATTATCCAACTATTCTTACGCCTAAAGAATATCAAGATTTAATTCAAAAGGAGCAGATGAAATCGTACTTCAAGCAGAAAATCGACGCTGCTGATGGACGAAAAGAAGGTTCTGAAGAAGAACAGAAAAACTTGCTTCCTACGTTTTATGTGAATTCAAACTTCTTTGAAACTGTTTTTGGAGGTACCTCAATTGAAGTAATTCCTCAAGGTTCTGTTGAAATGGATCTTGGTGTTTTGTATACAAAGCAAGATAACCCATCTTTTTCACCGAGAAACCGAACAAATTTTTCTTTTGATTTTGACCAGCGAATCAGTTTAAGCCTTTTAGCGAAAGTTGGAACAAGACTTCAGGTAAACGCAAACTACGATACGCAAAGTACTTTCGACTTCCAAAACCAAATAAAACTTGAATATACCCCAACAGAAGACGATATTATTCAAAAAATTGAAGTTGGTAATGTTAGTATGCCGCTTAACAGTTCTTTAATTCAAGGAGCGCAAAGTCTTTTTGGTGTAAAAACACAACTACAATTTGGTAAAACAACCATAACCGGGGTGTTTTCTGAACAAAAATCTGAATCGCGAACTGTAACTGCCGAAGGTGGAGCTACGGTCACCGATTTTGAACTATATGCATTAGATTACGACGAAAACCGTCACTTCTTCTTAGCACATTATTTTAGAGATAACTACGATCGTGCATTGGCGCAATATCCATTTGTAAATAGCAATGTACAAGTAACGCGTATGGAAGTATGGGTTACAAACCGTACCTCTCGTACTGAAAACGTAAGAAATATTGTTGCAATTCAGGATATTGGGGAATCAGATCCTTTAAACATTGGTTTAAACACTCCTCCAGGAGGATTTATTAATGTAGGAAGAAATGCATATCCAGATAACGCGAACAACGATTTTAACCCATTTGGAATAAATGGTGGAGCATCTTCTTTACTAACCCCAGCTATTCGAGACGTTGCTACTGTAGGGCAAGGTTTTTCTGGAGTTCAAGTAAGTGAAGGTATCGATTATGCTACGCTTGAGAATGCGAGAAGACTAGACCAGAGCGAGTACAAATTAAACGCTGAATTAGGGTATATCTCGTTAAATCAAAGTTTATCAAACGATGAAGTTCTTGCGGTTTCTTATCAATTTACTGCAAACGGAAAGGTTTACCAAGTTGGAGAGTTTTCTAGCGACGGGGTTGAAGCGAATGGAGGGCCAAGAGAATTAGGAGGCAGCAATCCTCCGGGAGGAAACAATGAAGTAGGAATGGCGCAAAACCTGGTAGTAAAACTTCTAAAGAGTAATATTACTAGTGTAACCGAACCAATTTGGGATTTGATGATGAAAAACATCTATCCAATTGGAGCTTACCAACTTGAAAAGGAAGATTTTAAATTAAATATTTTCTATACAGATCCTTCTCCTGTAAACTTCATTACTGAAGCGCAAGCATCTCCTGGTCATCCTTATGCACAACTTCCTGAAGATGTAAAAGATGAAATTCTTCTTAGAGTATTTAATTTAGATAGACTTAACTTTAACAACGATCCTCAAAATGGAGGGGATGGTTTCTTTGATTTCTTAGATGGAATTACCGTAGATTCACAAAATGGTCGAATTATATTCCCTACTGTTGAGCCTTTCGGTAAGCACTTATTCGATCAATTAAATCAAACACCAACTACAGGAGTTCCTCCTGCAAGCTATGATATTCCCGAAACGTATAATGCAAACCAGCATAAATACGTTTTTAGATCGCTTTATACTTCTACAAAAACTAGAGCTGAACAATTAGAAAGTGAGAAAAATAAATTCCAACTAAAAGGTAGTTATAAATCTACAGGTGCAGATGGTATTCCTATTGGGGCATTTAACATTCCCCAAGGTTCCGTTACTGTTACCGCTGGTGGTCGTACTTTAGTTGAAGGTGTAGATTATACAGTAAACTATCAATTAGGTAGAGTTAAAATTATAGACCCAAGTTTGTTAAACAGCAAAACGCCAATTTCTATTAGCACTGAAAACAATTCACTTTTTGGTCAACAAAGTAAGCGATTTACAGGTTTAAATGTCGAGCATAAATTCAGTGATAAATTTATGATTGGTGCTACGTATTTAAACTTAAATGAGCGTCCGCTAACTCAAAAATCATCGTATGGTGTAGAACCTATCAACAACACTGTATATGGTATAAATGCAACTTATTCTACCGAAGTACCTTTCTTAACAAGAATGGTTAATCACCTACCAAACATCGATACTGATGTTGAGTCAAACGTTTCGTTACGAGGTGAATTTGCTTACTTAAGCCCTGGAGCTCCAAAAGTTTCTGACTTTGGTGGGAAAACAACTGTTTATGTAGATGATTTTGAGTCTTCACAAACAGCAAATGATATTAGTAGTCCTTCAAGTTGGTTCTTAGCAAGTACTCCGGTAGGATTTGGAGGAGAAGTTATAAATAATGATTTGTCTTATAACTTCAAGCGTGCTAAGTTAGCGTGGTATACCATTGATCCTATTTTTTATAGTACACAACGTCCAAACGGAATTAATGATGAAGACCTTTCTTCGCCATTCTCAAGAAGAGTATTTAGAGATGAAATATTCCCCAATCAAGATATTATACAAGGACAAACACAAGCACTTTTCACCTTAGATTTAGCTTACTACCCTTCACGCCGTGGAGAGTATAATTACAACCCAGCAGCAAACGGAACAAATGAACTTCCTAATCCAGAAGATAATTTTGGAGGTATAATGAGACCACTTACAACCACAGATTTTGAGCGCTCAAATGTAGAGTATATTCAATTCTGGGTGATGGACCCGTTTATTTATGAGGAAAACAATACCAACCCTGGTGGAATGCTAAACTTTAACCTTGGGAATATTTCGGAAGATATTCTTAAAGATGGAAGAAAGCAGTATGAAAATGGACTTCCTAAGGATGGTTCAACCGGAAATACTACTTCAACAGCTTGGGGTAAAGTACCTTCAAATCAATCTTTAGTTTACACCTTCAATACCGAGGGACAGGAGCGGATTAATCAAGATATAGGATTAGATGGATTAAACAATGCCGAAGAAGCTGCAGAATTTCCACAATTTGCCGGCTTAGCAGATCCAGCAAACGATGATTATCAATACTTCCTTCAAGCAGAAGGAAATATCTTAGATAGATATTTGAGATACAATGGTACTCAGGGTAACTCTCCAGTAGAAGTAACTGATACTAATAGAGGTAGTACTGCGCAGCCTGATGTTGAAGACATCAACAGAGATAATACAATGAACACAGTAAATAGTTATTTCGAATATAACGTTCCTATGTTTCCAGGAATGAATAGAGATAACAATAACTATGTATCTGATGTAAAAGAATTAGAAGTTACTACTGAAAACAATAGTGTGATTCCAGTGCGTTGGGTTCAATTTAAAATTCCAATCAGTGAGCCTGACCAAGCTATTAACGGAATTACAGATTTCCGTTCTATCCGCTTTATGAGAATGTTTATGTCTCAATTCGCAGAAAACACAGTTTTAAGATTTGGTACTTTAGAATTAGTGCGCGGAGATTATAAGCGTTTCGATAAAACATTGGATGATGTTACTATGGAAGATCCAATTTTGGACAATACACTTTTTGAAGTAACAACAGTAAGTATTGAAGAAAACGAAAACCGCGAGCCAATTCCTTATCGATTACCTCCGGGACTTGAACGTGAGCAGTTAAACAATAACAACGATATTATTCGTCAAAACGAACAATCGCTTTCACTTCGTGTTAGTGGATTAGAACCGAATGACGGTCGCGCAGTTTACAAGAATTTTGATGTGGATATGCGTCAATATAAAAATCTTGAAATGTTTATTCACGCGGAGTCGCTTCAAAATGAAACCGAACTTACTAATGGCGATTTATTGGCGTTCATTAGATTGGGTAACGATTTAACCGACAACTATTACGAGGTTCAAATTCCGTTGAATCCAACAAGTTTTGGCGCGAGAAATCCCGAAGATATTTGGCCATTGGCAAACCGATTGAATTTACCATTGGAATTGCTGCAACAAGTAAAAACCCTTACACCAGCAAACTCTACTGAAGTAGTTTATTACACCGAGTCTGAATTAGGTG
The DNA here is from genome assembly GCF_014212065.1 of Aequorivita sp. 609. Classification (NCBI taxonomy): domain Bacteria; kingdom Pseudomonadati; phylum Bacteroidota; class Flavobacteriia; order Flavobacteriales; family Flavobacteriaceae; genus Aequorivita; species Aequorivita sp. 609. The sequence continues at coordinate 55,692 of NZ_JACJVM010000002.1, read as the reverse complement.
GAGATTTATCTGGTGGTGAAAATGAATTGACCATTGGAATTAAAGGAAATCCAAGTTTCGGAAATGTTCGAACTATAATGTTGGGTGTTAAAAATAGTACTACTAATGATATTAGTGGAGAAGTGTGGTTTAATGAATTACGCCTTTCAGAATTAGAAAACCAAGGAGGTTGGGCTGCGGTAGTAGCGCTTGACGCTAATATTGCCGACTTCGCAACAGTAAGTGCTTCAGGTAGAAGAAGTACCGTTGGATTTGGTTCATTAGAGCAAGGTCCAAACCAACGTAGTAAAGAAGACGTACAACAATACGACGTTGTTACCAATGTTAACTTAGGACAGTTGTTGCCTAAAAAATGGGGTGTGCAATTGCCATTTAACTATGGAAGATCTGAAGAGCTTATCACTCCACAATACGACCCTGAATTCCAAGATATCGAACTTCAAACAAGACTGGATAATGCAGTAAGTGATGCTGAACACGATAGAATTAAGGAGCAAGCTGTAGACTATACAAAACGTCAAAGTGTTAACTTTATAGGTGTTCGTAAAGAACGTACTGGTGAGGCTAAGCCTAAAGTTTACGACATAGAAAACTTTACAGGATCATTCTCATACAATCAAACAGATCACCACGATTTTGAAGTTGAAGATGCTGTTGAACAAAATGTAAGAGTTGGTGCAACTTACAATTACAATTTTGAAGCTAAACCAATAGAGCCATTTAAAAAGAACGACTCAATTTTTAGAGGTAAATACTGGCAGTTCTTAAAAGACTTAAACTTTAATTACTTGCCGACTAATATTTCAGTTGGTTCAAATATTACGCGTCAGTATAACGAGCAAAAATTTAGAGATATTAACTTTATCGAAGGGAATATTGGATTGCCTACATTGTACCAGCGTAACTTCTTATTTGATTGGCAGTACACTATTAATCATAATTTGACTAAGTCATTACGATTCAACTTCACATCAACCAACAACATGATTGTAAACAATTATCTTGATGATGATGGTAACGTTAATAATAATGTAGGAGTGTGGGATGGTTTCTTCGATGTAGGAAATCCTAATCAACACTTCCAGTCACTTCAAGTGAATTACGACTTGCCGTTTAATAAGTTTCCATTTTTGAAATTTATAAGAGCGACTTATTCATATACTGGAGATTATCAGTGGCAAGCTAGTAGTAACTTATTCAATAATATACCGGTAACGCTAACTGATGGTTCAACTAATAACTATGATTTAGGGAATTCAATTCAGAATGCAAGCACACATCAAATCAACTCGAGTGTTGATATGACTGGCTTTTACAGATATATTGGTTTAACCAAAATAAAGAAAAGTAAACAGCGAAGAACTGAAACTGGCGAGGGAGATATTAAAACAGGAAGAGCTGGTGAAAGAGGTGGCAGAACTGGGTTAGATGGTAAGAACAGTAAAGATGAAAAGTCTGGCAGACTAGGTTTAGCTGCAACTGAAAACCCTAATGTAATGGGTAGAGGTACAGCAGGAGCTGGTGAAGGAGGTTTAAATACTGGAGATAAAGCTGTAAACACCTTAATCGGACTTGCAACTTCATTAAAGAAAATTCAACTTAGCTATAAAGAAAACAATGGTATTTACTTACCAGGATATACGCCTTCAGTTGGATTTATTGGAACCTTAAAACCAACTACAGGATTTGTATTTGGAAGTCAAAATGAAATTCGCGAATTGGCAGCTCGTAAAGGTTGGTTAACACTGTACCCTGAATTTAATGAACAGTATACCGAAACTACTAGCCGCCAGTTAGACATTCAGGCTAACTTAACACCATTTACTGATTTAACGATTGATGTAAATGGTAGTAGAGTATATTCTGAAAACTATTCTGAAAACTATATTGTTGAAAATGGGCTTTATAACTCTTTAACGCCTAATACATTTGGTAACTTCAACATTTCAACTATGTTGATTAAAACAGCATTTTCTGCTAGTGATGAAACCAATTCTGCTGCGTTTGAAGATTTCAGAAATAACCGTTTGATTATTGCAAACAGACTTGCGGAAGAACATTATCAAGGTGGCCCAATTCCTAGAACGGAAGATGGTTTTCCGGTAGGTTTCGGAAGAAATAGTCAGGACGTATTGTTGCCAGCCTTCCTTGCGGCTTATAAAGGAAATAAAGCAGGTAAAGAAAGTACGGGTATCTTTAGGGATGTGCCACTTCCAAACTGGGATATTAAATATACTGGATTAATGAGATTGCCTTGGTTTAAGAAAAACTTCAAGCGTTTCTCATTAGCTCATGGATATAGAGCTGGGTATACTGTAAACCAATTCCAATCTAATTTAGATTACAACCACGCAGATCCTGAAGCTGTAGATCAATCGGGTAATTTTAAAGTGAAAACATTATTAACTAATGTTAACTTAACCGAACAGTTTTCTCCGTTAATTAGAATGGATTTTGAGATGAAGAATTCGGTTAAAATTTTAGCAGAGGTACGAAAAGACCGAGCCCTAGCATTAAGTTTTGCCAACAACCTGCTTACCGAAATTAGAGGAAATGAATATACTGTGGGCCTAGGTTACCGAATTAAAGATTTGCGAATTGCAACCAATTTTGGAGGAAAGAAATCTGTTATGAGTAGTGATCTTAACTTTAAGATAGACCTTACAAGAAGAGATAATGTTACAATAATAAGATATCTAGATATTGAGAATAGTCAAACCACAGCAGGACAAACTATGTACGGAGCTCAATTGACTATGGATTATGCGTTGAGTAAAAACTTAACGGCTTTATTCTATTACGACCATACTTTCTCGAAGTATGCAATCTCAACTGCATTTCCTCAAACAACAATCCGCAGTGGCTTTACCCTGCGATATAACTTTGGAAACTAATTTTAAAAAATAATTACTATGAATTTACCATCAGAATTAAAGTACACTAAAGACCACGAATGGGTTAAAATTGAAGGAGATGTTGCAATAATAGGCGTTACAGATTTCGCTCAAAGTGAGCTTGGTGATATCGTTTATGTAGACATCGAAACCGTAGGTGATACACTTGATAAAGATGAAATCTTTGGATCTGTAGAAGCGGTTAAAACAGTATCAGACTTGTTCTTGCCGCTATCAGGTGAGATTGTTGAGTTTAATGAAAGCCTTGAAAGCGAGCCAGAGAAGGTAAATACAGATCCTTATGGCGAAGGCTGGATGATTAAAATGAAGTTTAGTGATGCTTCAGAGATTGAAAATTTGTTAGATGCTGATGCTTATAAAGAAGTAATTGGAGCGTAAGATTTTATTGTTTGTAGCTGTAGTTTATAGCTGTGCAGTAACAGCACTTTTTTTTCTACCTACTTACTTGCTTGTGCCTAATGAAAAAGTATCAAAAATAAATATCCCACATATTGATAAATGGGTTCACGGAATCATATTTTTTGTCCTAATTTATCTTTGGCAATGGTATTTTTATAAACATAAGAAACATAATCTAAGTGCCGTAACTATCACAGTTTTGCTTGTGATTTTAATGTTTTATGGCATAATAATTGAAGTATTTCAAGAACTGTCACCTGTTTCTCGATCTGGCGATGTCTTCGACTTTTTAGCAGATTTACTAGGTGCTTTATTAGGAATTTTAGTGTTTAAGATGTTTAAAGAAAAGTTTCATTCTTAAAATTTATAATAAGTTTTAAATTGAACGATAATTTATATATTTTAGCACCAAGTTAAACCCACTATAATGGAAACAAAAAAAAACCCAAAAGTTGATGTAGGCCGCAGAAGCACACTTTTTTTCCAAATTGGAATGATAGCGATGTTATTTCTTGCGTGGCAAGCAATAGAATGGAAAACCTATGATAAATCAGATCTAGACTACGGTCTTCTTGATGTAGGTGATGAATTGGAAGAAGAAATTCCAATTACCCAACAATTGACACCACCGCCACCGCCGCCACCGCCGCCACCTGCTCCAGAAGTTATTGAGGTTATGGAAGACGAAGTGGAAGAGGAAGAAACTGTAATCGAATCGACTGAAGTGAAACAAGATGAAAAAATTGTTGAGGTTAAGGAGATTGTAGAAGAGGTAGTAGAAGAAGAGATTGCTGATGTACCTTTCGCAGTTATCGAAAATGTACCGGTTTATCCTGGGTGTGAAAACGAAAGAGGAAATGACGCTAAGAAAAAGTGTATGTCTTCTAAAATTAGCGCCTTTATCAACAAGAAATTCGATACTAATCTAGCTTCAGATTTAGGTTTGGAAGGAAGACAACGTATCGCAGTTCAGTTTAAAATTGACAAAAGTGGGAAGGTAATTGATGTACGTGCTCGTGCTCCGCATCCAAGATTGGAAAAAGAAGCAGTGAGTGTTGTAAGATCTCTACCTGATATGACTCCGGGTAAACAACGTGGGAAACCAGTTGGGGTATTATACTCACTACCTATTGTTTTCGATATTCAATAATTGAAATTACATAACATTAAAAGCCTCGGTTTGCACAAGCAAATACGAGGCTTTTTCTTTTTGGCATAACAGTTGTATTTCATAATAATGTAACCCTTAAAAACCATTATTATGAAAACAACCGCAAAAAGTACTCAAAACAAAAGAGATGATAAGCGCGCTATAAGCATCAAGTGGAATTCAAGTTTGTTTTTCCAAATAGGTGTAATTGCGAGTTTGCTAATCGTTTTCATAGTGATGCAAACCAATTTTAAAGCTACTGCATCTGTGGTTGAGCCTGATACTTTTGATGGCTTAAACGAACCTCCTATTATTGATTATGTAATTGATGTAGATATTCCAAAGCCTGAAGCTCCAGTTGAAAAAGTTAAAGAAAAGCGAGTTCCAATTAAAAAAGTTGTAAAAACAACATCTTTTGAGGTTAAGCCGGATACTTCAACAGAAGTTGAAACTCCAATAGCTGAAACTGATCTCCCAGTTATTGAAGAGCCAAAAACTTCAGTAAGCACCCCTTCAGAACCGGTAGCTGAAGGTCCCAAGAATATTTTAAATGTTGAGTTTGTGCCGGTTTTTCCTGGTTGCGAAGTATTGAGTACAAATACTGAAAAGGTAGATTGTATGTCTTCTAAAATCAATTCTTTCATCAATAAAAATTTTAGAAAAGAGCTTTTAGAAGATTTGAATAAAAATGAAACACATAGAATTTATGTGAACTTCAAAATCGATTCAAAAGGGTACATTACCGATGTTAAAGCCAATTCTCATAATGTAAAATTGAAAAACGAAGCACAGCGAGTTATTGCTAATTTGCCAATGATGAAACCTGGTAAGCAGGGCGATAAATATGTAGATGTTTTGTACACTGTGCCTATAGTGTTTAAAATTAATTAATCAGTTATTATTAGATTTATAAGGCTCTCATTTTTAATGGGAGCCTTTTTTTATTCTTCTCATTCTAAAAAAAATGTATCTTTCGGTTTAAAATATATAAACTCCTATGAAGCAGGTTATTTTTCTTATTACATTTTGTTTTTCAATAGTGTCTTTTGCTCAAGTTACCTTAGCAAATTATGAGAAATATCCGGTTTTTGAAGAATGTGTACAAGTGGATGTTAATGCTTTAGAAAGCTGCTTTAAGACTACGCTGCAATCCTTCATTTTTAAGAATTTTGAAGTACCTGAAAAAGTGGTACAGGAAAATTATAAGGGTAATGTAAATGTGCTATTTGAAGTTACCAAAGAGGGAAAGTTTAAGGTTTTGTATGTAGATGGTATTTACGAGGAGTTAAAGGATGAAGCACGTCGTGTTTTTGAAATGCTTCCTCAAGTAAGTCCAGCAACTTATAATGGGGCGCCAACCTATGTACAATTTACGCTTCCTATTGCTATTCCGTTAATTGCACCTGGTGAAAATATAATTACTTCTAAAGCTATTGAGGAAAACGATTCTAGAGTTGCATTAATAAATGAATACGACGATATAAAAAACCTTCCTTATAATAATGAAGAGTATACAAGCAATATAAATATTCCGCTTTCTCATCATAACTATAGCTTGTTCGATGCTGCTATAAATCGAGTTGGATTAAATAGTCACACAGCACAAAAGCCATATATATACAGTGAAGTAAATAAGTATTACGATTTTGAAGCGGCCAATAAATTGTTGTCTAAAAACAAAAAGTCATGGTTCGGTCGGAAGTTTTGGGATGAACACTTAGTTACAATTAAGGGTAAAGATTATTGGATTACATTAGATGTTGGAGTTGATTTACAAGCAGGAAAAGATTTTGACGCCGATATTGATACGTATAATAATACTCGTTTGGTTTATACTCAAGGAGCGATTGGTAAAAAGTTAGGTTTCTTCGGAGTAATTTATGAAAGTCAAGGTCGTTTTGCAGACTACTTCAATAGATATGCGGAATCCATTCGTCCTGCGGGAGGGAATCCTGCAATCATCCCCGGTAGAGGAATAGCAAAAGGTTTCAAAACAGATTCTTACGATTATCCTATTGCAACTGGGCATATCTCTTATACTCCTTCAAAGTATTTTAATGTTCAATTAGGACATGGAAAAACTTTTTTAGGAGATGGCTATCGTTCATTGCTTACAAGTGATAATTCAAGTCCGTATCCGTTCTTTAAGATTAATACTACTTTTTGGAAATTGAAATATACCAACACTTGGATGTCGCTTCGCGATGTACGTCCAGAAGTTACTGAAAGTGGTTCGTTTAGGACAAAATATATCGCTAATCACTATTTAAGCTATAATATTACCAAACGTTTAAACATAGGTCTATTCGAATCAGTAGTTTGGCAAAATGATAACGATAGAGGTTTTGATGTAAATTATTTAAACCCAATAATTTTTTATCGAGCAATAGAGTTCTCTACTGGGTCTCGTGGTGGAAATGCACTTATAGGCTTAAGTGCGAAATACAAAGTGAACGATCGTATAAACGCTTATGGACAGTTTATCATAGATGAGTTTTCGAGTAGTGATGTGTTTGGTGGAAATGGAAGTTATAAAAACAAAACTGGCTATCAATTAGGACTGAAGTATTACGATGCTTTTGGTTTGAAAAACCTTTACTTGCAAACTGAATTTAACAGAGTTCGTCCTTATACCTATTCGCATAATTCAGTTATACTTAATTACGGACACAACAACCAATCCTTGGCGCATACTTTAGGAGCAAATTTCTCTGAGTTTATTGCAATTGCTCGTTATCAGAAAGGAAGACTATATGGTGATGCTAAATTTATAGTCGCTAAACGAGGATTTGAATTTAACACTGACGAGGATTCTAAGTTCTATGGAAGTGATATCTATGGTACAGAAGACGATCGTGTTTCAGAAAATGGTAACACTTTGGCTCAAGGAAATACAACAGATTTCTTTCACGCCGAATTACAAGCAGGATATGTTATAAATCCCGCAACCAACTTAAAGATTTACGGTAGTTTTATTTACAGAGATTTTAATCCGATGGTTAATACTGAAACTGTTTATGAAAATCAAACAAGTTGGATAAACTTCGGAATCCGTACCGATTTATTTAACTGGTATTACGACTTTTAAGGAGAAATAAATTTAGGAAAATTAGAAATTAATTTTTGCCTTTCGCAGCGTGCTTTTTCTTCATTTCCTCTATTTTTTCACGAGCTTTAGTATTTTTTTCATTGTTGCTTTCAGAACCAGCATTTTCTTTAGCAAATTCCGCATATAACATTTTTAAAAAACGCTCTCTATTGATAAAACCATCGCCATAGCCTTTATCGTCATACATCTGAGTTAAACTGGTATCAGCTAATACTTCTACTTCGGTTTTACTTAGTAGATATTGTTTAGCTACTTTTCTATAGGATATGCTTAGCATCTCCTGAAAATCTTTAAAATCGGAATAGCTTGCTATATTGCCATGGCCTGGAATTATTTTAGTGTCTTCGTTAATTACAAGAAGTGCTTTGTTTATAGCAGACATATACCCCTTAATACTTCCTCCGTTATTGGTATCGATAAAAGGATATTTCCCATTGAAAAACACATCGCCTGCATGTAGTACATTGCTTTTGGTGAAATATACCATAGCATCGCCGTCGGTATGCGCATTGTGAACGTGGAAAACATAAATTTTTTCACCGTTGAAGTAAAAAGTAAGGTCGTCTGAAAATGTAATTACTGGTAGCGACTCTTTTGGAGTTTTCTTTTTTTCTGCTTCCATGATGTCCTGAAGTCGAGAACGGACGTTTTCGTGTGAGAAAATTACTGTTCCAGTTTCCGCCATAGCAACATTTCCACCCGTATGGTCTCCGTGAAAGTGTGTGTTGATTAAAAAACGAACAGGTTTATCGCTTATTTTTTTAATGTCGTTTTGAATTTGTTCAACACCTTCAGCATATTGGTCGTCTATCATAAATATCCCGTCATCACCAAAACTTAAACCAATATTCCCTCCTTTGCCTTCAAGCATATATATATTGTTGCTGACCTTCAGCATCTTAGTGTTTATTTCTTGACCTGTATCGCTTTGAGCGTGGGCTGTAAATACCGAAAATAAAAAAGTGGCGCTTAAAATTATTTTTGATAACATATTTTTTTAGTTTGAAAATTAGTTCAAATTACTAAAAAAGCTGAAATAAAGCATTTCTTATCAAGAATAAATTGTGGAAAAATTACAGGAAGCGTATCTTTGCGCAGCCTTAAAAAAAATGAGTTTGTCTGTTACACATTCCCAATCATCTTTTCAGTCCGTAATCAGGAATTTTACTGAGATTACGAAACTGCGACTTTCTGTAAGTGTGGTTTTTTCATCTGTTGCGGGTTATCTTTTAGGCGCAGATTCTATAGACTTCTTTGTGTTATTTCTTTTGTGTTTAGGTGGTTATTGTATGGTTGGTGCTTCTAACGTTTACAACCAGATTATCGAGCGTGATTTAGACAAGCTAATGGATCGCACTAAAAACAGGCCACTTCCAGCTGGACAGATGAGTGTGCAGTCTGCATTTATATTGGCTATCGTACTTACAATTGCAGGTATAGGTTTGCTGTATTCTATAAACCCGATTACGGCCATGTTTGGGGCCGTGTCTATATTTATGTATGTTAGTTTGTACACGCCTTTAAAAACTAAAACACCATTGTCGGTTTTTGTTGGTGCTTTTCCAGGGGCAATACCTTTTATGTTGGGATGGGTTGCAGCAAGTGGAGAATTTGGTATAGAACCAGGGACATTATTTATGATCCAATTCTTTTGGCAGTTTCCACATTTCTGGGCTATTGGATGGTTTTTATTCGACGACTATAAAAAAGGAGGCTTCTTTATGCTTCCAAACGGAAAACGCGATAAAGGAACAGCAACTCAGGTTGTGTTGTATACTTTATGGACGGTTTTTGCATCGTTAATACCTGCATTCGGAATCACTGGAAAACTTTATTTAACTACAGTATCTGGTGTAATTATAGGGATTTTAGGAATTGGTCTATTGTACTATGCAATAAGACTTTATAAAGAAAAAACATCAAAAGCTGCAAAACAACTTATGCTAGCAAGTGTTAGCTATATTACTTTATTACAGATAATATTTGTTGCAGATAAGTTTTTGAGGTAAGTAGAAAGAAATAATTTCATTTTATAATAAATGATTGCCATATACTGATTTCAGTATTAATAAAAAATATGATGAGTTTAACAGAGGTTAGTGACGAGATTAAGGTAAACAGAGCAAAAAAGAATATGCTTTGGTTTGGTATCATTAGTTTAACAATGAGTTTTGCTGGTCTTACCAGTGCTTATGTAGTAAGTAAAGAAAGACCGGATTGGATTTCAAATTTTGAAATTCCACCAGCATTTTACATAAGTCTTGCTTTGATTCTTGTAAGTAGTTTTACAATTCACTTGGCGCTTAAAGTGATTAAAAAAGAGAAACACAGTATGGGTATGATCCTTTTAGTTTCAACGCTAATTTTAGGGATTTTGTTCATTGTATTTCAATTTGTAGGCTTTTCTGAAATAATCGATAGTGGATATAATTTTACAGGACCAACAAGTAATATTACTACCTCTTTTATTTATTTAGTGGTATTGCTTCACGTAGCACACGTTTTTGCAGGCTTAGTAAGTCTTTTAATTGTAATTTATAATCATTATAAACTAAAATATCAAAACGGGAAAACCCTTGGTGTTGAGCTAGCTGCAACATTTTGGCACTTTATAGATGTTGTGTGGATTTACCTCTTTTTGTTTTTATATTTCGTTAAATAAAAATTAAACGTATTTTTGAACCCTATTTAAAAACCAAATTCTTTTTATGGAAGCAACTGTTGTAAAAACAGGTACTGAAGGAAAAACCTGGGGAGGCGGAAATAACCCGCTAAAGGCCAGTTATGGCAAAATGATGATGTGGTTTTTTATACTATCAGATTCATTGACATTTGCAGGTTTCTTGGCCTCTTATGGAATGTCCCGTTTCAAATTTATTGATGCATGGCCAATCGCCGATGAGGTATTTACCCACTTTCCTTTTCTACACGGAGTAGAAGCGCCAATGTACTATGTGGCGTTTATGACTTTTATTCTGATTTTTTCTTCTGTAACTATGGTGTTAGCTGTAGATGCAGGTCAGAAAATGCAACAGAAAAAAGTTATTTTGTACATGTTCTTAACCTTAATTGGTGGTTTTGTGTTCTTAGGCTCACAAGCTTGGGAGTGGAAAACATTCATCAAAGGTGATTATGGAGCTGTTGAAACTAATGGACGTCAGATTCTTCAATTCTTGGATACAGATGGAAAGCGTGTAGCACTAGCCGATTTTGCTGCTGCTCAAACTGATAGTAGAGTAGAGCATACAAATGAAAGCGGTATATGGTACAAGAGTGAACCTGAATACAAAACTTCAGTTTCATTTGAACAAGTTAAAGAAGGATTTTTAGCTAATGAAAATCTACTTATAAGACTACCAAATAAAGATGAAAATGGACAGCATATTGTTTTGTCTAGAGAAGAATCTATTACTAAATTAGTTAATGATGGTAACTTAGTTGTTGAAGGGGCGAACCTTCGTCACAACGAATACGGGCACCCATTATTTGCTGATTTCTTCTTCTTTATTACAGGTTTCCACGGATTCCACGTTTCTATTGGAGTATTATTAAATCTAATTGTTTTCTTCAATGTTGTAATCGGTACTTACGAACGTCGAGGACATTATGAAATGGTTGAAAAAGTAGGTCTATACTGGCACTTTGTGGATTTAGTATGGGTATTTGTATTTACATTCTTTTATCTTGTATAAAATTATTAAAGTTTAACAATGGCACACGAACATAAATTAGAAATATTTAGAGGAGCATTAAAGTTCAAATCTAATGTATCCAAAATATGGGGAGTATTTATCTTACTTTCTATCGTTACAATAATTGAAGTTGCACTTGGTATTTTACGCCCTGAGGCTTTAGTTGGGAATAAGTTTTTAGCAATGAACTTGCTTAACTGGATCTTTATAATTCTTACAATAGTTAAAGCTTACTACATTACATGGGACTTTATGCACATGCGTGATGAAACAGTAGGCTTACGTCGAGCAGTAGTCTGGACAGGAGTATTTTTGATTGCTTATATAATCGTCCTAATCTTAATTGAAGGAGATTATATCTACGAAGTATATAAAAACGGTTTTATTAAATTTAATTTCTAATTGAACCTTTTAAGCATAAAAAAGCCCTCTTTTCGAGGGCTTTTTTATGCTTAAAAATTAACAGCTAAAACATTGTTTTACCTCCTTTTACCCTGTATTTTTGTAGTCTCATCTACAGCGTTACTTGTAGGAGTGATAAATTGTTCAGAATGAAAAAATATTTGGTCCTCGGCATACTGTTTATATTGCCAATTACGGTTTACATCTTTTTTGCAATGAGTACTAATTACTTTAAGCCATTGCCAATTTTAACCGAATCTGTTCAAGAACTAGATGGATTTAAAACTCTTGATGGTGAGCCTGTCCAACTAAAAGGAAGGATTACAGTTTTAGGCTTTTTTGGAAGTGATTTAGAAGTTCATAGAGCCTACGCTTATAACCTAGCTCATAAAATATACACCAAAAATCACAGCTTCAACGAATTTCAATTTGTGATTCTTTTGCCGGAAGGTACAGAAGATCAAGCTCGAAACGTTAGTGAAAAATTAGAACAAATTGCACCATTGGATTCATGGTTTTTTGCCTTTGGTACTAAGGAGAGCATCCATAATGTATTTAATTCGTTACAATCTAATTTATCATTAGATTCAAATTTGTCTACTCCATTTGTATTTATAGTTGATAAAGAAGGTAGTCTACGTGGTCGTAAGGAAGATGAGGAAGTAGGAGTTATGTATGGTTTCGATTCTAGTATTATTGCAGAAATCAATAATAAAATGAGCGACGACGTTAAAGTTCTTTTAGCTGAATACAGAAGAGCTTTAAAAAAATACGATGTAGATAGAGAGATTTAATTTAATAATAAAGCTGTTTTAATAAAACCAGTCATTAAATATTTTACAAGTGAAAAAAAATTATTCATACATAGGTATTTCTTTTATTATTTTAATTTTTGGAATTTGGGCCGTACCAAAAATTGTAGAGACTTTGTCCAAACCAGAGCTTGCAACCATAGGACCTGTTCCAAGTTTTGAATTCACAGATCAAAATGGAAAAACCATTACCAACAAAGATTATGAAGGGAAGGTTTATGTTGTAGAGTTTTTCTTCACAACTTGTCCAAGTATTTGCCCAATAATGAATGAGAATATGATAAAAATTCAAAATGAATTTTTAGGTAATCCTAAAGTGGGTATCGCCTCGTTTACAATCGACCCTGAACACGACACTCCAGAAGTACTTAAAACTTATGCCCAGAATACTGGTATTACCAAGCTTCAGTGGCATTTGCTAACAGGTGATAAAGACGATATTTTTAAACTTGCTAACGAAGGGTTTAATCTGTATGTAGGTAAAGGTTCAGAAGCAGAAGGCGGCTTTGAGCACTCTGGATATTTTGCATTAATCGATCAAGATGGGAATATCCGTTCTCGTATAGATGAATTTGACAATCCTATTATTTATTACGATGGATTAGAGGATAAGCAAATACAAATGTTAAAAGAAGATATTAAAGCACTTTTGTAAATAATGAATAATACAGTGAAGAAAAATAAGTATAACGTTTGGATTTGGATTTTATCTATTGCGATTCCTATAGCAGTTGCTGTTTTGTTTACAGTTAAAATTCCGGGTGTTGAAAGATTAGGCTTTTTGCCTCCTATTTATGCAACTATAAATGCTTTTACAGCTATACTTTTGGTTGCCGCAGTATATCAGGTAAGAAAAGGTAATAGAAAAGCTCACGAACGCTTAATGAAAACAGCAATTGGTTGCTCAGTATTGTTTTTGCTAATGTATGTGGCTTATCACATGACGTCAGACTCTACAGTTTATGGCGGCGAGGGAGTGATTAAGTATGTTTATTATTTTATACTTATAACGCATATATTGCTCTCAATTATCGTTATACCTTTTGTGTTGATTACATTTGTTCGCGCACTTTCTGGGGAGTTTTATAAACATCGAAAAATTGCGCGTATTACCTATCCATTATGGCTTTATGTAGCTGTTAGTGGGGTTATAGTTTATCTAATGATATCTCCATATTATTAAACACTGTGGATTTAATTGAATAAAAAAATGAAACTAAAGGTTCTATTAATATTAATACTTGTTTTTATAGTTGTTCTTCCTGCCGAAGCGCAATGCTCCATGTGTCGAGCAGTTTTAGAAACTGAAGACGGTGGGGGAGCTGCAAAAGGCATAAACAATGGTATTGTTTACCTAATGATCTTTCCTTACCTATTAGTTGGAGGGGTGGGCTATGTAATCTATAGAAGTCGTAAAAAAGCGCGTACTCAAGATAAAGCTTAGTTTTTTTAATTTCTATTGTAACAAGGAGCGGTTTTTAATGTCTAATTAAAGACCGAAAGTCTTAATTGATTTAAGTCTTAACATGATATTCGTTATTTTAATAACGATTTTCAAGTTTTGTAATTCAATATATTTTCAAAATGATAGAAATTAAAAACCTTCACAAATCATATCACATGGGGAAAAATTCACTCCATGTTTTAAAAGGCATCAACTTTACAGTTTCTGAAGGTGAAATGGTTTCTATAATGGGCTCTTCCGGTTCAGGGAAGTCTACATTGCTCAATATTCTGGGTATCTTAGATGAAGCAGATGAAGGAACTTACACACTTGATGGTACTCTTATAAAAAACCTAAATGAAAGGGTAGCTGCTCGTTACCGAAACAAATTTCTTGGTTTTATTTTTCAATCTTTTAATCTTATCAATTACAAATCTGCATTAGACAATGTAGCAATGCCTCTTTATTACCAAGGTGTAAAACGAAATATTCGAGTTGAAAAAGCGATGCATTACCTAGAGAAAGTAGGGTTGGCAGATTGGGCTACACATTTACCAAATGAACTTTCTGGTGGTCAAAAACAACGTGTGGCGATAGCTAGAGCTTTAGCAAGCGATCCAAAAGTGCTACTAGCAGATGAACCAACAGGTGCTTTGGATACTAAAACTTCTTACGAAGTAATGGAGCTCATTCAAGGTATCAACGATGAAGGAAAAACTATTCTGATAGTCACTCATGAAGATGACATAGCGCATATGACTAAGCGAATTGTAAATCTAAAAGATGGCTTAATTATAGACGACTCCATTGTTACACAGGTACGCGCAAAAACCAACAATTATGTTTAATCTGGAACGCTGGCAGGAGATCTTTGAGGCAATTCGAAAAAATAAATTGCGAACCTTTCTTACGGGTTTATCTGTAGCTTCGGGTATTTTTATTTTGGTTATTCTCCTCGGAATTGGTCAAGGAATGCAAAATGGAGTACAGCAGCAATTTGAAAGTGATGCTACCAATAGGATTAGTGTATGGACAAATGTAACTTCAGTTGAATATAAAGGTTTAAATCCAGGTCGAAGAATAGAAATGGATAATCGTGACTATGACCTAGCAGTAAATAAAAATGAAGATAAAATTGAATACAAATCCGGTGTTTACAGTAGATGGGGACAATTAACAACCTTTAAAAAAGAAAGCGGGAGCTATCGAGTAGAAGGAGTTCACGGGGATTATCAATTTTTAGAAAATGAAACTCTTGTTGTTGGTAGATATATA
Source organism: Aequorivita sp. 609 (assembly GCF_014212065.1). Lineage (NCBI taxonomy): Bacteria > Pseudomonadati > Bacteroidota > Flavobacteriia > Flavobacteriales > Flavobacteriaceae > Aequorivita > Aequorivita sp. 609. Next base: position 40,494 of record NZ_JACJVM010000002.1, on the reverse strand, counting down.
AATCAAGGAGATGTAAATAACTACGAAAAACATGCTGTAATAGGAAACCAAGTGTATCTCGACCTTTTTAAAGGAAAAGATGCTTTGGGTGAATACATCGATGTTGCTGGAATAAAATTTAAAGTAGTAGGTGTTTATAGTGACCCAGGAGGGGAACGCGAAGAAACCCGAATATTTATTCCCATTTCAACGGCACAACGTGTATATAACGCTGGAGATAAACTTCGGTCCTTAGCTTTTACCTTAGAAAAACACGATAGCTATGAAGATGCTTTAGCGGCTTCGGAAGCTTTTTCTGCGCAATTAGAAGCCGATTTAAAAACTAAGCATACAATTGCTCCAACTGATGATAGGGCTGTAAACGTGAACAATTCCTTAGAAAACGCTAAAAAGTTCTACGACTTGAATAAAATGATACGCTGGTTTTTCTGGGGTGTTGGAATTTGTACCATTATTGCTGGAGTTGTAGGAGTGAGTAACATTATGCTAATTATCGTAAAAGAGCGTACAAAAGAAATAGGCATCCGAAAAGCAATTGGTGCAGAACCTTGGTCGATTATAGGAATGATTCTACATGAGTCCATATTTGTAACAGCAATCGCAGGTTTCATAGGGCTTATATTTAGTTTGTTTCTCCTTCAGATAGTCGGACCCTTTATTGAGATGGACTATATTAAAAACCCTTCAGTAGATTTTTCAGTAGCGATAACAACTGTGATAATTCTTGTAATTGCGGGTGCAATTGCAGGCTTTTTTCCAGCATACCGAGCAGCAAATATTAAACCCATAGAAGCTTTGCGAGATGAGTAAGATATTAAGCAAAGATAGTTGGACAGAGATCATCGAGGCTTTAAGTAGCAATTGGTTTAGGGCGGTTATGACCGCTTTTGGTGTGCTTTGGGGTATCTTCATCTTAGTAATCCTTCTTGCGGCTGGAAACGGCTTAGAAAACGGTATAAGGCAGGGATTTAATGGGATGGCTACAAACTCAATGTTTATGTGGACCCAAACTGCTTCTCAGCCCTATAAAGGTTTGCCTAAAGGACGACGCTATAATTTTAAAACCGACGATGTTCCAGCGATAAAGCAAAGTGTAGAAGGTTTACAATTTGTTTCTCCTCGAAATCAATTAGGTGGCTTTAGAGGAAGTAATAACGTAGTAAGAGGTCTTCAAACAGGAGCATTTAATGTTTATGGAGACTATCCTGAAATTATCCAACAGCAACCTATGGATATTACATCAGGTAGATTCATCAATTATTCAGACATTCAGGAAAAACGAAAAATCGCAATTATAGGAAGTGGGGTGAAAAGTGCCTTATATGATTCAGGTGAAGAAGTTATCGGTTCGTACATTAAGATTAACGGAGTGAACTTTATGGTTGTAGGAACCTATAAAAAGAAAGGAAGTAACGGCGACCCAGAAGAGATGCAAAAGGAAATTTATGTACCATTTACAGCTTTTTCACAAGCGTTTAATATGGGAGATATTGTAGGTTGGATGGCGATAACCGCGAAAGATGGGTACTCAATTACAAACTTGAAAGAACAAATTTTTGATGTTATCAAAACTCGTCACACCATTAACCCCAAAGACGATCGCGCAGTAGGAAATTTCGATCTTTTTCAAGAATACACTAAGTTAACAGGCTTGTTTTCTGCTCTAAATTTTGTAGCCTATTTTGTGGGTATATTAGTGTTGCTATCTGGTATTATTGGTATTAGTAATATAATGCTAATTGTAGTAAAAGAACGCACAAAAGAAATAGGTATCCGTAGAGCTTTGGGGGCAACTCCTTGGAGTATACGTGCTCAAATTTTATTAGAGTCGATATTTTTAACCATTGTTTCAGGAATGGCAGGCATTGTTTTAGCAACTGCAGTACTTTGGTTTGTGAATTATCAACTCGATGGTATGGATACTTCAGAAATGATGTTTATAAACCCATCAGTGAATATAGGTGTAGTGTTTATCGCTTTAACGATTTTGATTGTATCTGGGCTTTTAGCTGGTTTAATCCCTGCTCAAAATGCAATAAAAATAAAACCTGTAGAAGCCTTAAGAACGGAATAGAACTTTAAAAATGAAATTAATAACAAATAATAAAGTTGAAGAAATTCCCGAGACTTAATTGAAACAATGTATTTCAATGGCTATGATGTATCACAAATTAAAACACTTGCCATTATTAGGAGTATAAAATAAAATATGAAATTAAATCAACATCGATACCAATGAAAAAATCAAAAACCATAATCATCCTTGCCACAATAGCGATATTGTTTTTGGCTTCAATGTATTGGCTGTATAGTAAAAATATTGAAGATCCGGTGGTTTACGAAACTGAAAAACCCGCAATAGGCACTATTTTAAAAAAGACTGTCGCAACAGGAAGCATAGTTCCCAAGGAGGAGGTATTAATAAAACCTAATATTTCGGGAATTATAGATCAAATATTTGTTGAAGCCGGTGAAGTGGTTAAATCTGGCGATTTAATTGCAAAGGTCAAAGTTGTACCGAATGTTTCGTCACTTAATAGTGCAAAAAGCAATATAAACAATGTTCGTACTCAAGTAGAAACGGCTCGCCTTGCTTTTGAAAATCAGAAAAACATCTACAATCGTCAAAAGGAACTGTTTGAAAAAGGAGTGATTTCTGCAAATGAATTTGATAACGCTCAATTAGCATACAATCAAGCTCAACAGAGATTAAAGCAAGAACAAGTGGGCTTAACGGCTGCAAATCAAAATTACGACATCATCAGAACTGGAACCACTACAGGAATGGGAGCCTTGGCTAATACTGAAATTCGAGCTACGGTATCTGGGATGATTTTAGATGTTCCTGTAAAAACCGGAAATCAAGTAATTGAATCGAATAACTTTAACGACGGGACAACTATTGCAACCATAGCCGATGTTGATAAAATGATTTTTGAAGGTAAAGTAGATGAAAGTGAAGTTGGAAAAATAAAAGAAGGTCTACCTCTTGAAATTACAGTTGGAGCACTTCCAGATGAACTTTTCAATGCGGAATTAGATTATATCGCACCAAAAGGTGTAGATGAAAATGGAGCTATTCAGTTTGAGATAAAAGCTACAATGAAAAGCTTAGATACCTCCAAAGTATTTATTCGTGCTGGATTAAGTGCTAACGCTTCAATAATCTTAGCTAAAGCTGAAAATGTTCTGACCATAAAAGAAGCTTTGGTTCAATACGATCCAAAAACACAAAAACCTTTTGTAGAAATTATGGTTGGAGACCAAAAGTTTGAAAGAAAAGATGTTGAGTTAGGTATAAGTGATGGTATAGATGTAGAAGTAAAAAGTGGCGTTTCCGAAGATGATGCTATTAAAGTATGGAATCAATTAAAACCTGCAGATAGATAAAATAGTAAAGGGTAAATGCATTGTATAACTATAGGATACCTTTGCTTCAAATTATTACGTACTAAAAACTTATAAAAATTTAAATTTCATAATTTTTGTAACGCAATAGCAATACAAAAGACTTATTCAGTAATAGAAAAATTTATGAAAAAGATAGTAATCCCATTTCTTTTATTGATTTGTAGCATTTCCTTAAATGCTCAAACCAAACAATGGACACTTCAGGAATGTGTAAACCACGCCTTAGAAAATAATATTTCAGTAAAACAAAGTCAGTTAGACTTAGAGTTTACCGAAGCTGATAAATTACAAGCTATTGGTAATTTTTTACCTAGTTTAAATGCCAATGCTTCAGCATCAAAAAACACAGGACTTAGTTTAAACCCAACAACTAATCAATTAGAAAATACAACTCTTGGTTCTGCCTCTGGAGCTATTAATGTAGGATATACACTTTTTGATGGTTTAAGGAACGTACGTCAATTACAACGAGCGAAACTTTCAGAACTTGCAGCACAGTATCGTTTAGACAAAATGAAAGATGATATTGCTTTGGCTGTAGCAAACTCATATTTGCAGGTATTATTAAATAAGGCAAACTTAGAAGTTATAAAATCGCAAAATGAGGTTACCCTTCAACAGTTACAAAGGACTAATGACCTTGTAGATGCGGGAGTGCTTCCTCGTGGAGATCTTTTAGAAATAAAAGCAACTGATGCCGGTGAAAAACAAAGAATTGCTATTTCGGAAAACAACGTAAAAATTTCACTAATTAGTTTAGCGCAATTATTATTGATTAAGGATTACTCTAGTTTTGATATAGCCGAAGAAGAATACAATATTATCGATGGCGGAATTGCAGATAAAGATGTTTCAGAAATTATTAAAAGTGCGAAAGAAACACGCTCTGAAGTAAAAATTGCTCAAAAAAATGTAGAGCTTGCCGAAAAGGATTTACAGATTTCTAGAGGAAGTTACTACCCTACGCTTTCAGCTTTTTTTGGTTATAATACACGTTATGCAGATAATGACCCGCTTGAACGCGATTTCGTGGAGCAGTTGTATTTGAACGATGGAATAGGTTATGGTTTACAGCTAAATATCCCTATATTCAATGGATTTGCAGCACGTAGTGGGGTAATGAGAAGTAAAGTAAATTTAAAGAATACTGAATATCAATTAGAGCAGGCACAGCTTGATCTTGAGTCTAATGTTTACCAAGCCTATGTAGATGCGAATGGTGCATTAAAAGCTTATGAAGCTGCTACAGTTGCAATGGAATCGCAAGAATTAGCATATCAATATGCAAAAGATCGCTATGATGTTGGTTTAACCAATGCTTTCGATTTTAGTCAGTCGAAACTGAGATATGACAATGCTAAAATTGAAGAAAACAGAACTAAATTTGAGTATATTTTTAAATTAAAAGTTTTGGAATTGTATTTTGGCGTTCCAGCAAGTGAATTAAAATTTTAAATATGAAGAAAAAAACACTTATTTGGATTGTTGTAGCGGTTGTCCTGCTTATAGTTTTATTGATTTTCGGGAAAAAAGCTGGCTGGTTTGGAAAATCAGGCGATTTCAAAGAGGTTGAAATAACTCAAATAGAATTATTAGACATCACTGAAACTGTTGCTGCAACTGGGAAAATTCAACCTGAAGTGGAAGTGGCACTTTCTTCAGAGGTTTCTGGTGAAATTATTGAGCTTCCTATTAAAGAAGGTCAAACGGTTGAAAAAGGAGATCTTTTGGTTAAAATTAACCCAGACCTTATTCAAGCTGCGGTAAGCCAATCCCAAGCTGGACTTCAGAATGTAAGAGCGCAATTAGCACAAGCCGAAGCTAGTAAAATGAATGCCCAATTAACCTATGAAAGAAATAAGACGCTTTTTGAAAAAGGCGTGATTTCTAAGTCTGAATGGGATAAATCTGTTACAGATTTCGATATGGCTAAAGCAAATGTGAAAGCTGCTTATTACAGTGTACAAAGTGCTGCTGCCAACGTTAAACAATCGGTAGATAACCTTTCAAGAACGACAATTTATGCTCCAATGAGCGGAACAATTTCAAAATTGTCTGTAGAACTAGGGGAAAGAGTAGTGGGTACAGCTCAAATGGCAGGTACAGAAATTGTTCGTGTTGCAAACTTACAGAAAATGGAAGTTGAGGTTGATGTAAACGAAAACGACATTGTAAAAGTATCGGTTGGTGACTCAACTATGGTTGAAGTTGATGCGTATTTAAAAAGAGAGTTTAAAGGTGTGGTTACTGCAATTGCAAATAGTGCTGAAAATGCTTTAACAGCCGATCAGGTAACTAATTTTAAAGTTAAAGTTAGTATTCTTCCAGAATCATATAAGGATCTAACTGAAGGAAAGCCAGAAAGCTATTCTCCGTTCCGTCCTGGAATGACTGCTACAGTAGATATTATCACAAATAAGAAACGAAATGTAATTGGAGTTCCAATTAGTTCAATTGTTGTTAAAACTGATACATCAGATACTAGAAAACCAAAGACTAGTGAAGTAAAATCGAATACCGAAAAGTTTGAAGCGGTTTATGTGAAAGAAGGGGATCAGGCTAAGTTAAGAGTTGTAAAAACAGGTATTCAGGATGAATCAAATATTGAGATTCTTTCTGGTTTAAAAGAGGGTGAAACTGTTATTACTGGTCCATATACTACTGTAACTAAATTACTAAAGCAAGGTGATAAAGTTGAGGTTAGTTCAAATTCAAAGAATAACTAAAAAATGGCAATAATTCTCTGCATAGAAACGGCTACAACTAATTGTTCTGTTGCACTTTCAATAGATGGTGAAGTAAAAGCTATAAGGGAAGAAAACAATCTAAAATATTCGCATGCCGAAAAACTTCACGTTTTTATTGATGAAGTTATAAATGAGGCAAATATTGAAAAATCTAATTTAGACGCAATTGCCGTTAGTAAAGGCCCTGGGTCTTACACAGGCTTGCGAATTGGTGTTTCTGCAGCTAAAGGCCTGTGCTTCGCGCTAGATATACCTTTAATATCTACACTTACCTTGGAAGTGTTGGCACAGCAAGTTAAGTGCGAAGACTGCTTTATTATTCCTTTGCTAGATGCTAGAAGAATGGAGGTTTACTCTGCTGTTTTTAACGCTGAGAAAAAGCAAATAAAAGATACTAAAGCGGAAATTATCGATGAAAATTCTTTTGCTGAATTTCTAAATGAGAAAAAAACAGTTTTCATTGGTGATGGTTCAGCAAAATTTGAAGCAATTTGTAATCATAACAATGCAGAGTTTCATAAAATAACACATCCTTCATCAGCTGAAATGGCTAGTTTGGCAGAGGCTAAATATAAAATAGGCGACACTGAAAGCGTCGCCTATTTTGAACCTTATTATTTAAAAGAATTTCTTTTAAATTAATTTCGATTTATAAAAGAGAATCGAAATGTTGAACAGCTTTTATTAAATCAGCTTCTTTGTCAAGGTCTAATTTGTTTTCCTTGATAAAAGCTTTCATTTCAGTCTTTTTCTTATCCATCATTTTAAGAATCCTAGACTTGTTGCTCGGCATTTCTAGGAAGGTTCCATCTTCTACTAAATAATACTTCACATTTTTTGAAAATGAAGGTTTAGTGTCTGTTTGGTAATTATTACGTGCTTTTTTTGCTTCGTTAAACTTTGATGTCACTTTTTTGTAGAGATCATAGTTTTTTCCGTCGCTTAGCACATTAAAATAACCACCTTTTTCATTACTACCCTGGTAAGGCACGAATAGATAAATGTCTCTACCAATTTTTACAAATACTTCTGGATCTTTAATTAAGGCTCCATAATTTTTGTCGGTAGCGTGTTTTTTAATTTCTATTTCATCGGCGAAAGCATTATAACGCATAAGAACTTTAGACTTCATTAAATCTTCCCCTTGGAAAATAGAGCCCTCTAAGAAATTAGGATTTGTATAAGCGTCATCTACTATAGACTCAAACTCGGCTTCAGTTAATCCAAAAGCCAATGCTTTTTGATTTATATCTATAGTAGTAGCATACATATCGAAACTAGTGCTTGCGCGTTGTGCAAATAAAGGACTTGCAGTAAGGGCAATTAGTCCTATTAACAATATTTTTTTCATGATTTATTATATTAAGATTTATTAGTGTTAAGTGTTTCCAAATTAAAATGGTGAACATCTCGTTGTGGGAATGGAATTGAAATTCCAGCTGCTTCTAATCTAGACTTTCCTTCTTCTAAAATTAACCATCTTAAATTCCAGAAATCTTCATTTTTAGCCCAATAACGTAGACTTAAATTAACTGAACTATCACCTAATTCGGCAACTACAATCATAGGTGCTTTATCTTCAAGTTGTAATACAGCCTCTTGTTCGTTTACTAAGTTAAGCAAAATATCTTTTGCCTCTTTAATATTATCGTCATAACCTATACCAAAGGTTAAGTTTTCTCTTCTAATACCTTCAGAAGTATAATTAACTATATTGTCGTTACTTAACTTTCCGTTAGGAATTATAGCGAGTTGGTTTCCAAAAGTGGTAAGCTTAGTGTTAAATATATTAATGTCTTTTACAGTACCATCAATACCTTGAGCGCTAATAAAGTCTCCAACCTTAAAGGGTTTCATCAATAAAATTAGAATGCCCCCAGCAAAGTTTGCTAATGATCCTTGTAATGCTAAACCAACAGCAAGACCAGCAGCACCAATTATAGCGACTAGCGAAGCAGATTCTACTCCTAACTGGGTAACTACAAGAACAAATAAAACAATTTTAAGGGCCCAGTTAATTAAACTAGCGATAAAGTTTTCTAAAGTAGGATCATAATCTTTTTTGTCAAAAAACTTTCTAACTACCTTATTTATAAGTCTTATAACCCACATTCCTATAAACAGAAGTAAAATAGCCCCGATTAAACTCGGTAGAAAGTCAATTAATTTTTGACCATATTCTTCGATATAAATATTAATGTCCTTAAATTTTTCCATAAATGTTTTACTGTTTTTTAATTTTTAGTTTAATGATTTAATTGCAATTTCGGAATCCTTAACTGGAATCTTGCACGTATTATTTTCGCAAATATAAATAAGTGTTTCATCCTTGACGAACCTATTTTTAAATAGAGGAGCATTGTTTTCTACATTGCTTGCAGCTAAAATTGTGTTGGGCAGATAGTGACTGTAGAATTCCTGAATTTTTTCAGATGCACTGTCTCCAACAACAACTATTTCAAAAAAGTTATTTTGAAAATTAGAAAGCAAATCTAACCAATTAGAAAACCCGCTAGGGTAATTTTCTACTTCTGCTAATACATTTTTTAGCATCTGCTTAGAAATTTCATTAAAACGAGGCTCATCAAAATACTTTGAAAGTTTGTACAAATTCTTTGCCATAACTGAATTTGAAGCAGGAATGACATTGTCTCGATATTCAAAATTTCTACTAACAATGACTGGGTCTTCTTTTGATGTAAAATAAAACATATGTTTTTCCTCGTCAAAAAAGTTTAAGATTGAATAATCTGTCATTTCTTTTGATAAGTTAAGCCACTTTTCATCCAAGGTAACTTGGTATAAACTTATAAAAGCTTCAATTGTAAAAGCGTAATCTTCCAGAAAGCCGTTAATTGTGCTTTTCCCATCTTTATAATTATGAAATAATGTGCCGTTTTTCTGAAGTTGATTTTTAGCAAGAAACTCAGCATTCCTAAGAGCGATATCTAAATACTCTTGATTGTTGAATGTTTTGTAAGCATCTATATACCCCTTTAGCATCATAGCATTCCAAGAAGTAAGTGTTTTGTCATCCAGTCTTGGTTTTGGTCTATTGTTTCGATAGTTTAAAAGGGTTTGCTTCCAGCTTTTCTTTTTCTGTTGTAATGTTTCATGAGAAATATTAAACTCTTTTTCAATTTCTGAATTTGTTTTCTTTCTTATTAAAACATAATTATTGTGTTCCCACTTCCCATAGCTATTTACATTGTAATACTCTCTAAAAATTTTAAAATCGTCTTCTAGCAAATCTTCTAATTCCTCTTGAGTGAAAACGTAAAAAGCTCCTTCTTCTAATTTTCCGTCTTTATTGTTACTGTCTGCATCTAAGGATGAATAAAATCCTCCTTCTTTATTGGTGAGGTCTAAGGCGATAAAATCTAGCGTTTCTTCAACCACTTCTTTGTAAAGTGGCTTTTTAGTAACTAGATAGGCATTGCTATATAGGCTTACAAGCTGGGCATTGTCGTACAGCATCTTTTCAAAGTGAGGTACGTGCCATTTTTCATCTGTACTATAACGTGAAAATCCACCTCCTAATTGATCGTAAAGTCCACCGTATGCCATTTTATCTAATGATAAAGTAACGTAGTTCAATAAGGTTTCATCGTTACTCTCAACAGCTTGTCGTAATAAAAATTCAAAATTGTTAGGCATCATAAATTTCGGAGCTCCTCGAAATCCACCATTTTTAGTATCAAATCTCTCTGAAAAATTTTTAATAATGTCTGCTGTTGGAAACTGAGTTAAATCTACATCTTCAGTATTTAACTCAATTAGATCCATGCTTTTAATACCCTGTTCTAACCTGTTAGCATAAGCAATAATTTTTTCAGGTTCTATTTTGTACACCTCCTGAATTTGCTCTAGAGCATTTATCCAATCACTTTTACGAAAATAAGTTCCGCCCCAAACAGGTCGACCATCTGGAAGCGTAATAACATTTAATGGCCAACCCGCACTTCCAGTCATAAGTTGAACTGCATTTATATATGTTTGATCTACATCTGGTCGTTCCTCTCGATCTACTTTAATCGAGATATAATTTTTGTTCATAACCTCTGCAACCTCAATATCTTCAAAACTTTCATGTTCCATAACGTGACACCAATGGCAGGCGGCATATCCAATACTAATTATGATGAGTTTTTTTTCTTTTTTGGCCTGTTGCAATGCTGCATCATTATACGGTTTCCAATTTACAGGGTTATGAGCATGCTGAAGCAGGTAAGGGCTAGTTTCGTGAATTAAATCGTTTGTAAAGAGATGTGTGTCCAAAGTGTCTTTTTTAGAAGTATTACAGGCAAGTAGAATACCTAGAATTAAAATAGAAGAAAATAGCTTCATTACAGAAGTTTATAAAACAAAAATACGCTTTTGAAAGCTCAAAAGCGTATTTTTAATATTATCTGAAGTATTTATTTAACTTCGAAAGTAATCTTTACGTTAACACGGAATTGAGTTACATCCCCATTTTCTACAACGCAACTGTTTTCTTGAACATAAACAGAACGGATGTTTTTTACACTTTTTGAAGCTTCTTTTACTGCATTTCTTGTAGCATCTTCCCAGCTTTCTTTAGAGCTAGCAAGAATTTCAATTACTTTTAATACTGCCATAATTACTTAGTTTTTGTTCTCATCTCGTTGAATAACAAGGTGGGATAATTAATAAAACACTAAGATACAGTTATTAAGAATTATTAGTCTGAAAATTAAGTTAAACCTTGATCTTAAAAGTTGAAAATGAACTAAATAAATTATAAAATTGCTATCAAGTAATTCAGAAAGTAAAGATTATCCGTTAATTGCAACTACACTTTCCACCTGTCCTTTCATTAATTCTTTAAGCATGGTTTCAATTCCATTTTTTAAAGTGATGGTTGATGAAGGACATCCGCTACAAGCTCCTTGAAGTACTACCTTAACGGTTTTAGAACTCTCGTTAAAGGAGTCGAACATAATATTTCCACCGTCTCTGGCTACAGCAGGTTTAACATATTCGTCTAAGATAGATATGATTTCTTTTTCTATATCCGAATAATTTTTGTCTTCTTTTTCTAGAGAAGAATCTGCCGAACCAATATTGTTCGAAATATTTGAAGCCTTGGTAATTTCATCTTTCACAATAGGTTTGTCGTCTTGAACATATTGACGAAGAAACTCTCTAATTTCCATAGAAATTTCTTCCCAATCAATCATATTGTGTTTCGTAACTGAAACATAATTGTTGCTAATAAAAACTTCTTTTACAAATGGAAAGTTAAATAACGCTTGTGCCAGTGGTGAAAGAATAGCATCTTCAATACTTTTAAATTCAAAAGTACCTTCCGCTAATGTTTTATTGGCAACAAACTTCATAACCGTTGGGTTTGGTGTGCTTTCTGCATAAATACTAACAGGAAGTTTTTTTGGAGCCACAACTTCAGCTTCTGTAACAACAGATTTCCCAGACTTGATATATTCTGAAATAGATTCTGCTACCTCTTCTTGAACATCTTCCCACTCTACAATATTGTATTTTTCAATGGCAACAAAGTTTTGAGAAATATAAACTGTTTTCACAAAGGGAAGGTAAAAAAGTTGTTGTGCCAAAACGCTGTTTTTAGCTTCATCAATATTTTTGAATTCATAACTTGATGCTTTAGTAAGAAAAGAATCAGACACAAATTTTACTATACTAGGATTAGATGTTTTGGCGATTTCCATAATAAAAAGGGGAGAGTTTTAGGAATAATTTGCGAAATTATAAAAAGGAAATCAGAACATTCAATATATTTGGTATCTTAACACCGAATTATGAAAAAATTAATACTCTCTTTACTTTTTCTAATACCTCTATTAGTATTTTCTCAACAGAATCCAATAGGATTATTTCAACAGTTTAATGGGCGTTACGATTTTACAGCTATAGGTAATACTTTAAATGCTGCTGAAAACGGTGGTTCTTATTGTGATATGCTTTCAGAAAGTAGCGCAACATTAAATTTATCTGCAACCCAAAGCCTAGTTTCCGCTCATCTATACTGGTCTTCAATTGGCCCGGGAGATTTCCAAGTTGATATCAATGGAACAGCAATAACTGCTGAAAGAACTTTTTCACATACTTTTAGAAACCTACCATATTTTGCAGCTTATGCAGATGTTACAAATTTATTGTTAGCTAATGGGAATGGAGTTTATACATTCTCTGGATTGGATGTAATGAATATTCTGTCTGACTACTGTTCGCCTCCCAATGGTTCGGGTAGTGGTACTAACTTTGGAGGGTGGGCCATCTATATAATTTATGAAGACCCAACCGATCCAGATATTTTATTAAATCAGATTAGTCTTTTTGACGGACTTGAAGGTGTTAACGAATTTGAGAATCCAATTGAAATAACACTTACTGATATTTCTGTAGCTTCAGATGAATTATCAAAAATTGGATTTCTTGCTTGGGAAGGTGATAGGTTTATCGATAATCAAGAAAGTTTATACATCAATGGACAACTAATATCCGATCCGCCATTAAACCCTTCAAATAATGCCTTTAACGGAACCAACTCCTATATTGGTGCTCCTGGAAATGCCCAAAATTATAATATGGACCTGGATTTTTACGATTTAGTAGGAATCGTTGAGCCTGGTGATAGTACTATTGAAATTAAACTTACATCAGACCAAGACTGGATAATGGTAAATAATATCATTACTAGCGTAAATTCAGAACTTCCAGATGCTACCATAACTATTGATAATCTCGGGGTGCTGTGTGCAGATAGTACTATAGAAGTAGACTATACCGTATACAATATTAACAGTACTGCAGCATTGCCAGCTGGTACTCCTATAGCATTTTATGCCGATGCAGTTTTGTTAGGGCAAACACAAACAAATATTGAACTTCCAATTGATGGCAGTGAAAGCGGAACGATAAACCTTAATATTCCTGTAGGTACACCTCAAATATTTACGCTAAAAGCGGTTGTTGATGATAATGGAACAGGGGTGGGAATTGTTCTAGAAACTAATGAAGAAAATAATGAATTTGAGCAAACAATAGATCTAGCAGCACAGGGTTTATTTATAACAGGAAATAACGAAAGTTGCGAAGGGCAAACAGAAACATTAACAGCAAATTTTAACGACTTAGACACTTATAACTGGTTTCTTGATGGAAATCCATATGGTGGTAATACGCCTACAATAAATGTAACCCAGTCTGGGGTTTACACTGTAAGTGGTAATAAAGCCGCTTGTTTTGTGGAAGAATCACCTGCATTTATTGTCACATTCAATCCGCAAGCAGTCGCCCATGAACCATTAGATCTTTTTAGATGCGATAATGGAACCCAAACAAATTTTTTCGACCTTACTCAGAATGATGTAAATGTTTTAGGTGGGCAAAACTCAACTGTTTTTGAGGTTAAGTACTTTGAAACATATGCAGATAGTGAAAATAACATAAGTGCAATTACTACACCAGGGGCTTACCCTATGGTGGGGCCATCACCACAAACAATCTACGTACGTATTCATGACAGAGCACAGGAAATGTGTTACGACCTAGAACAATTTGAGATTTATTATACTCCAATTAGTGTTGGAGTACTTCCATCAATGGCATTATGCGATCAAGATGAAAATGGTAGTGAGGATGTAAACTTGCCATTAGAGTTTGATGCATTTGTTTTGGACGGTCAAAATGCTTCAGAATTTAATATTACATATCACAACACTTTAAATGAAGCTCAAACAAGAGCTAATCCACTGCCAATTATTTATCCAGTTTCTGTTCCAGGCGAAACGATTTTTGCTAGGATTGAGACAGTTATAAATCCAGACTGTTTTTTAACTACTTCTGTTGAAATCACTGTCGATTCACTTCAGGTAGTAAATGAAAACCCTGATCCATTAGTTGCTTGTGATAGTGATAGCAATGGTTTTACAGACTTTTTTCTCCATAATGCAGATGAAGATATTACAGGGGGAGATCCTACTTTAACAGTTACATATCATTATACCTTATCAGATGCACAAACCAACGAAGGGGTTTTACCAGAACCGTTCGAGAATATTATTCCATATAACGACGAGGTATATGCAAGAATAGAGAGTCCGAATTCAACTTGTTACACAACTGTTTTGTTAAAGCTTGAAGTACGTGACAGCCCTATGCTAAACGAACCTTCAGTGTATCGTATATGCGATGATAATAACGATGGTTTTGAAATTTTTAATTTAACAACTAAACAAGACGAAATACTTAACGGACTTGATCCGTTGCAATACGACATTTACTACTATGCATCAGAACAAGATGCTATAGATGCTGGAATTTCAGCATTAGAAAATCCAGATTTCTCTCAAGCAATTGCAAACCCCACTGCTTATCAAAATATAGTTCCAAATACCCAGATTATCTATTTTCTTGGAGTTGGTTCAGCAGCTAACACTACTCCAAATAATGGAGGACAGGGATGTTATACAATTGTTGAGTTGGAGTTAATTGTAGAGCCAAGTCCCGTAGGAAATGAACCAGTCGATTATCATTTATGTGATGATACTGTAAATGGAAGTACAACTACTGACCAAATAAGTACTTTCGATTTAACTTCAAAAAATAACGAGATAACAGGAGGCATTCCTAATTTAGTTGTTACCTGGTTTGAAACTTTTGCAGATGAAGCTGCCGATAATCCAATAGCTAACCCAACCGCTTATCAAAATATTACAAATGCACAGACTATTGTAGCAAGAGTTGCAAATACTTTTGAATGTAAAAGCCTTGTTACTTTAACATTAGTGGTAGACCCGTTGCCAACTCCAGCTGTTCCTGATCCACTTGAACTTTGTGATGAAGGTGATGGATTTGCAGAATTCGACCTTAGTTTGCGTACAAACCAAA
Organism: Aequorivita sp. 609; assembly: GCF_014212065.1. Taxonomy (NCBI): domain Bacteria; kingdom Pseudomonadati; phylum Bacteroidota; class Flavobacteriia; order Flavobacteriales; family Flavobacteriaceae; genus Aequorivita; species Aequorivita sp. 609. The sequence continues at coordinate 25,444 of NZ_JACJVM010000002.1, read as the reverse complement.
TAATGAATGGAGAGTTGGACGTAACGGTAAAATATTACCCAACCGAAGCAGAAGCTGAAGTAGGGGGTGCAGGTGAAATTGTAGCTCCTTTCCTATATACAAACGTTGTTGCCTTTAATGATTCTGTATGGGCAAGAGTTGAGAAGAATGAATCTGAATGCTATGCCATTGTGCAACTGCAACTTATTGTTATTCCATTGCCAGATGCGCCAGATGCTAACTTTTTAGATCCATATATCGTTTGTGATTTAAACGGTGATGGATTTGGAATTTTTGATTTAACAATTCAAAATTCTTCAGTTTATGGAATTCAAAATCCTACCGATTTTGCGCCAATTTCTTATTATGAAGTTGAATCAGATGCCATAACCGGTATTAATCAAATTACGCAAGCAAATGAGTTTTCTAGCATGGGACAAACTATATATGTGCGCTTAGAAAATTTAAATACTGGTTGCTACAGAGTTTCTTCTTTTGATTTAGAAGTTGGAGAATTCCCTGGTTCGGGAACGGCAGAAGATCTTGAACTTTGCGATGATGAAGTTAATGGAAGTACATCAAATGATGAGGTATCTACATTCGACTTAACATTGAATACGCCTTTGATAACTAATAATGATGCAACATTAACAGTAACGTACTATAAAGATGCAAACGATTTAGCGAATAATATTCCTATTGATAACCCTACAGCGTTTCAAAACACAAGCAATCCCCACGAAATATTTGTTTCTATTTCAAATCAGCAGGATTGTATGGCAGAGCTTTCGTTTAATCTAATAGTAAACCCACTTCCTGTTCCTGTAGAGCCAACACCATTAGTTGTTTGCGATATGGATAACGATGGAATAGTTTCCGATTTTGATTTAGAAAGTAAGAGTGATGAAATTAGCGGAGGTAATACACTTCTTAATGTTAGCTATCACGAAACACTACAGGATGCAAATACAGGTAATTTTCCATTACAAAGTCCTTATGAAAATATTATAGCTTACAATCAAACGATATTTGTAAGAGTAGCCTTTGAAGATGAACCAGACGGGACAGGATGTTTTGATGTTACTACCTTAGAGCTTATCGTTAATCCAACGCCAATTGTTCCTCAAGATTTACCAGATTTAATACTTTGTGGCGATGATAATTTTGCTGTTTTTGATCTTACTGTTCAGGAAGATCTAATTTTTGGCAGTCAGTCGACCAGTGATTTTACTTTGACGTATCATGAATCGGAAGCTTCAGCAGCCTTAGGAACAGATGTTATAGCTCAACCAGAATCTTATACAAACACAAGCAACCCACAGACAATATGGGTTCGGTTAAGTGATAATGTCACGGAATGCTATAAGCTAGGCGAATTTGATCTTGTAGTTCAAGATGGAGTGCAAATAATAGACCCAACACCATTGTCTTTATGTGATGACTTAGGTGAGGCAAACGACGGAATAACAACTTTTGACCTTACAGTTAAAAATAGTGAAATTACAGGGGGAGTACTTACACATGGAGTTTCTTACTTTATTACAGAAGAAGATGCTCAGGATAATATTAACCCTATAAATCCAGATACAGCTTATGTAAATGTTGACACTTCAGGTAATGCTATTAATCCTCAAGTGCTTTATGTAAGAGTAGAAGATAGTGATAGCGGATGTTTGTCTTTTACAACATTAACCATAAGAGTTAAAAGCAATCCAGAACCTGTTACACCAGACCCTATAGTGCTTTGCGATAACAACTTGATTATTCCTCCGGGACCATATGATGAAACAGAACTTTTCGACCTTACTTCTCGCAATAATCAAATTCTGAATGGAAACACCACTTGGACGTTAGATTATTATTTAAGTTATGAAAATGCGGTTTCAGAAACCGATGCTATTCCAGAGGCGGAAACAACAGCTTATCAAAACATAAGTAATCCACAAACAATTTACGTTCGTACAACCAATCCTACTTCACTATGTTTTGAAATAGTAGAATTGGAACTAATCGTAAACCCAATTCCTGATGATACGGCTGAGGTTTCTCCCTATGTAGTTTGTATCTCGAATGATAGCGGAATTGGTATTTTCAATTTAAATTCTAAGGTTGATGAAATATTAAATGGTCAGTCTTTATCTATTTTTGAAGTAAGTTTTTATACAGATATAGTAGATGCAGAAAATCAAACAAATGCAATTGTAAACACTACTACTTATCAAAATAGAGATGCGAATAACAATGCTATAAACCCACAGATTATTTACACAGGTATTCTCAACACAGAAACAGGATGTTATGTAGGTGGCAATCAATCTTTCGAACTTCAGGTGAATCGAGAGGCACTTGCAAATACACCAGCTCAACCATTTGTAGTTTGTGACAACCTTCCTCCAAGTGATGGTTTTACAGAATTTGATTTATACGATTTAACAGATCCACAAGTGCAAGATCTTCACAATGAAATTTTAGATGGTCAAGATCCTGCTAATTTCCAATTAACCTTCTATGAAACAATTGAAGGTGCCGAAAGTGGAGAAGGTGCAATTGAATTCCCTTATGTAAACATCATAAATCCACAACGTATTTATGTAAGGGTTACTAATGAAAGCAATACTTTTATTCCGAAATGTTATGCAGTAGTTGAAATGATTTTGAAAGTGAATTATTTGCCAACTATTGTTTTTGATGATGAATATAGATTATGTGTTGATGAAAATGGCAATCCGATTCCTGAGGAAGAGGGAAGTGTGTCGCCTCCTGTAATTGATACTGGTTTAGACCCTAACCTGTATTCATTTATGTGGGATTTAAATGGAGTACTAGTGCCTGGAGAAACCGGACCTTCTATAACTGCTTTGGAAGAAGGGGTGTATACAGTTACAATTATTGAAATTGCTACAGGCTGTGAAACCACAGCAAGTACAACGGTTACTTTATCATCTCCACCGCTTACTTATGAGGCTGTTTTAAGTAATGGAGCTTTTGCAGGAAATCATATAATAGAAGTGCTCGCTACTGGTATTGGAGAGTATCAATATCAACTCGATAATGGACCATTTCAAACTAGCAATATATTTGAAAATGTAAGTCCTGGAGTTCACTTAATAACTATTAAGGATGTGAATGGTTGCGGATCTGTTACTTTTGAAGTAAGTGTAATAGATTATCCTCAGTATTTTACTCCAAATGAAGATGGTTATCACGATACTTGGAATATTTATGGCATTGGTGCAAGTGACCCAACGGCAAAAATATATATCTTTGATCGCTTCGGAAAATTATTGAAGCAATTAAGCCCTACAGAACAAGGTTGGGATGGAACATATAATGGAACACCATTACCATCTAGTGACTATTGGTTTAGAGTTGAATATAAAGAAGACGATCAATTAAAAGAATTTAAAGGACATTTTACTTTAAAACGTTAATAGAAAATATAAAGTGTTTAACAAAAAATAGTAAATTACCGAAGATTAGAACAGGCAATTTATCTTACGCATTATCAAATATTTTATGCACATGAAATTTAAACAATTCCCCATTTTACTGCTACTAATAGTTTCTTTCTGTGGTTATTCACAAGATGGAATTCCGGTGTACTCAGACTATTTTGCAGATAATCTATATCTTATTCATCCATCCATGGCGGGTGCAGCAAATTATAACAAGATTAGACTAACGGCTAGAAAGCAATGGTTTGATCAAAAGGAAGCACCAAATTTGCAAACATTGAGTGTTAATGCTCGAGTAGGCGAACAATCTGGTCTTGGATTAATTCTGTATAACGATAAAAATGGATACCATTCGCAAACCGGGGGGTATGTAACTTATGCGCATCATATTATGTTTTCCAGAACTGAAGTTGATTTAAATCAATTATCTTTTGGATTAAGTGCGGGAATTACTCAAGGTAGATTGGATGAAACAAGCTTTGATTTATCCGACTTCGATCCTGTTATTGGTGGAATTATTCAGAGTAGTACTTACTTTAATGTAGACGCAGGGTTTTCTTATAATTTTTTAAATTTCTCAAGTCACCTTACTGTTAAAAACATCATTTTTAGAAATAGAAATATTTACAGTGAAGAATTTGAATCGAACAACCAGCGTAAATACTTAGCTTCTATGGCTTACGCAATTGGAAAGTTTGATTCCGATTGGAGTTACGAACCTTCATTTCTATTCCAATGGGCTGAACGTACAGGTGAAAAAACTGTTGATGTAAATATGAAAGCCTATCGCAAAATGGATTTTGGAAAACTTTGGGGAGGGATATCGTACAGAAGAACTTTAGACGGTGCAGAATACTTAGATGGTACAAAAATTGAAAATCAAAAACTTCAATATTTTACTCCAGTTTTAGGGATAGACTTTAACAACTTTATGTTTGCTTATACTTATTCATATCAATCTGGGAATGTTAAATATCAAAGTGGAGGATTTCATCAAATTACTTTAGGTTTCGACTTTTTAGGTGGAAGACCAGCGCCGTACGAATGTAATTGCCCTGCGATTAACTAATTGATACAGTTTTTATATTTTACAATAAGGCCTAATACTTAAATTTGTATTAGGCTTTGTTTTATTAATAGATTTGAAATTTACTTTCTTAATATATTCTTATGATCATAAAATCAGTAAACGGAAAACATCCTGAAATACCTGAAAATTGTTTTATAGCTGAAAATGCTACTATAGTTGGCGATGTAGTTATGGGTGATGAGTGTAGTGTATGGTTTAATGCAGTTATTCGCGGAGATGTGAATTATATTAAAATGGGAAATAGGGTAAATGTTCAGGATGGAGCAGTAATTCACGCTTCCTACAAAACCTCACCTACAACCATTGGTAATAATGTTTCCATAGGTCATAATGCTATCGTGCACGGTTGTACGGTACACGATAACGTGCTAATTGGGATGGGGAGTATTGTTATGGACGATTGTATTGTTGAGAGTAATACCATCATAGCTGCGGGAGCTGTTGTTTCTAAAAACACTGTAGTTGAAAGTGGCAGTATTTACGCTGGAATCCCAGCAAAAAAAATTAAGGATATTAGTCCAGAACTTACAAAAGGCGAAGTTGAACGTATTGCCGAAAATTACGTGATGTATTCTTCTTGGTTTAAATAACTTTCTAAAAGTCTTTTTTTTCTATAGTAATGATTTTAGAATATTCTTCTAATAGAAATTCTAAAGTTCTTGTTTTGGCATTAGTATAGAATTGAAGAGTTGGAGCAGAAGTTTCTTCACGAAGTAAATCCAAGCTCTGTAGTATCGTTTTTGTTTGTTTGGCCACTGCTTCCCCTGAATCAATAATTTTAACGTTGTCTGGTAAAATCATTTTTAATTGAGGGATAATATAAGGGTAGTGGCTACATCCTAAAACCAAATAATCTACATTGGCATCAATCATAGGTTGAATATGCTTCTTTAAAAGAGCCATCATTTCTGGACCGTCTAAATTTCCTTTTTCAATTAACGTAACGAGTCCTTCTCCTATGATTTCAACAACGTTAATATCTTTAGTGAACTCTTTGGTGGTTTTGCTGAAAAGTGCGCTGCTAAGCGTCCCTTTTGTAGCTAGAATGCCAATACTCTTTGAGTTGGTTTGTAATGCTGCAGGTTTTATTGCAGGTTCTATTCCGATAATTGGAATATCGTATTTATTTCTAAGAACTGAAATTGCATTTGTAGTTGCTGTATTACAGGCTACAATTATAATCTTGCATTTTAAACTAAGTAGCTTATCTACATTTTTAATACTGAGTGCGATAATGTCGTCAGCAGACTTATCGCCATAAGGAGCGTTTATGCTATCAGCAAGGTAAATGGTGTGCTCGAAAGGAAGTAGCTTTTCTACTTCTTTCCATATAGAAGTGCCACCCACTCCAGAATCAAAAATCCCTATTGGACTGTTTTTATCCATATCGTAAAAGTAGCCAATTCCATTAAAAATATTGCATAAAAAAACTGCCCTTTTGGGGGCAGTTTTTTTAAAAAGTATAATCTAAAAAAGAATTACATTCCTAATTCTTTTTTCACATCAGCCATAAGGTCTTTACCATCGGCAAGAATTACACCACCTCCCATTGTAGAATCCAATACATATTGGTATCCTAGAGATTTAGCAACTCTTTGGATTGTAGATTGAGCTTTTTCAAGAACTGGCTTAAATGTATCAGCTCTTTTCTTATCTAAATCTTGTAATGCTTGTTGTCTGTATGCTTGAATGTTTTCTTGCATTGCTTGAACCTCTTGGAATCTCTTTTGGTTTTCTTCGTCGGTTTTTGATGAAGCTTCAGCATCGTATTGCTTCATTTTAGTTTCCCATTCTTTCACCATTGCTTTAATTTCAGTATCGTAAGTCTTTTGAACTTTGTCTAACTGATTTTGAGCAGCTTTATAGTCTGGCATTGACTCAATAAGTTCTTGTGCATTAATATGAGCAATTTTTACTTGAGCGTTTACGAAACTAGTAGCTCCTATCATTAGTGCAACTGCCATTAATAAGGTTTTCATTTTTTTCATCGTAAGTGTATTAAATTTAAGTGTTATTTTAATTAAATTGATTTGGTTATTCTGTTAAAGGTTTAGTGAGATTTAACAACTCATTTATTTACTTCCTATTCCTCACCACTGTTTCCAGGGTTTTAGTTGTTTCTATTTTTTCGAGCATTTAATATAGAATCTCTTCTGCGTTCTCTTTCTTCAATCATTTTTTGTCTGCGAGCTTCCATTTCAGCTCTTTTTGCATCTCTAATAGAATCGCGTTCTCTTTTGCGATCTTCCATCATTTGCTCACGCTCTGTTTTCTTAGCCTCGATAATAGCCTCGCGCTCTTCCTGTTTCTTTTGAATTTCTTCTTCTCTTTCTGAAAGTGCTCCTTCCTCTTCTAAAGAAAGTTTTTCTTTGCGTTCTATTTCACGCTTTTCTTTTTTATCTAAAGCTTGCGTTCTTCTACCAGCACGTTCGATGCTTCTGATTACTAAGTCGCTAATGTCATTTCTTTTTGCTGCAAACAACATTACTACATCTGCAGACTTGTCAAAAATAAAGTCGTATTTCTTACCTTCTGCAATTTCTTGAACAATATTGAATACTTGATCTTGAATTGGCTGAACTAATTGTCTGCGCTGAATCATTAAGTCACCATTAGGGCCAAATCGGTCTTGCTGGTACTGAAGCATTTCATCTTCCTTAATTTTTATTTCTTCTTCTCGTTCTTCAATTAATTCTTGTGTTAGTAACACTCTTTCATTGGCAAGATTCAATTTCATCTGATCGATATCTTTTTGCCTTTTTTCGATGTCTTGCTTCCAACGTTGAACTTTTCCTTCTAATTGAATTGACGCTTCTTTATATTCTGGAACACTCTCTAGAATGTATTCCATGTCAATATATCCTATACGAACACCTCGTTGTGCTTCTGCCATGAAGGTAAAGCAAAAAAGGGCAATAGTAAAAAAGAGTATTTTTTTTGTCTTCATAGTTGTTTGGTTGTAGGTTAAGAAAATATCGTGCCAGTTTTTTTAAAATTGTTGTCCGATGATAAAATGTGTCTCCCATCCATTTTTTTCGGTGCCTCCTAACGCTGGATCAAATCCATATCCGAAATCGATACCTAAGAGTCCGAATGCTGGCATAAATATACGTAATCCTGCTCCAGCTGAACGCTTGAGTTCGAATGGATTGTAATTTCTAAAGCCATCGTATGAAGCTCCACCTTCAGCAAAAGCTAATACGTAAATCGACGCCATTTGTGCCAAAGTTACAGGATATCTTACCTCTAACGAAAATTTATTGTAAATCGTATTTCCATCAGGGTCAGAAAGTCCTTGGTTTGGATATCCTCTCATTTGAATTACTTCACGTCCATCCAAGCTATAAGCTCCTAGTCCATCACCACCAACAAAGAATCTTTCGAAAGGAGGAACACCACGGTTTTGATTGTATGCGCCTAAGAATCCTAATTCAGTGTTTGTACGAAGCACAAGCTTATCGTATAAACGTGTGTACCAAGTTCCTTTAAATTTAACTTTATAGTATTCTAACCACTTAAAACGTTCTTGATCAATTTCAGAAATTCTCTGATTTGCATTTACAAAGTTAGGATCGTCTGGTAATGTTTCCAATAATCTAGCTCTTTCATCTTTTAAAGCACCGTAATCTACACTGTTAAATGCTGAATATGGAGGGGTAAGTTTAGCAGTAATGCTAAAGTCCGATCCAGAAGTTGGATATATCGGGTTTGTAGCGGTATTGTTTCTGCTTATCCCTATAGTATAGGCTAAGTTATTTGAGTACCCATCACCGAATGTAAACAATCCAGTATTGTAATTATTTAAGTTGTAATGTTGAAAACTAAGAGCATTAGACCACACAAAATAATCATCTGGCCATTTAACCTTCTTAGCTAATCCAAGAGAACCACCAGTAATTGTAAAGCTTCTGTCTGTATCGGCTCTTCTATTTCTATAGTCGTAGAAGTTTTGAATTGTATGTGAGAACGAAGCAGAGAACTGAACTGGTTTTTTACCACCAAGCCATGGTTCTGTAAGTGAAACGCTATAGGTTTGGTAATAGCTACTTGCTTGTGCTCTTAATGAAAGCTTTTGACCGTCTCCCATTGGAAGTGGTTTGTAGCTGTCTAGATTAAAAATGTTTCTAAGTGAGAAGTTGTTGAAAGAAAGCCCTAAGGTTCCAACAAAACCTCCACCACCATAACCACCTTGTAGCTCAACTTGGCTACTTCCTTTTTCAACCACAGAGTATTCAAGGTCTACTAAACCGTTGCTTTCATCTACTTTTTTGAAATTAGGTGAAAGTTGTTCTGGATCAAAGAATCCTAATTGTCCAAGTTCGCGAATAGTACGTACTACATCTCGTTTGCTATATTTTTGACCTGGACGGGTTCTAAGCTCTCTGTAGATAACATGGTCATTGGTACGGTCGTTTCCTACCACTGTAACGTGGTCGAAATAGAATAAGTTACGCTCCATGATTCTTATTTCAAAATCGATGGTGTCATTTCTTACAGCAACTTCTACAGGGTTAATTCTTGCAGCAAGATAACCGTTGTTTTGATATAGGTTAGTCATATCTTCAGCATCAGGAGAGCTGTCGTCTGCAATACGTTCTTGAAGTAGGATGCCATTGTAAACATCTCCTTTCTTAATACCTAAAACTTGACGTAATTGAGAATCTGTAAAAACGCTATTTCCTATAAAATCAATATCACCAAAATAGTATTTGTCTCCTTCTTCAAGTTTGATGTCTAATGCAACATTTTTATCATTTAGGATGCGCAACGAATCTTTAACGATACGTGCATCACGATAACCATTAGACTTGTATTTCTTTAAGATAGACTCTTTATCTTCTTCAATACCTTCTTCGGTGTATTTAGATCTTTTCCAAAAACGCAAAAAGTTTTTACGCTTTGTTTTTTTCATCGCTCTGCGCAATTTTCCATTTGAAAACTGCTCATTACCCTCAAAGTTTATTTTGGTTACTTTTACACGGTTTCCTTTGTCTACCGCGATTTTCATGTTTTTAGAAATCTCCACCCCACTTGAATCCTTAACAGGAGTGGTGGTGATAGTTACATCAGTATTTAAAAAGCCATCTTTTTTATACTTATTGGTAATGTAGTTGGTGGTTGTAGAAATAAGGTTTTCAGTAATTTTAGCGCCAGCGCCAAGGTTGTTATCCTTAATTATTTCTTTCTTCTTGGCTTTGCGAATTCCGTCACCTTCAATAGTAACTTCGTTAAGTTTAGGTAGCTCTACAATGTATAGCTCTAAATCTACTTCATCTCCATTGATATTAGTCACATAGAAAGCAATGTCGCTAAAAAGGTTTTGTTCCCAAAGTTTCTTAGTAACTTGGCTAAGTTTTTCACCAGGGATATAAATGCGATCCCCTTTTTTTAAGCCTGTAAAAGCTATAACGGTTTGTTCGTTAAAGTTTTGAGCGCCTGTTACTACTATTTCATTAATAGTGTATTTTATGCCGCTGTCAAGTTCTTTTTGCTGTGCCTGTAGTGTAAAAACGGAAAGTATTGTAAATAAAAAAATACAATAAGATTTTCTGTATGTATGCAATAGGGAACTTTTATTTAAGTTGTTCACTGGTTTTTCCAAATCTTCTTTCTCTGTTTTGATAATTTAATATTGCTTCAAAAAGATGGTTTTTAGTATAATCCGGCCAAAGCGTTTCAGTAAAATATAATTCGGCATAAGCTATTTGCCAAAGCAGAAAATTACTGATACGCTGTTCTCCACTGGTGCGGATCAACAAGTCTACATCTGGTAAATTTTGGGTGTAAAGATGATTATTAATTACCGTTTCGTCAATATCGTCCGGCGAAATTAGGTTATTTTTAACTTTAAGACTAATCTCTTTAATTGTTTTTGTTATTTCTTCTCTTGAACCATAGCTTAATGCAAGAGTAAGTGTCATCCTTTTATTATCTTTTGTTTTTTCAATTACATCCAAAAGTTCTTTATGAGCTTTTTTAGGTAATGCATTTAAATTGCCGATAGCATTTAACTTAATGTCGTTATCATTAAGTGTTTTAATTTCTTTTCTTAAGGATGAAACTAAGAGTTTCATCAATAATTCTACCTCAATTTTAGGTCTTTTCCAATTTTCGGTAGAAAAGGCGTAAAGAGTTAAGTAGTCAATTCCGATTTCTGCACATCCTTCTACAATTTCGCGAACAGCTTTCGATCCGTTTTCATGCCCAATGGAACGTAAAAGACCTTTTTGTTTAGCCCAACGACCATTCCCGTCCATGATAATGGCAAGGTGTTTTGGTAATCTGTTTTTGTCTATGCTGTTTTTAGAATCCATTGTTGTTTTAAAAATTGCAATAGCAGGGTAGTCTTCCAAAAGCAAATGTAAACGTTATGCCACTGAACACATACCAATCATCATTATTGATGTTTCCAAAATCACCTGCTCTTCGAGGTTCTCCTTTCTTCCAATCACTACTTCCGTCTAAGTTGTCTGTGAGGGTATAACGAGCTCCAATTTCAAAGCCTATCATTGTGCTGTGAGATAGCTTTGCTTTGTATCCTATTACCATAGGGATTGCAAAATCTATCCCTGTTTGTACTTTTTCCTCTTTTGTATTGCCATCTCTCCTATCTAAAGCTCCTGATGAATCATATAAAAACGAAGTAAAACCAGTGTATAAATAGGGGGTGTGAACTTTTTTACCACTGTGAACATCAAAGTCCCAAAAGTTAAATTCTAACCCTATCGATAATTCTTTGATTGAATTTTCAAATGAATATCCGCGCTGTTCTCTGTTGCTATAGCCGCTATCAATATCGTCTCCTTTAATTTTAGCATAAAGAAGAGAGCCCCTAAATGAGTGTCTTGGACCTCTATTCCATTTAAATATCCCACCTGCTGCAATTGCATTTGGATTTATATAATTTGTTTTACCAACATCGCCAATATAGTTGGCGCCGCCCAACATAACACCTACTTCATAGGTTTGAGACTGTGCGCTATACACAGCTAAGAGTAGTAAAAATGCAGTTGCAAAATGCTTCATATAGTTTAAAAGTTTGCAAATATAACAATAAACTTGGCTTGAAATAGACTGAAGCCAAATTGTCTTAAATGATTAACAAGTTTTAGTTTGATTTATTGTTTAATTTCTCTTGTCTTCGCCCCATAACAATTTTTTTCGAAGGGTTTTAATAAAGCTGTCATCGTTTAATTGAACTAGTTTAATAGTGAAATCAGCTTTTTTTATAATAATCTTCGTTTCATTTTTTAAAGTAGCAATCCTGGAATCCATAGACATTAAAAAAGTTTCTTCACGTCCATAAACTTTTAGAGTAACTGTGTTGGAATCTGCAATTACTAAAGGCCTTGCATTTAAATTGTGTGGGGCAATGGGAGTTAGAATCATATTTTTTGAATCAGGGTCTATAACGGGACCTCCACAACTTAAGGAGTAACCGGTAGATCCGGTTGGTGTAGCAACAATCAATCCGTCAGACCAATAGGAGGTAAGGTATTTATCGTTTACCAAGGTCTCAACTTTTATCATTGAAGTTGTGTTGCGTCTATTTACCGCAACTTCATTTAGTGCAAAATTAAGTGTGGGTACTTCTTCGCTCTCGGGTTTAGTTTCTACCGTTAGAAGGCTGCGTTCAGAAATAATATATTCTCCTTCTAATATTTGATTGAGACTTTCAGTAATGGTTTCCTTTTGGATAGTCGCCAAAAAACCTAGTCGCCCAGTGTTGATTCCAACAATTGGAATACCTAAATCCCCAACAAATGTCACCGCTTTCAAAATGGTGCCGTCACCTCCAATACTGAAAAATAGATCGAAACTAGAATCAAGTTTTGTAAAGGTTGAACACTCTGAAAAGTTTTTAGTGATTTCTTGATTTTGGTTAATAATTTCAAGGAAATTTTCCTCTATCAGAACTTTCGCAGCCTTTTTTTGAAGTGCATCCAGTAACATCTGAATGTATATTTCTGAATTTTTGTGATAAAACTGTCCGTAAATTCCTATTTTCATTTAATTGGTTTAGAAGATTGGAGTGCTGTATTAAAAATTAAATTTGTTCAGGTATGGTTATTATTTTAGATGTTTAAATACTTGTCTAGATACTTGGAACGTTCTTTCAAGTCTTCCACAAATTTATCTTCTTCGTGTTGACTTATGATGTTGTATTTGTATCGTCTAAAAGTTTGAACGATGCTATTCATTGCGGTATGACCAACTTTTACTGTAAGCTGAACAGTGTTTTCTGTGATTTTTGAAATAAATATCCCAAAAATTCTAGTGCCATTAGATTCTACTATCTGACAAGCCTCGCTAAAAGAATAATCTTGAATGCCTTTTTCAACTACAATGATGCCCCCTGTTTCATTTAAAAAAGGAGTATTGTTAAAAAGGCTCATTATATCACCTAATTCGAAATAACCAAGGTACTTATTGTCTATGCCTAAAACCGGCATTACATTGCTATTGTGTAATGCAAAAGCCTCTAAAACGTCAAGCCAATTAGTGTCTTCCAGCACGTGGAAAGGTTCTAAAGCGTATTGATAGTCGCTAAGGAGTTTTGTATTATCAAAACAATATGCGTCATTTTCGGATACACAACCTATAAATTCCCCGTCTTTTTCAACAGGTACGTGCGAATAAGTTAGCTGGTTAAAAACGGTTTGCACGTCTTTAATATTAGCTGAAATGTCGAATGGTTCAATATCGTTGATAATATAATTTATGGTCTCCATTAGATATTTATTTAAAATGCAAATTACTTAAAATATAAGTTCCTTTCCGTCCTTAAGGTTTGTATTTTTGTTAAAAATGCATTTGTTGAATCTGATTGAGTTTATTTTCGGGTTTAATAGGTTTTAATTATTATTACAAAACAACAATTTATTCAATGACAAAGTTAAGCGTTAATATAAATAAAATAGCTACTCTTCGTAATGCACGAGGTGGTAATGTGCCAAACTTATTAAAGATGGCAAAGGATATTCAGAAGTTTGGAGCTCAAGGAATCACTATTCATCCACGGCCGGATGAACGTCATATTCGGTATCAAGATGCTTACGATTTAAAATCTATAGTTACTACAGAATATAATATTGAAGGAAATCCTATGGATAACTTCACAAAAATGGTATTAGAAATTAAACCTACCCAAGTTACCCTTGTACCAGATGCGGTAGACGCTATAACTTCTAATGCTGGATGGGATACGGTTAAACATAAAGATTATTTAAAAGAAATTATTTCAGAATTTAAGAATAATGGAATTCGCACCTCAATCTTTGTTGATCCCACATTAAAAATGATTGAAGGGGCAGCCGAAACGGGAACAGACAGAATTGAATTGTACACTGAAGAATTTGCAGATCAGTATGCACTAGGAAACAAAGATGCTATAAAGCCGTATACCGAATGTGCAGTTCTTGCAAGCCAATTAGGCTTGGGAATTAATGCGGGGCACGATCTTTCATTAGATAACATTCAATTCTTTAAAGAAAACATTCCTAACCTTTTAGAGGTGAGTATAGGCCACGCTCTAATAAGTGAGGCGCTATACGATGGGATAGAAAAAGTTATTGCCGGATATTTACAAAGACTTAAATAATAAATAAAATTTCACATGATTTTACATTCTCAAATTCTCGGTTCCGGACAAGCTTTCGTGATACTCCACGGCTTTCTCGGTATGAGCGATAATTGGAAAACACTTGGTTCTAGATGGGCAGAAGATGGATATGAAGTTCACTTGGTTGATCAACGAAATCACGGTAGAAGTTTTCATCACAATGAATTTTCCTATGAAATAATGGCGGATGATTTAAAGAAATACTGCGATGAACACAATTTGAAGCAAATCATATTATTAGGTCATTCAATGGGTGGAAAAGTTGCTATGCAATTTGCAGTAAGTTATCCCGAAATGGTTTTAAAACTAATTGTTGCAGATATAGGTCCAAAATTTTATCCTTCTCATCATCAAGATATTTTAAAAGCTCTTTCAGAATTAGATTTTTCAAAAATTAAATCTCGTAGTGATGCGGAAGATATATTGGCAACATACATTAAAGATGAAGGCACAAGACTGTTTCTTCTTAAGAACCTGTATCGAAAAGATAAAAAAGAATATGGTCTTCGTATAAATCTTCCAGTATTAACAGATAAAGTTGAAGCTATTGGTGTTGCACTTGCTGAAGATTCCATTTACCAAGGTGAAACCTTGTTTTTAAGTGGCGAAAAGAGCGGTTACATTGAGCCTATGGATGAAGTTTTGATTAAAAAACACTTTCCAAAAGCCAGAATTCAGACTATTTCAAATGCAGGTCATTGGCTTCATGCAGAAAATCCTGAAGAATTTTATGATAATGTTATGAATTTTTTATAATATTGTAAGTACGGTTGTTATGCATGCATAATAAAAACCATTTTGAACTTACCAATAACCTCACAAATTAACTCTAAAGAATTAAAAAATTATGAAAAAAGTATTAGTACTTGCTGTATTTGCACTCGCAACTGCGGTAACTTATGCGGGCGGGTACCGTGTAAGTCTACAGGGTAATAAGTCCCTTGCAATGGGCCACACGGGTGTTGCAGTTATAAATAGCAGTGAATCTGTGTTTTTTAACCCTTCTGCATTAGTGTATTTAGAAAATAAACTTAGCATTTCTGCTGGTGCACACGGGGTATTAGCAAACATATCCTATCAAAATGAAACTACAGGAGCGAGTGACCAAACTAAAAGTTTATTAGGAACGCCGTTTTATTTTTATGCATCATATCAAGCAACAGATTGGTTGGCATTTGGTCTTGGGGTATATACACCTTATGGAAGTTCTGTAGAATATGATAAAGACTGGGTTGGTTCTCATCTTGTAAACAATATAGATCTACAAGCAATATATGTTCAGCCAACAGTTTCGTTCAAAATAAATGAAAAATTAAGTGTTGGTGGTGGACCAATATATGTAAATGGATCTGTAAATTTTAACAGAAACTTAAACCGTACACTTACCGATCTTGATGGAAATCGTTCGAATGTAACAATTGACGCAAGTGGTGTAACTGCTTGGGGATGGGTAGCGAGTACAACTTTTAATTTTACTGATAATTTAAGAATAGGTGCAACTTACCGTTCTGAAATGATTCTAGAAGCAGAAGGTGGAGATGCAACTTTTGAAAATATTCCAAATTCTCCATTAACTCCTTTTGAAGATACTAAGATTGATGCTGCAATGCCTCTACCAGCAGAATTGATGGTTGGTATGTCTTATAAATTTGCAGAAAACTGGTTATTCGCTTTCGATTACAATCGTACATATTGGAATGTATACGAGTCTTTAGATATTGATTTTGCTAATCCAGCAATTCCAGATTCTTATAACCCACGTAACTACAAGAACTCTTCTGCTTATCGTTTTGGATTACAATACGAAGCAACAAAAATGTTTACGCTAAGAGCAGGATACTACTTTGATGAAACTCCGGTTCAGCCAGGTTACTTCGCGCCAGAAACACCTCGTGGTGATAGTAACAACTTTACTGCAGGGTTAACAGTGAATATTGGTGAGAACCTACAAATTGATGCATCTTTCCTTTTCTCACACTTTAAAGAAATTGATGCTTCATACGATCATTACTTAGAAAATGGTGTAGCTGTTCCTTTTGCTGGAGCATATAAAACCAATGCTTTTGTTCCTGGTCTAGGAGTTACTTATAAACTATAATTTGAAAAATTCAGAAAGATGAAAAACTTATTAAAATATACATTCGCAGCGTTGACAATAGGTCTTGTAAGCTGTGAGCCAGAATTTGACAGCCCTGTAACCGATGGTGGGTTTTATAGTAGTGGTTCTGCTAACTTATCAAAGTTTGTAGCAGTTGGAAACTCTTTGACAGCTGGTTATGCAGATGGCGCATTATATATTACTGGTCAAAACAATAGTTACCCAAATATAATGGCACAGCAATTCGAATTTGTTGGCGGTGGAGATTTTACTCAACCATTAATGAATGATAATATTGGTGGATTGTTATTAGGTGGAAACCAAATTGCTGAAAACAGACTTGTTTTAGCTGTTGGTGCAGATGGTAATCCATCTCCAGTTCGTTTAGATGGAACTCCAACTACAGATATTACAAACAAATTAAGTGGGCCTTTCAATAATATGGGAGTACCTGGAGCAAAAAGTTTTCACTTGGTAACGCCAGGGTATGGAAATGTTGCAGGAGTGCCAGGTGGAACTGCTAATCCATATTTTGCACGTTTCGCAAGTAGTGAAAATGTGAAAGTTATTGAGGATGCGGCTGCTCAAAGCCCTACTTTTTTTAGTCTTTGGATTGGAAATAATGATATTCTAAGCTACGCAACTTCTGGAGGTTCAGGAGTCGATCAAACAGGAAATATTGATCCTTCTACATATGGTAGTAACGATATAACAGATCCAAACGTTTTCGCTTCAGTTTACAACGCACAAGTAGAGGCATTAACAGCTGGTGGAGCAAAAGGAGTATTGGTAAATATTCCAGAAGTAACTTCTATACCTTACTTTACAACAGTTCCTACCAACGCTATTCCATTAGATGCAGCTACAGCTGCTGCTGTAAATGCTAATTTCGCAGGATATAATACTCAAATATTACCTGGCTTAGCTGGTATGGGGATTATCTCGGCTGAAGAAGCTGCAATGCGTATGATAAACTTCTCTGCAGGACAAAACTTTCCAATTACCACAGATAAAGATTTAACAGATATTACAGCTATTTTACAAGGGCCTCCATTTAACTTACCAGCTCCAACAGCTGCTTTGTTAGGCCAATTACGTCAAGTAAACTCAGACGACCTTGTTGTTTTAACAGCATCTTCTGTATTAGGTTCTACTCCAGATCCAAACAACCCACAAGGTGTTGTAGGAGTAAGTATTCCATTGGCAGATCAATTTGTATTAGCTAAGTCTGAACAAGATAGAATTACAGCTGCAACAAATTCATATAATGCTACAATTCAAGGGTTAGCTAGTGCAAAAGGACTTGCTTTTGTAGATGCAAAAACTGCGTTAGCAAGATTATCGGATGGTGGAATTCCTTATGATGGAGGTGTATTAACTTCTCAGTTTGTAACTGGAGGTGCTTTCTCTTTAGATGGTGTTCACCCAACTGCTAGAGGATATGCTTATACAGCAAATATGATGATTCAGGCAATAAACGATACGTACGACGCTACGATACCAACGGTACAAATAGGGTATTACCCTACGATTACGCTTGCAAATAATTAAATTTATCAATTTATTTAATTGGTTAAAACCGCTCTCAAATGAGAGCGGTTTTTTTTATTATATTTACTAAAGCTTAAATTAACTAAAAACACCTTTTATGAAATTAATTGTAAAATTGTTGCTTACTGCTTTAGCCGTGGTGGTTTTGGCAAAAATCCTTCCTGGTGTAGCTGTAGAAGGTTATGGTTCAGCCGTAATTGTTGCTATTGTTATCGCATTGTTAAGATTAATTGTAAAGCCAATTTTAGTGGTCTTAACTCTTCCTATAACAATTGTCACTTTTGGCCTATTCCTATTAATAATCAATGCTATTATTATTTTACTTGCAGGTTATTTTGTCGATAGTTTCGATGTAACTACTATTTGGTGGGCTTTACTCTTTAGTTTATTGCTTTCCGTTTTTCAGTCAATTTTATTTTCACTACTACCCGAAGATTAATAACTACTCTATAAATATATTTTTTTTACTCTTTTCAGATCTGATTAGGATACCTTGTTTTTCTTAACCTTAAACAAGAAAAGGTGGGTTATTTCACTTTAAATCAACAACAATTTGTAAATGTTTGTTGAGTTTTGTAAAAAGCCGTACTTTTGCATCCCGAATTTCAGAAGAGAAAAGATGAACATTACAAAAAAAGACATTGATAAGCTGAATGCTGTTCTTACAGTAGAGGTTTCGAAAGAAGACTATTCAGACAACGTAGAAAAGGTTTTAAAAAACTATAGAAAAACCGCTAACATACCTGGCTTTAGAAAAGGTCATATCCCAATGGGAATGGTTAAAAAGCAATATGGTAAAGCTGTCTTGGTTGAAGAAGTGAATAAAGTTTTACAAGATGCACTTCAAAAATACCTTACAGAGGAAAAATTGGATGTATTAGGTAATCCACTTCCTAAGAATGAATCAGAAATCGATTGGGATGCTGAAGACTATAAGTTTGAGTTTGAATTAGGTCTTGCTCCACAATTTGATGTTGATGTAAAAGGGAAAGAAATAGTTCATTACAAAATTGTTGCAGACGATAAGATGCTTGACAATCAAGTAAAAACTATCCGCAAACAATACGGAAAACTAATATCTAAAAATGAAGTAGAAAAAGGTGATGAAATCACTGGAACATTTATTTCAACTGAAAAAGAAATTGAGAAAAAATCTACTTTTTCAACAGAAGATATTAAAGGAAAAAAACAATTAGATGCTCTTATTGGTGCAAAAGTTGGCGATACCGTTACATTAAAAACTAAAGGTATGTTTGCTGATGACCACGATAACCAAAAGCATTTGGGTGTTGATCACGATGACGCTCACGGTTTAGATATCGAAGTTTCTTTAAAAATTGAAGAAGTAAATGAGCGTGAAATGGCTGAATTGAACCAAGAGCTTTTCGACAAGCTTTTTGGTGAAGGTAAGGTTACTTCAGAAGATGAATTAAAAGCGAAAATTAAAGAAGATGCTGAAGGGCAGTTTGCACAACAAAGCGATCAAAAGCTTTTAAATGATGTAGTAGAATCTTTAATTGAAAACACAAAATTTGATCTTCCAAAAGAATTTTTACAGCGCTGGATCGCAATGACTGGTGAGAAAAGACTTTCTGAAGAAGAAGCAAAAGCTGAATACGAAAGAAGTGAAAAAGGACTTCGTTATCAGTTAATTGAAGGTAAACTTCGTGCTGAAAACAATTTGCAAGTAACTTTTGATGAGTTGAAAGACCATTCAAAAAATATGATTAAAGCTCAAATGGCTCAGTTCGGACAAACTAACCCAACTGACGAAGAAGTTGAATCTATTACTGCACGTATTCTTTCTAATAGAGAAGAGGTTGAGCGTTTAAGTGAACAATTAAACACAGCTAAATTATTAGACTTCTTTAAGGAGAATGCAAAATTAAAAGTCAAAGAGATTACCTTCGACGAATTCATTAAGGAAGCCTACGCTTAATTTAGCGAAGAAATAGTTATCTTTAGGCGTTGAATTATTTTAATTTAACGCCTTTTTAATTCCTATTAAGACGGGAATCCAAATATGCTCTTTAAGTTGAATTTCTTACCTAAATAAAGAATTAACATTTATGAATTACAGTGACGAATTTAGAAAGTTTGCTATAAAAGATCAGGGTATTAGTAATATGTACTACGACAAGATTATAAGTAGTATGTATCCAACAAACTTGACACCAAATATTATTGAAGAACGCCAAATGAATGCAGTGGCAATGGACGTTTTTTCACGTTTAATGATGGACCGTATTATTTTTCTAGGTACCGGAATTAACGACCAAGTTGCAAATATTGTACAGGCTCAGTTATTGTTTCTTGCTAGTGCAGATGCTTCTCGCGATATTCAAATTTATATAAACTCTCCAGGAGGAAGTGTTTATGCGGGACTTGGAATTTATGATACTATGCAATTTATTAAACCAGATGTAGCTACTATTTGCACAGGAATGGCAGCTTCTATGGCAGCAGTACTTTTATGTGCTGGTGAAAAAGGAAAGCGTAGTGGTTTAACGCATTCACGTGTTATGATTCACCAACCTTTAGGTGGTGCTCAAGGTCAAGCAAGTGATATCGAAATTACTGCTCGCGAAATTGTGACTCTTAAAGAGGAACTTTATAAAATTATAGCAAAACACTCTGGTCAAACTTATGAGAAAGTTTACGAAGATAGTGATCGTGATTACTGGATGAAAGCA
The DNA here is from genome assembly GCF_014212065.1 of Aequorivita sp. 609. Taxonomy (NCBI): domain Bacteria; kingdom Pseudomonadati; phylum Bacteroidota; class Flavobacteriia; order Flavobacteriales; family Flavobacteriaceae; genus Aequorivita; species Aequorivita sp. 609. The sequence goes on along the minus strand of NZ_JACJVM010000002.1, from coordinate 4,956 downwards.
GATAAAGCTGTTGAATACGGTATGATTGATGAAATATTGACAAGAGAATAAGTAAAGATTTTTGAAAAAAAATATTATGTCGAAAGAAGATTTAGAATGTTCTTTTTGCGGCCGTAAAAAGTCGGAAACCAAACTGCTAATTGCAGGATTGGATGCCCACATTTGCGACCGTTGTATAGAGCAAGCGCACGGGATTGTTGTTGAGGAGGCTTTGCATTCTGATAACTCAGAATTGTCTAAAGACCTTATGCTGAAAAAGCCAAAGCTCATTAAAGCATTCTTAGATGAGTATGTGATTGGACAAGATTTCACAAAGAAAGTTATGTCTGTAGCGGTGTATAACCACTACAAACGTTTACTTCAGCCAAAGAGCGATGACGATATCGAAATTCAGAAAAGTAATATCGTTATTGTTGGGCAAACAGGAACAGGGAAAACTCTAATTGCAAAAACAATTGCAAAAATGTTGAACGTTCCACTAGCTATTGTGGATGCTACGGTTTTAACTGAAGCTGGATATGTAGGTGAAGATGTTGAAGGTATTTTAACTCGTTTGCTTCAAGCTGCAGATTATAACCTAGAGAAAGCTGAAAAAGGTATCGTTTTTATTGATGAAATCGATAAAATTGCACGTAAGAGCGATAACCCTTCGATTACACGTGATGTAAGTGGTGAAGGTGTTCAACAAGCTCTACTAAAGCTCTTAGAAGGTACTACAGTTAATGTTCCGCCTAAAGGTGGTAGAAAGCACCCAGATCAAAAGTTTATTGAAGTAAACACCGAAAATATTCTCTTTATAGCCGGAGGAGCTTTTGATGGAATTGAACGTCATATTTCTAAAAGATTGAATATGCAGGCCGTTGGTTTTACTGCTACCCTAAAGGAAACTGAAATTGAAAAGGATAATATGCTTCGCTATATTATCCCTAAAGATTTGAAAGACTTTGGGTTGATTCCAGAAATTATTGGTCGTCTTCCTGTTTTAACATATATGAATCCATTGGATAAAGAAACGCTTCGTGCAATTCTTACGGAACCTAAAAACGCTATTATTAAGCAGTACAAAAAACTGTTTGAAATGGACGGAATAGATTTCGAAGTGACTGAAGAAGCACTAGACTTTATCGTGGAACAAGCAATTGAATATAAGCTTGGAGCTAGAGGACTACGTTCGCTTTGTGAAGCAGTTCTTACCGATGCAATGTATGAAATGCCAGGTACTGATGAAAAATTAGTGAAAGTAACTAGAGATTATGCCGATGAAAAACTTAATAAGTCAACCCTTAAGAAGTTGAAGGCAGTTTCATAGAGAAATATAATCTACTTTAAAAAGCCTCAGGATATCCTGAGGCTTTTTTTGTTAGCTAAAAATGAAGAGGTTTTTACTCATTGAGTGCTAATAATTCTTCTAGCATATTTCTAGTATTGGATAGTCGAGGGACTTTATGCTGCCCTCCAAGTTTGTTTTTGTCTTTCAGCCAATCATAAAATAAATTTTCCCTTCCGTAATGAATCTTTGGAGGGTTTAAGGTGGTATTGTTATAGCGTTTTGCCTCATAATCACTATTTACTTCTTGTAAAGCTGTGTCTAGAAGTTTTGTAAAAACTTCTAAGTCGTGAGGCGGTGATTTAAACTCAATAATCCATTCGTGAGCACCCTTTTCTTTACCATCCATAAAAACTGGCGCTGCGGTATAATCAACAATTTCAGCGTTTGTAAGTTGAGAAGCCTTGCGTAATGCAGTTTCGGCGTTTTCGATAATCAACTCTTCCCCAAAGGCGTTAATGTGGTGTTTGGTGCGGCCTGTTACTTTTATTCTATAAGGTTCTGTTGAAGTAAAGCGAACAGTATCACCTATTTTATATCGCCAAAGTCCAGAATTGGTTGTGATTATTACAGCATAATTTTTCCCTTCTTCAACTTCACTTAATGGAATAACTTTTTCATCACTAGTCCCATAATTATCCATAGGAATGAACTCATAGAAAATTCCGTAATCGAGCATTAGCAATAACTCTTTGCTGTCGTTTCTATCTTGAATGGCGAAAAAACCTTCTGAAGCGTTATAGATTTCGTAATATCTAAAATCACTTTTAGGTAGTAATTTATTGTATTGATCTACGTAAGGATCGAAGTTTACTCCACCGTGAAAATACACTTCTAAATTAGGCCAAACCTCGAATAAGTTTCCTTTGCCTGTTGTTTCTATTACGTTATTTAATAATACCAACATCCAAGAGGGTACTCCTGCGAGGCTTGTGACATTTTCTTTTATAGTTTCATTTACAATGGCCTGCATTTTAGTTTCCCAATCGCCCATAAGCGAAACCTCATTACTCGGAGTACTGCTGAACTCTGCCCAAAATGGCATATTATCTATAAGTATCGCAGATAAATCACCAAATACAGTTCCGTTTTCTTCATAAAGCTGTTTACTTCCACCAAGGCGTAAACTTTTCCCTAAGAATAACTGTGCGTTTGGATTATTGTTGAGGTACATACACAACAAATCTTTGCTGGCTGCATAATGGCAGTCTTCAAGCGAATCGTGGGTAACGGGAATAAATTTACTTTTTGCATTGGTAGTACCACTAGATTTTGCGAACCATTTAATTGGAGTAGGCCAAAATATATTGCTTTCGCCTTTTCGAGCACGCTCAATTCTCACTTCATTTTCTTCGTAGGTAGTTATGGGAATTCTATCTGCAAATTCTCGATAGGTTTTAATAGAAGCAAAACCATATTCTTGTCCAATTTCAGTATTTTTCGCTTTGTAAAGTAAATTGAAAAGCAATTCTTCTTGAACCTCAATAGGATATTTTAGAAATAGATCTATCTGATGAAACCTCTTTTTAAGAAACCAAGAAGCAATGGAGTTTACAATCGGGATTGGCATAATTTTCTGCTATCTTTATGCTATAAAAATAATGATTTTATAATTATGAGTTTCCTTTTTTAGAAGAGATGTTTTTTAAGTCTTTTGCAAGGAAAATTTTCAACCTAAATACTATAAAATAAATGAATTACGAAGGAGTACTTACAAAAATGCAAACTGAAATCGGAACGCCAATTCAGTATTACCTCATTTTTAAAAACGACTTTATAAATGTGAATCAATTATTGGACAAGAAGATTTCGATCAATTTCCTCTACCATCAATGTTTAAATTGTGAACTTCAAAAGAAAATTTACCGTCAAGGATTTTGTTATGATTGCTTTTTTGAAATACCCCAAGCTGCAGATTGGATCATTAATCCAGAGAAAAGTACAGCGCATTTAGGAATTGAAGATCGCGACCTTGATTATGAGAAAAAAGTGCAACTTCAACCTCATATTGTTTATTTGGCAAACAGTAGTAGCGTTAAAGTAGGAGTTACCCGTAAAACACAAGTGCCAACACGTTGGATAGATCAAGGAGCACACGAAGCTATTGAAATTGTAGAAGTGCCAAACAGATATTTAGCAGGGATTACCGAGATTGCTTTAAAAGATCATGTAAGCGATAAAACCAATTGGCGTAATATGCTGAAAAACGATATTAAAGATGAAGATTTAGTAGAATGGCGTGAGAAGTTAAAACAATATATTCCTGCCCAAGCAATGGATTATTACCTTGAAAACAATTCTGAAACCAATTTACAGTTTCCAGTTATTAAATATCCAGAAAAACCAAAATCGCTTAACCTTGACAAAACTCCATTCTACGAAGGAACCTTAAAAGGCATAAAAGGACAATACCTCATATTTGAAGATAATACCGTTTTTAATGTTCGTAGTAACGAAGGATATGTGGTTTCAATAACTGTAAATTAGTTGACCAAACAAAGAAATGCTATTAGCTGCGATTTTATATTAATTTCCAGCTTTAATAGTGTCTTGTTTCTTTTTCTTGCCACCTAAAATCCCACCCAAAATATCTTTAATAACCTTGGTGTTTTGTTGTTGGGTATTTTGCTGCTGCGTATTCTGTTGAATGGTATCTTGTTTTTGGTTATTTGTTGAAGTAGAATCAGTTTTGGTTCCTCCACCAAGAATACCACTAAGAATATCTGTTCCTTGGTTGATAAGTTTATCCTTTTGCTTCGCTATAAGTTCTTGAGTAAGCTTATTGATAGCGTTTTCAGCATTTAATGAAACTTGGGGTTTATTAAATGTTCCTTTTAAACCTATAGGAAGCGCAACACTCATTTGGTTTGCTTCTTTTGGATCTAGTTTTTGAAGGAGTTTGGTGATTTCACCACCTAAATATTTAGCAGGAACATCCATCGTTACATTGTAGTCTATCGATTTATCTAAGCCGTGGGTTCCTGAAACAGCCACATCAATTCCTTTAATGTCGAAGTTAAACGGCTTAATTACAATATCTCCATCTTTAAAAACTAAATTGGTTGTTAGATTCTGTAGATTTAATTTATCAAGGTTTAAAAAAGCTATTTTATCACTAAGCGCTGATAAAAGCGGCGTGTTTTCGGAATTAACTTCTGCCGTTAATACTTGAGCTAATGCAGTTCCGCCGAGACTAGAAAGTATAGGAGAAAGATCAGAGGTTAACTTACCATTAAATTCAAATTTGGTGTTTAGGGTTCCTTGTAATGCTTTTGCTATTGGCATTAGATATTGAAACATTTCGAGTTTTTCAAATGATTCCTCTATATCAATTTTACTTAGATCCAGTTTCATAGCGAAGGTTGGAACGTCAGTTTTGGTAGAAACATTACCATCAAGAGCAATATTTCCACCAAAAATATCAGAAGTGAAATTGCTAATTGTAATTGCTTCATTCTTAATGGAGGCTACACCTTTAGCGTTTTTAAGTTCTAAGTTATCGTATATAACTTCTTAAGTTTGATTTTTACTAAATAAGTTAATTTTAAGTATTAATCAGAAAGAACAAAAGAGCGGAGTAAGGTTACTATATACGGTGAAGCTTTAGACTTCGACAACATTGATAATCC
>NZ_JACJVM010000018.1:0-52257 GCF_014212065.1 Aequorivita sp. 609 | reverse complement strand
AATCAGTTCACGCAGGACAATTTCTGTCGTATTTAAGAGCAATGAAAATTGATAGACCAAACATATGGGATTGAAAAAAACACTACAGCCAATAACTAAGCATTCGTGTGGTCGGTACGACACAACATAAATGCAGTGTTGACTGAACCAGTGTATGTCGGTTTGCCCTTATGGGGATTGGTCTAGTTTGGGATGGGTTTTTAGAAATTGATTTTTCTAATTTTCATTTTGGCACATCTTATATATTTTTGAAAATTATATTGCTTGCTATAACCCAATTATCCACTCAGCAAGCTTTAAAAATCGCATTCCAGAGAAATTTCATAAAATTCATGAAATACAGAAATATTAACCCTGCAACTGAAATTAAAAGAAAATTAGTGTAGTTTTGAGACAGACTGCCGTTGTAGGTAATTTTGAAAATGACAAAGAACATACTTTTAATACTTCTACTTATCTCAATCAAATCATATTGTCAAACAATCAACACTTCGGAATTGTATGGCGATTGGATTAAATATAAGATTGAGATGAAAGATGGCAGCAATTTAATTGACCGATTTTTGACTGATTCTTCATATGTAAATTACAGTTTTAAAAAACTGGAAATGTGCACAAATGGCAATCCAACTCATCGAGTAAACGAGGTTTGTTTTCCATACTCAATAAATCAAAATTTCATCAAAACATCTTCAACTTCTGGCTATGAAATTGAAAAAATAAAAAATGACACTCTCATACTTTGTGAATCGATTGGCGGAATAGACAATGACAAACTGAAAAGATTTTTTTTCGTCAAAGAACAAAAGCTGTTTAATGAAATTAAAGAAGCAAAAGGAGAAAGTAAAAATCATATTGCGAATGAATTTTACACACCAACTTTAAAGTCAAGTTTAATGCTAGAGTTAAACAATGCTTTTAAGAATAAACATAGTAACTTTAAAGCTAAAGGAGTTATAACCATTGATTTAAAAAACAAAAAAGTTAGCACTTTAATAAATTACTCTGATACTTCTGATTCAACTAAAATTAAACGAGTAAAAAAAGTAATTGACAAGTCTTATAAACTTTGGAATACAGAAAGATTTAAACACCTTGAAACTTTAGAAATGCCTTTTGTTTTAAAAGATGAAAAAACCAAGACTTTTCGTGGAATTTCAATGAAGTTTTTCACTGATTCTTTTTATCAATTAGACCATTTTTATGGAGGAGATACGAGAATAATTCAAGAAGCAGGAGAATATTTCAATAAAGCAATAAATGACTATCAAAATAAAGATTATGAGAGTTCAATAAAAAATTTTACAAAGAGCTATGAACTTGACCCAAAAAATATAGATGCGCTATATAATAGAGCTGCTATTTATTATGAAACTGGACAATTGGAATTAGCTTGTAAAGATTGGAATGAACTATCCGAACTCGGACAGAAAAGAGGAATAGAATTATTAAAAAATTACTGTAAAAAAACTACCTACAATAACTAAGCATTCGTGTGGTCGGTACGACCCAACATGAATGCAGTGTTGACTGAACCGGTGTATGTCGGTTTGTCCTTATGGGGATTGGTCTAGTTTGGGATGGGTTTTCAGGAGTCGGTTTTCCCTGATTTGGGATCGTTTAACTCAATTTTTGCTAAGGAATTATAGCGCTCTGTACATTTTGTAGTTTTTCTCCACTGTTTTTCAGGTTTGTTTGGTCGTTTACTTTCTTTTTGGCCATAGGAGTCCCGTTACGTCGGGATTCACGTTTTTTTATATAGGTCTGTTTAACTGTTTTTTGATTTGCTCTTGCCAGTGTAGCGGTGGCTCACGGGCTGTAAAAGTCGCAAAAGATAGCCGTGGCTTCGGCAGATGCCGGCTTGATGACCCTTGCCTACAACCTTAAACGACTCTTTAATCTCGGTGTAAAGTTCGATATAACGGCCGTTTGCGCTGCGCTCAATTCGTTTTTAGGGGTTATGTTGCTTGCTATAACCCAATTATCCACTCAGCAAGCTTTAAAAATCGCATTCCAGAGAAATTTTATAAAATTAATGAAATACGGAAATCTTAAACCTGAAACTGAATTTAAAAGAAAAATTAGTGTAGTTTTGAGACAGACTGCCGTTGTGCGTAATAACGAATGAAATCTAAAGAAGAAAAAGAATACGAAGAAAGAGTCAAAAGGCGAGTTTTGATTTTAAGAGACCTAATGAAGGAAGGAAAAATCAAGTTTGCCGAAAGTATGCGTGACGGCTTGGAAGAAAGTTTTTCTAAAGCAAGATTTGATAAAAACGGAGAACCTGACCTTTCAACAATTGATGGTCGTATACGCTCAATAGCTCTTGCTGCTGAGCATTTTGACCACAGAGACAAAATGAAAAGTGCTATTTCACTTCAACAAATTCAAGAAGGTTATTTCAATAGAATTCACGGAAATTTCAATCACTTCTATCAAATTATGATTGAAAAAGATGTTACACCGCATCAAGTAGCAAATGTCATAGCCTATGGTAAGCAGTCAATAGACCACTTGAATGAAGTAATAGAACCCATTCTAAAGGATCTCGAGGAATTTTGGGAATTAGTTGCAGAATCAGGCTATTTACATCTCGAAGATGATTATGAATCAATTAAGGCGGTTTTTGGCGGAGATTTATTTCCTTCAAATGAAGAAAACATAGCTTCAAAATGCGGAATATATACTGACACAATTATTCTTCCTTGTCCTTTTATTAGGTCAAGGCATATGTTCGAAGTCTGGACTAAAGAACAAAGAGTATACTATCTATTAAAACACGCTTTAAATATTTTACAATACAAAGAGCTTGCTCTTACTGAACTTGACAAACCAATAATAGCAATTCTTCCAGATAAGGAAATGATGGATGAGTTCGCTTATGAGAATATTTCTAAACTAGGTGAAAAAGATGCTCTTTACCATGCTCAAAAAGTCTTTGACAGAAAGTTTGAGAGTATGGAAGAACTAATAGAGTTTGGAAAAAGTTTAAATACCGTTGAAAAAGTCACAAATGAAATAAAAGACAAAAACCGAGTTTTATTTGATACAGAGTTTAAAGAATCTCTAGAACTTCAAATAAAGAATCAAATGGAAGGAGATTCTGCCAAAGCTTTAAGAACTGATAATCCTGGAATTATAGTTTCAATGATGGGATTTGGTAGAATGAGTGTTTGCAACGAACTTTTGCTAAAGTCCACAAAAGTTGGAGGAATTCCTTTAATTGATGCACCAACTTCTTGGGAATATTTTAAATGGAAATTAGAATATGATTCAGAAAGGACTTATCCAGAAAGGGATTTTGCTAAAATGCATATCGTTAAGGGATTAAATGGTCTAGACAATACCAGACTTCAATGGATTGGTAAAATACCACCCAAAGGACTAATCGAATTAAGAAAAAATGGTGCTATAAATGAGATTAGAGAAATTTTGTCTAAAGGAATTGATGAATTAGTATTGGCTAATGAATTTGATTTTACAACTACATCTCATAAAGTATTCAACAATCTAAATTTTGCGTTTAATCAACATCAAAAAAATATTGAGGAGCTCGTTAATAAAAAATGGAAAATTGCTGGAAAAGATTTCGGTTCTTGGCTTGTAATGGGTTCTGTAGAGATAGCTTCTGCTTGTTTAGGAACACCTTTATACGGCCTTTCGACAGTTGCTCTTAATCAATTAATGGATGCGCCAAAAATTAAAGATTTACCCAAAACGGTTGAAAAAATGAAAGAAATGGATAACGAAAGACGGAATTTGAAAAAATCACCTTTGGGATTAATGTTTAATTATAAAAAATAAATTACTACGCACAATAACTAAGCATTCGTGTGGTCGGTACGACCCAACATGAATGCAGTGTTGACTGAACCGGTGTATGTCGGTTTGCCCTTATGGGGATTGGTCTAGTTTGGGATGGGTTTTCAGGAGTCGGTTTTCCCTGATTTGGGATTGTTTACCTCAATTTTTGCTAAGGAATTATAGCGCACTGTACATTTTGTAGTTTTTCTCCACTGTTTTTCAGGTTTGTTTGGTCGTTTACTTTCTTTTTGGCCATAGGAGTCCCATTACGTCGGGATTCACGTTTTTTTATATAGGTCTGTTTAACTGTTTTTTGATTTGCTCTTGCCAGTGTAGCGGTGGCCCACGGGCGGTAAAAGTCGCAATGGTAACTCGTCTATTCTGGGACCAGAAGTGTTGAAAAAAAGGCTCAAAGGGCTTATGACTGAATTTTCGACCCTATTTGAAGTGATTTTGGCTTATATGGAAGGCTTTCTTTTACCTGATAAAAAATATCCATATTTAAGAATCGAAAATAATATCGTTTTAAAGCCGCTCTAGATAACAATGGATTCATTATTTTTAGTCCGAAGTGAGTTGATGCACAGACTCACGTTACGAATAATTTAAAATAGAGAGAATTGCATTGATAAAATAATATAGAAATCAAAAGTTATTGCAACTGACCCCATGGAATTATTTAGCTTGTTTAGATTATCTTCTCTGTGGATTCTCACATACTCCATATTTAAAGTCTATTTCACTTATAAAATGTTGGTAAATGCAGTGTTATCCAACTTTTAAAAATCCTTCCGCTTAGCTATTCTCCAGATAAAGAAAGTTGGAATAACAACCCAACACACTAGCATTACAAAAGACAAAATTACACCAAAACTGGTTCCGAAGAATTGTTGAAATACGGCTCCGGTGTATCCTAATAAAGCAGAAATGTCGAGTTTCAGTAGTATTAAAACTCTCGATAAATCCACTGGGTTTAGCATAGTGGCAAATAATGAGAATTTATCTAAAGGGTAGTCTTCAAAATACAACAGTGACATTAAAAATAATCCGTCGTAGATTACTGCCATAAAAAGCCAAAGTAAGATAGCATACCCAAAACCTTTGATTTTATTTTCGTTAGAGAGTGCTATAACAAAGGCTAAAGCGGTAAAAATAAAGGTAAGAAATCCACCAGTGATTAATAGTAATGAGAAATCCCAAATAGCACTACTATTAAAGATTCCATAAAAGGCAAATGGAAGTCCTAGCCCGATAATTAAACTCATTGCTAAGGAGGTGGCAACACCAAAGTACTGCCCTAAAAAAATAGAACTTCGCTTAATAGGTTGTGCTAAAAGAAGCTCAGTAAATTCGCGAGAATTGTAATAATACATCACACCAAAAATGGTTCCTATTAAAGGAACAAGGATGATGATAACGTTCATTAATGTTATCACTGCTTTTGATAAATCGTTGTTTAAAAACAATAGAACAATACCAAGCAGTAAATAAAACAGAAAGTATACGTAGCTCCAACGGCTGCGCATTAAATCGTAAAAACTATATTTTAGTATCTTAAGCATAACTTGCGGATAAAATAGAGGCTATTGCGTGTTCAAAATCTGGTTGTTCGGTCTTAGTTTTAAGTTCTGTGATACTACCTTTAAAGTAAATTTTGCCTTCTAATAGGAAAACAATTTCATCGGCAATTTCTTCCACGAAACTTAAAATATGAGAGGTTACAAGAATTGTTTTTCCCTTCTCCTTTTCGGCAAAAATTAAATTCTTCAATCTTAAATGAGAAATAGGATCTAGACCACTTGTAGGCTCATCCAGAATAATTAACGGACTGTCAAACATAAAAGTAAGCACTAAGTTTACTTTTTGTTTTGTTCCTCCAGAGAGGTTTACAAGCCGTTTATTCAAGAAAGGCTGCAGTTTAAACAAATCTATTAAAGCTTCGTCATGTGTTGCCTTAGTAGCCCTTAGGTCTTTAATCATCTCTATAAGCTCACTTACCTTCAAATTTCCAGGGAAATTGGCTATTTGTGGTAAATAGTCAATCTTATCGCGATATTTAAAATTGTTTTTTAAAGATTCTCCATTAAAGAGAATTTCACCTGAATCTGGTATTACCATCCCAAGAATAGCTTTTATAAGTGTAGTTTTCCCTGAACCATTCGGACCGAGAATGGAAAATATTCCACCTTCACCTATAGAAAGGTCAATGCCTTTTAGCACTTCGTTTTTGCCAAATTTTTTATGTAAATCCTTAATTTCTATCATGATCTATACGTTTCATTTTTGGATTTTCATCCAATAAATCGTCTGGAGTAAATACTGGAGATACTTTTTCTGAAAAGTCTATTATGTCTATAAATAGGCTGCGCATTAAAATTATCGTTTCTGGAGTTCGGTTTACTATATATGAAAACAGTTTTACAGGTCGATAAGGAACATCTCCTATACCGTTTTTATTGAGGTCGTAACCGGTATAATTACTCCAAAAATTATTGTCGAATTTATTGTCATTAATACGTCCGTTATAGGATATATCGAATGAATTATACAGAAAGTTATTATTTATTACATGGTTTTGATAGCAGGCACCTTTCACTTTTAAAGCATACCCATTACTCGTAAAATCGTTGTTAGAATATTCCAAACGATTACTTCCCTCTACCGTAATTCCAACAGTATTTTCGAAGAATAAATTGTTTTTTATGTTGGCGTCGTTTACTTCTTTTAACAATAAACCATAAGCCGCTGTTCCCCAGTTTTTCTGAATAATATTATTTTCAACTTGCATAAATTTTGAAAACATCAATGCTATTCCTGCACCATTAGTTTCAAAAGTATTATTGATTACATAGTTGTTGTTACTGAACATAAAGTGAAGTCCGTATCGAACGTTGTTCTTACTAAAATTATCCTTTATGGTTATATTATCTGAGAATTCTAGATAAATCCCATCGCGAACATTTTGCACATCATTACCTATAACCTCAACATTTTTGCAATACCATAAATGAACTGCATTTCCAGAGTTAAACTCAGTCACAGCTTCTCCCCTAACCTTGTTATTTAAAACTTTACCGTCGTTAGATTTTTGAAGGTAAATTCCGAAGAAAAGCTTTTCGAGTTCCAAATTCTGAATAAGAAAACCCGTGCTATTTACAACTCGTACCGCAGCATAATCTGTGGTGTAGCTTACGCCTACGTTTATAATTTTAAATCCGTCTATGGTAACGTTGTCTGTACCAATGGTAATTATCTCTCCTTTTTCTTCTCCATCTATAGTAGGAAGATCTTCACCAATAAGCGTAATACCTTTATCAATTTTAATATTAGCTTCTTTATAAACACCTTTTTTCACCAAAATAGTATCCCCTTCCGATGCTTGTTTAACAGCCTCTTTTATAGACTTCACTGGGCAGGTAGCGCATACAGTAATTGTTTGCGACCATAGATTTGTAAGGGAAAACAAGGAAATAAAAAGGAATAATATGTAGAATTTGTTTTTCAAAATTTTATTAGAATTTAGCAATACTAAGCCTGTAACTCAATCGATTTAAGAATTAAAAAAATGACTTCTGCAAGGCTTCATAGCGCCGTAAAGCTGATAAAAAACTGCTGAAGTCATTTTCTATTTCAACTTTAAGTGTTTCTGAATATCATCCCAACTATATATTTTACCAGTAAACTTTTCTTGTGCATTTTGAGCCTCTTCGGTATTTGCAAATGCAGATAGGTTTGCCCCCATAGGACTTTGCAAGTTTTCACTCACCAAATATGAAGCGTTTGAAGCATCAATCAATTCACCTGGACTATTTAGGTTAGCTACTATTTTATGCGCCATTTCTGTGTCCTTAAATTCATCTTGTAAGGAATGAACCATACACTCAATAGCATCATATTTATAAACTTTACCTTTAGCCGTAACCATTTGTGAAGCGTGCTGTCTATCTACAATAGTCATATCGCAGTAATGACAAGCATCTGATCCATAATTAATGGGCTGCGGGCTAACATTACAAGATACAAATAGCAATGAAATTAAAAATAATTGTATGATTTTCATGATTATATAAGTTTATAAGTTTACGATTTCCGTTCCCTATAAAATCGGGAACTCGACCTGTATTCCTCTTTATCATTTTTCTCACATTGAATGCGAGTTATAAAGGAGAAGCTTTATTTATTATATTCTTTTTTTCCTACAAAGAAGGCTACTACAGTTAGTAACATCCCAATAAAGATCATATAGGCCCCTACTCCTGGCCAAGAATCTACATCGAAATTCAACATTTTTTGATAACCAATAAGTGGTGGTTTATAGGTCATAGGAGTACCGTCTAGATTTTCCAATTTCATAATAGCTTTTGGGTCGAGATCAGTTCCGTAGTCTATTAGCCACAGGTTAAAATCGTACATTCCTAATAAACCGAGAATAGACATAACAATAAACCAGCCCAAGAACCATTTATAACTTAGTTTTCCTAGGAAGCCAAGAATACCGATGATTACTCCAAGGGCTATCATAAGTCCGACAACTTTTGGAAACACATCAAACTCCCACATTTCTTCTACTTTAGGGATTGGCTTCATCCCGATATAGTGGTTAAGTCCGTCAATATTTTGAATATCAAATTCTTCAACCCCTTGAATTCCTTGAATGTAAATATCCATTCCTAACGGATCTGGGTATTGTGGTGCACCAAGCATAATATTCCACAATGGGAATTTAAATAGACCCAATAATAGCAAGGAGCCAATTATCATTATTATTCCTGCTTTTTTCATTTTTTTAGAGATTTGAGATATTAGATGTGAGATGTGAGATGTGAGATGTGAGAAGAATAAATTTTAGAATTTAACATCTTTAAAAAAGACGGGGGAAATCAACAACCCCCGTCTTCACTGAAAATACTACTAATCACTAATATGTATTTTCACTACTAAAAACATCTTTTAATCTTCACCTAAAGTCCAAGACAATTCAATATCCGAATCAGCTGGGCTAACTCGTACATATCCTTGCATTTCTTGGTGAAGTGCAGAACAGAAGTCGGTACAATAGAATGGCCATACACCTACTTGTTTTGGTTCCCAAACTAAAGTTTCGGTTGCTCCTGGCATAATTAGCATTTCGGCATTATTTGCACCAATTACTGCGAAACCGTGAGGTACATCAAAGTCTTGTTCGTGGTTTGTAATATGGAAATATACTTTGTCACCCACTTTTACACCTTCAATATTATCAGGGTTAAAGTGACTTCTAATCATATTCATATAAATATGAACTTCTTTTCCATCGCGCTCTACTCTAACATCGCTGTTGTCTAGTACTGCATATTTGTGTTTGTTTTCTGCTAATTTGAAAATCTTTCTAGACTTCGGAGCAACCATTTCTGCAGGAATAGCAGCTGCGTAGTGAGGTTCACCAATAGTTGGAAAGTCTAACAGTAATTCCATTTTATCTCCAGTGATATCAAATAATTGAGCAGACTGAGTTAGCTCAGGACCAGTTGGCAAGTATCTGTCTTTTGTAATTTTGTTTAAGGCTACAAAGTATTTTCCAAATGGCTTACGTGAGTTTCCTCCAGGAATCATCCCGTGACCTACAGAATAGAATACTGGTTGACGGTCTAATACTTCCCAAGTTCCTACTTTCCATTTTACAACTTCAGAAGAAATAAAGAAGGTAGTATAAGCATTTCCTTTTCCATCAAATTCAGTGTGTAATGGTCCTAATCCTGGTTGTTTTACAACTCCAGCAAGAATATCCTCGAAGTTTAGAATTGGAATACCATAAGCTTCTCCATCAAATTTCTTGTTTTCGATTGCATCAAGCATTTTAGTAAAACTGTGAACAGTTAAATCAGCCGAAAGTTTTCCGTTACCGATAATGTATTCTCCAGTAGGATCTACGTCACATCCGTGAGGAGATTTTGGAGTTGGCAGGAAGTAAACTGCTCCTGGCACTTCTAATGGATCTACAGTAAGAACCTCATCAATCATAGTAGAAGTTGCAGTATGCGTATGCTCATCTAAGATGTTGTGTGCATATCTTGCAGGTACCTTTTTACCACCACCATTATTTACGTATTCTTCAATTTTTTTCCAGTTTACAGCCGCAATAAAGTCTTTATCGTTTTGTGAAGCGTTTACTTCCAATAAAGAGTGAGCTTCTTCAGTATTATATGTAGTAAAGAAGAACCAACCATGACTCTTATCACGTCCTGGGTGAGAAAGATCGTAGTTAAATCCAGGCATCATTAGCTGGAATTTAATATTCATTCTTCCTGTTTCTTGATCTACTTTAATAAAAGTTAAGGCACCTTTAAAATTACCCTTGTATTCATTAATAGACATATCTTTCTGAGGCACTGGCACAGAGAAACGTGTTCCTGCAACTACATACTCAGTATTTTCAGTAATAAATGAAGAACTGTGGTTACCCGCACTATTTGGGATTTCAATAATTTCTTCAGTTTTAAAACTTTCTAAACCTATACGAGCGATACGCGGAGTGTTGTTTCCATTAATAAATATCCAACGTCCATCTAGTACTCCTTCAGTTTGAGAAATATCAGGGTGGTGAGAGTCATCCCAAGGTACAAACCCGAAAGATGTATTTAACATCGGTTTAGTTTCTTCAGTATATCCCCAACCATTTTCTGGGTTTTGAGAGAATACTGGAAGTACTTTTAACAAACGCCCTGATGGTAGACCGTACACACCTAGTTGTCCACTAAATCCTCCAGACATAAATCCGTAGAATTCGTCATGCTCTCCGGGAGCCACATACACCCTTTCAGCAGCATTGGTTGCCAAACCTCCTTGGCCTCCACTTTTGCTCTTTTTTGTTCCGCCATCATTACAGCTAACCAAACCGGCTACCATAATTGCGGAGATTAAAATATTAATTGATTTTTTCATTGGTCTATTATTTAAATTACATTGTTTTAAAACTAATTTGCCATTAAGAATACCTTATCTACTACATGCACCATTCCGTGTCGGTCAGACGTTTATGCTTAGTATTAGGATTGTATAGAATTACAGCTTTACTTTTAAGAACCCCTGCAGAACTTACAGCTCTGCAAGGGAAATCTGGTTAGTTATCTAATACTATAGAGTTCTAAAATATTCTAGTATTTGTCTTGCTTCTTCTTCAGTTAAGCTCTGATTGGCCATTGGCGAACCGTTAAACTCTTGTAATAAAGCTTTTGCTAAAGGGTCGTTTTGAACCATTCCTTCTGGATCAAGTATCATATTCATTACCCACTCTGGAGTACGTCTTTCAAGAATTCCTGTTGGAGCTGGACCAATAAACTTTTTGTCAACTTTGTGACAAGCCATACATTTTGATTTAAATAGATCTAAACCTTTGGCAGCCATTGCATCGTCAACCTCAGCAGAAAGATCTACGTTTTTAATAGGACCAATTCCTTTATTAGTAAGGTCTATTGTTTCAGAAGGCTTAACAGTTGAAGTTGGTGTTTCTTTTGGAGTCTCAGTTGGAGCTGGTTTTTGACCAATTTGAATTCCTTCTTTCTTTTTCTCTTCTTTTCCACCGCAACTTACTAGGAGTAATATTACGAGTGCAGCCATCGATTTAATTATGTTTTTCATAGTTGTTAGAATTAAATTATAGAACAAATGTATTTTATAATGGAGGCTTGTAAAATGACATTTATCATATTTACGACCTTTTGGTCATTTATTGTAAAATTAAATGTCTTCGGTAAATTATGTTGTAATTTAAAAATTGAAAATCTAAATATTAATGACATTAATCATTCTTTAAAACAATCATTGTCTATATATTTGAGTAAAGAATAGCTTATGAAAAATATACTCTTACCTACAGACTTTTCTAAAAATTCAAAAAATGCAATCGAATACTCATTGAAGCTTTTTGAAGGAGAAACTGTTACATTTCATATTCTAAATTCACAAAAACCAACAGGATATATAACTGCAGATGTTTTATATGGCGCTGCAGGAGATTCAGTTTATGATGGGATTTTAGACGATAATAAAAAGGAACTTGAAAAGTTGATTCGCCATTGTGAATCGCAATCTGAAAATGAAAACTTCACTTTTGTCCCGAAAATTGATTTCGACAATATAGTTGATGCCGTAAATCAAGCAGTAAGTTTAAATAATATTGAACTTATTATCATGGGCACAAATGGAGCAACTGGAGCTGAAGAAGTTGTATTTGGCAGTAATACATTAAAACTAATTAGAAAAGCAAACTGTCCAGTTTTAGCAATTCCAGAAGGATATGTCTATAATAAAATTGAATCCGTTTTACTATCTGTAAATTATCAGTATGAACTTAAAACTGATGCTTTAGCAGTAATTTTAGATATAGTTCGAAAACACGATTCAACCCTAAAAATATTGGAAATAGAAGAAAACAATGTAGAAGTTAATTCACCAAAAGGTAATTATATCGATCTTTTTAAAGGAATAAATATAGAGCGTTTTTGTATTAAGAATATTCCTTCTGCTGTTGCGATTGATGCCTTTACACAATTAATTCCTGTTCAACTTCACGCTATGTTTGTAGAGAGAAAAAGTTTGTTAGACCGTTTTATATTTGGCTCAGAAACTTCCAAAATCAGCTACAGTTCTAAGGTTCCTCTGTTGATATTTAGAAATTGATTTTAAGAAATCTACCTTAAAATTAGCAGGTTGTTCTTTTTAAGTGCTTGCATCAGAGTATTTACATAATCTCGAATTGAAGTAGCTGCAGTAGGAGGATTTACTATGTCTATTTTCCCTCTCCATATTAAATCGTTGTTCCTACCTGGGCAAAGACAAAACAAGGATGTTTCTGTATTATAAACTGGATAATCTTCAACTTGGTCATTTTCATAAACTACTCTATTTTCATTGTAGTAATCATTAAATGACTGAAAAGATCTTGTAAGATTTCTATAAGATTGCGCCATAGTAACCTTATTCTCCTGCCCTACTATTTTTGACAAGAGTACTGCATCAAAACTTTCGTTTAATAATTGCATTTTAAGATTTTCTAAATTCTCTTCAGTTTGATCAATGTCGTTCACATTACTTTCAAAATAATCCACACTTTTAACTGCTATTATATTTTCATCTTTCAAAGCTTTTACTAGACTGTATTCAAATTGGCGTTGCAAACCACCATCCGGGGTTAAACCCACTACCAATACCTTTTGAGCTTGGAAATTCGGGCTCTCCTTATTAATGTATTCTTCTACCAAGCGACTACTCGAGCAACTAGCAAAAAGAATTACCAATACCAAAGGAAAAACTATGTTTTTCATCAAATTAAAATTAGAAAGGCAATATCAATATCTATACTAGCCTTATGTAAATATACGCTTCTCTTTTTTAAATTAATTGAAAATAAAATAGATGGAATAAAAATATGTGGTTTCAATAAACCTGAATATGATTATAATCATAACTTTTTGATATAAAAATCCCGTGATTTGTTAAAAGTTAAATTTTCAAACAGTTAAACATGAAAAATCAAAAAATATAAATATTATGAAAAATACAATTTTATCATTAGCAATCATTTCAGCTTTATTAGTGAGCTGTAACGAAACAAAAACAAAAGATGTAACTACTAGTATTGAAGAAATGCACGAGCACGATACTTCCAATTCGCACGCTAACCACGAAGAAGTAGCTGCCGAAATGCATTCTTTAAACAATGCTTGGGTAGATGAAATAAAACTAGACAACGGCGATAAGTGGGAAGCAAATATTGAAACTACTGAAGGAGTAAATAAAATGTTGGATATGCTTAAGTCTACTGAAACTAAAACCACTGAGGGGTACCACGCTTTAGCTTCTAACTTAAATGAAGTAAAAAACTTCGTTGTTAAGGAGTGTACTATGGAAGGACCATCTCACGATAATTTACACGTATTCTTACATCCGCTAATCGAGAAAATTGA
Source organism: Aequorivita sp. 609 (assembly GCF_014212065.1). NCBI lineage: Bacteria > Pseudomonadati > Bacteroidota > Flavobacteriia > Flavobacteriales > Flavobacteriaceae > Aequorivita > Aequorivita sp. 609. The sequence continues at coordinate 38,509 of NZ_JACJVM010000018.1, read as the reverse complement.
AGCTTTAGGAAAGGTTACAACTGTAGACGAAGGTGTAAAAATCAAGAAAAGTATTAAGGAAAATCTAGATGGATATTTTAACTATTTTGAATAGGGCAATAAGCATATTTTAAAATAATTCAAAGTCTTCATTAGCTTAAACACTTAATGGAATTACCTAGCGGGAATTAACATCTTGCTATTTAAAACATTTAACCTATAAAGCTTATTTAATATTCTATAAACTCAAATGATATTCAGTAAAATCACAAAATAGACATTATAATTATCAAATTTTGAATATGTTGTAAACAGACAGATTCATATTGAATTGTATGAGTAGAAGTTCTACATTTCTAAATAACGTTTGTTTGAAGGATTTTTTACAGATATTTAGAGTAATATAATACTATGGGGAAAATGGATATAAAAATAGAAAAATTCAACGGTGACATTGAAGAGTTTAAAGTTGAAAAATTAAAAAATTCACTTAGAAGGAGTAAGGCTTCTGAAAGCGAAATAGATCAGGTAGTTGATAAGATTATGCCTACGCTTTACGACGGAATGAAGTCTAAAGAAATTTACAAAACAGCGTATTCTATACTAAAAAAACTCAACCGCGTTTCAGCTTCTAAATATAGTCTAAAACGGGCTATTTTAGATTTAGGTCCCACAGGATTCCCTTTTGAAAGTTTAATTGGCGCCGTTCTGAAGCACCATGGTTATACAACACAAGTTGGAATTACTTTACAAGGTGAATGTATAACACACGAAGTTGATGTTCTAGCTGAGAAAGATGGTAATGCTTACACTGTAGAATGTAAATTTCATGCAGATCCTAGGGCTGTAAGTAATGTAATAGTGCCGCTATATATTAACTCTCGATTTTTAGATATTCAAAGGCGATGGAACAATGATCCTGAGAAAAAATCTCATTTAAAACAAGGATGGTTAGTTACTAACACACGTTTTTCGAAAGACGCGATTGATTATTCCGAATGTGTTGGACTGCATTTAATGAGTTGGGATTATCCTGATAACAATGGAATTAAACACAATATAGATAAATATACCCTCTACCCTATTACAACGCTAACAACTTTGACAAAGAAGGAAAAGCATCTTCTTATCGAAAAAAATGTTATTCTAACTAAAGAATTATACGAGTCTTCTTATTTACTTAAAAAAATAGGACTCTCCCCAATACGACAGAAAAGGGTTCTAAGTGAAATAAAAAAGCTGTGTAATCTTTAATAAAGAAAGGTTACACAGCTTTTTCCATTATATTTTCTAGTAAACATTATCGATTAGAATCTATCGATATATTTTGAATTAATTCATAAACTTCAGGCGCCCTGCTATTTAGCCTAACTGGTTTCCAGCTTTTATCCAACCACATATGCAGGGATGTTCCAGATGCCAGAAGTTCTCCTTCAGGTTCTCCCTCTATATTTTCATCTAAAGACAAAGGCGTACCTGCTTTTCCTAGTCGTCTTGCTTCATAATAGAATTCTAATCTAACGGCGGATTGACTTTTTATCTTTGTAAATATCCCGATAGCCTCATCGTAAAGTGCGGGTTTATGATATTTAACTTGAACATCTAAAACAGGCAGCATTAAGCCCATACTTTCCATTTTGCTGTAAGGAAGCCCATTGGAACGCATCATTTCTGTACGACCAATTTCAAACCAAGTGACGTAATTGGCGTGATGTACCACTCCCATTTGGTCTGTTTGCTTATAGTGAACTCTTAAATTGTGCTTGTGCCAGAATTCTTTCATAGTTTATCTTTAAAATAACAGCCGAAAAAGGATAGAACCTAACTAATAATTCAACTTTTTTAAAATTAGTGATGAGCTTTTTCAAGGCTGAAACAAAATTAGAAATTTAAAAAACTAATAACCATCACAATTTGAAAATAGATTTGAGAATGCAGAATAGATTCAAAACGTTTCTGACATCCAATCAAATCACTTCAAAATAAATCATTTACACTAAGATTTCCTTAACATCAAATAGCTTAGGAATTGAAACCTTCCAACCATAAGTATCTTGAAGTTTTAGGCGAAGAACATCTTGTGCTGTGGGCTCTCCGTGAATTAAAAATGTTTGCTCTGGTATGTTTTTAATTTCACTCGTCCAATTTAAAAGCCCTTGCTGATCTGCGTGGGCGGAAAGACTTTCAATATGGTGTATATCTGCCTTCACGGGGTGATATTTTCCAAAGAATTTTAATTCGTGAGCTCCTTCTAACATCTGTCGCCCACGAGTACCTTCAGCTTGGTAACCAACTAACAAAACGGAAGTATTTGTTTTATCGATCATTTGTTTTAGATACGTTAATACTCTACCTCCAGTAACCATTCCACTTCCAGCAATAACTACCTTGGGTTGCGAGTTATCAATTGTTTCCCAAGTTTCTTTATAGGATGTAATTATATTCATCCTTTTACTCATTGCATTAAAATCTTTCATTGGTATTTTGTGCCAGTCTGAAAAATTCTGAAATACCGATAGCACATTATTTCCCATTGGGCTATCAATAAATATTGGAATGTTTGGAATTCGGTTTTCATTGTACAACTTCCAAAGCAAAAACATCAAAGTCTGTAGCCGTTCTACTGCAAATGATGGAATAATAAGATTTCCCCTATTGTGAATAGTCTTAGTGATGAGTTCTACCAATTTATCTGAAACACTTTCTTGCGGATGAAGTTTATTTCCATAGGTGCTTTCAATAAATAGATAGTCGGCCCATTCTGGTTTTTCGGGTGGAGAGAGCAATAAATCGTGTTCGCGACCAATATCTCCAGAGAAGACAAAAGTTTTACCGAAAATATCTAATTCAATAAAAGTAGCTCCAATTATATGCCCGTTATATTTAAATCTATATTTAATATTTTCTGAAAGTTGAATCCATTGGTCTCTTTCTTCCGATTGGAAAAAGCCTAAGGTAACCTCAGCTTCTTGTAAAGTGTAAAATGGCTCGGCAGGTGTATGTTTAGAATATCCTTCTTCATTTGCCCTTTCAGCTTCTTCCTCGTGAATTTTGGCACTGTCTAGCAATATAATTTTTGCGATTGCTAAAGTAGGTGCAGTTCCAATAATCTTACCTCTATATCCATTTTTCACCAAACGCGGTAAATATCCTGTATGGTCTAAATGCCCATGCGTTAATAATACAACGTCTATTGCAGAAATAGCTATAGGTAAATCTTGCCAGTTTTTCTCCCGCATCTCCTTTACCCCTTGAAACATTCCACAGTCAATTAAAATATTTTGCTCTGGAGTTTCAATATAAAACTTAGAACCTGTTACCGTTCCAGTTGCACCTAAAAAATGAACTTTTATCTTTTGCATAACTAGTTGTGTTTACACAAGATTTTTATCTCTTCTAAAATTCGAGCTTGTCTGTTTTCAGAAATACCCAAGTGGTCTAAGTAAAAATCATCGTTTATTAATTGTTTGCAAAGCACTATATCACGACTGAGCAAAAACTGCTTTTCTCGCTGACTCATTAAGGTTGAAGCAGTAATTGGGTAAAGCCCCAATCGATCTATTCGGTCTCTAATACCGTTGTCTTTTGGATAATCCCAACTTAACAAATAAAGCCCTGCACATTTCCCGTATTGTAAAGCATCTTCTGTAAAACGAGTATTAGTAACCACCCATCCTTCAGTTGGCTTTTCTGCTTCATTTTTATCGTTATAATTATTTAAAATATCTCGATATCGGGAATGGATATACAGTGGAATTTTCACATTACAATTTCGACCTTCATCACTGTGAAACTTACATTCTATAACAATAAATTGGTCGTTTTTACGTGCAACAACATCAACCTCGTGAAGGACGCATTTTCCTTGTAAAAACTGCCCAGTTTTTACTTTATAGCCACTATAAAACAACAAGGCAGCTATAAATTTTTCAAAAGGAAATCCCGTAGGTCCTAACTCGTAAATTGCTTTTTTTAGCTTGTATTTTGAAGCATATCCTTTCTTCTCTTTTTTGAGAAGAGCAAAGGCACGATTATATATTTCTTTTGTTGAAATGCCCTGATATAACTCGTCGCGGACGTTGTTTGAAATTTCATTAACCAATGCCTCTTCCGCACCACTTTTTCGAAGTGAAGATTTCAATTTATCGATTGAAAAATCTGTCCGCTCTCCAGAATGCTTAATAACTTCAACAACCATTATTTTTGTAATTTAACTATGTTCTGGAATCGTGTAGCGCCAATATTGGCACTTTAGAATGTACACCAAGGCTTTTAACCAAAGGATTTGTAAAGGCACTGCCAAAAAACCAATGTTTTCTATTTACAAAAGCTATCATCCCACTTTTACGTTCATCAACAAACGAAAGCAGTCCTTCTTTAATCCCAACTTTATCAAGCCAGTGATATGTAAATTCTAAGCCTTTAAAATGGTTTTCTAGTTGAATTCGGTTATTTTTTTGTCTTTCAGTAAGATTGGCTTCTTTCCCAATATGTAAAATACGAATTGGAGATTTACCTTGCTTTGCAATTTTCACAAAGGTTTTCATCTCACTTTCGATATAAAGACTTTTAAAATTGGTTGGAAATACAATTTCATTAATATCTCTGTAGGATATATTAGAAGGAATTGCGAGAACGGCACAATCTCTGATATTTTCCATGATATTTACCGAATTTCTTCCATAGGCAACTTCTCCATCATTAGTTACACCACGGGTTCCCATAACTATTAGATCAATATCATTTTTCTTCACCTTTTCTTCTATCAAATCTATAAAAGATCCAAATTTGTGATCGTAGTATATTGTGTGTCTAGGATTATCAGCTAACAGATTTACCTTATTTTTAAGAAAAATCATTTTCTCTGCTGAATGTCTTGCTGCGGCATCATACTCAGATGGTTCTGGTTCTGGAAATAAGAAGTTTCCACGAGCGGAATGCTGCAAAAAATAAGAGTGAAAAATATAGAATGTACAATCTATGTTTTTAAAAAGCTCAAAAGCGTACACAATAGCATTAAATGCATTTCGCGAATAATCTGTAGGAATTAATATATTTTTATGCATAGCTAAAAGTTTATTTGTGTTTTGAACCCCACTCTAAAATTTTATGTTCTTAAATCGTGCATTGCTAATAGTGGAACATTAGTATGCTTACCAAGTTCTTTCACCATAGGGTTTGAAAATATACTGCCAAAAAAGTTGTGTTTTTTATTTACAATAGCAATCATTTCGCTTTCTCGACTTTGAACAAAACAACTAACGCCATCTTTTAAATCTACATTATACAACCTATGATGTGTAAATGAAGCTGGCTCTAATATTTTCTCTAATAGTAACTTATTGTCTATCTGTGGTTTTGATAATGCCCTCCCTTTTTGTACGTGTAAAATGCGAATTGGCGCGTTTAATAATCGAGAAATCTCTACCAATGTAGACAGTTCCTTTTCCTTATAATGCGTTCTAAAACTGGTTGGAAAAACTATTTCGTTTGGCTCCTTAAATAAAACTGTAGATGGAATTGCCAACACTGGACAACTTCTAATTTTCTCCATCACATTTACAGCATTACTTCCTAAGATGACAGTTTTATTATCTGTTTCACCTTGAGTTCCCATTATAACAAGTTCTATGTCTTCTCTGGCAACAACGTTTTTCATTACCTCGAAAAAAGGTCCAAACTCACTAAAGTATTTAAAACTGTGTTTCTCGTTTTCTTCATAAAAACTCATTTGAATTTTTAATCTTTCAATATTCTTTTCAGAACGTTCTTTTACAATGCTTAGGTCTTTATCTGTTGGCTGAGGACTCAATAAATTGTCTTTAGAGTATCCTGATAGATAGTATGTGTTTAGAATAAAAAATTCACAATATTCGCGTTTATATAGTTCCATTGCATATTTAATAGCATTAAATGCATTGCGTGAAAAATCTGTGGGTATTAATATTCTTTTCTTCATAATATCTGTTTATTTAAATTCTTAATTTACAATTTTTTATTTACTCTTCGATGGAATTACTAGAAGTGGAACATAATCGTGTTTTCCAATCCTGCTTACCACTGGCTCACGGAAAAGTTGTTTTATAAAATTGTGTTTATGATGTATGATTGTAAATAAGTCAATATCCTCTTTTTCTATAACAGAATGTAAGGTATTAGAAATATTTCCCTTTTTCGGTACAAAGTGAAAATCTACATCGTATTCAGTTAAGTCTACTATAAACTTGTCGTAGTTTTCTTTTTGTGTTTTGTCAAGTTCTCTTTCCGATCCGACATTAATAATGTGAATTTGCGAATTGAATTGTCTAACAAGTCTTGTGATTGGTTTAAATTTTGAAAAACTAAAAAACTCCTTGTAATCGCTAGCGAAACCAATCTTTAAAGGAACTACAAACTTTACGTGATTTGGAACAATGAGTAAAGGACAGTTTTCTAGAGATTTTAAAACTTTTATTGTTGTACTCCCCACCAATACATCTTCTGCACTGGTACGTCCTTTATCTCCCATCACAACAAGGCTTATTTCATCTTCTTTAACCATCTTATTGATGGTACTCGACAAGGATTGGGGGGTTAAAATAAATTCATAATTATGATTTTGCTTCGGGGTATTTAGTTCAATTTTTTGAAGCAACTTTTTACTTTCTTCTTCAGGATTTATTTTGCCGGTTTCTGCTTTAACACTCAGTCCTGCTAGATTGTTATTTTTTCTATTTTGCGAACTATAGGAATGTAAAACTACTATATGTATTGATTCATCACCGTAAAGTTTTGAAGCATAGTGTAATGCAGCATATGCATTTTCAGAAAAATCTGAAGGGACAATTATTTTTTTCATGGACTAAAAAATTAGTGGTTTAAGCTTCAATTTATCTAAAATTAATCCTTGGAGCCTATGTGGTTTTGGTAGTTTAAATTATTCAAAATTCCATAGATATCAAAGAATAATTAGATAAATGATTGCTTAAATATTTTTACTAACGTGGTAAGTTTTGAAGTACTAAAAATGGAATATCAATTTTTAAACCTATCTTTTCTATAGTTGACTTATAAAGGATATTTTCTAGATAAGAATGCCGTGTATTAACCATAACTAGCATATCGATAGGGTTTTCTATAATAAATTTATTAACTGCTTTAGTTACATTCTTTTTATCCTTTTGAACAAAATCTATCTGATTTTCACTTAAACAAGCTTCCATAAAAGCTTTGTTATCATGCTGTCTTAAAGACAATTTGTTAAATTTAGATACATAAAGGAAGTTGATTTTGGAAGCAAAGCATTTAGCTATTGATCCTAACAGCTTTAATTCTCTTCTTTTAAAAGGAATCATAAAATCTGATGGAAATAAGATGTTTTTTGGATGAACATCGGTATAGATTTCTGGAATAGCTAAAACAGGACATTTAACGTATTTAATAACTTGAAGTGTATTACTTCCAAAAGTTATATTTTTATCGTCGGTTTCGCCTTGTGTTCCCATTACCACAATATCAGCATTTTTACTTTCTACCCATTCATTTACCGTATCCACCAATAAACCAAATTCAGCAACTGTAATAATTTTATTTTTTGGATTTGGTGAGTAAGCGAAAAGATCCTTTTTCATTTTAGCTAATTTCTCTTCTACATCACTAAGTGTCTTTGCCTTTAAACTGTCAAAATCGGCATCTGGCAAATTCAATTTTTCATTATATACTCTATCTGCAAAGGCGTGAATAAGGTAAATTTCAGAATGACCGTGCTTAAAAAGCTCGGCAGCATATTTAGCAGCATTCATGGAATTATTAGAAAAATCAACAGGAATTAAAATTTTGTGCATTAGAAAGTATTTAGAGGTTTATAAGTAAATATAAGCTTTTCTTACCGAAATAAACATGATAAGTATCAGCTAAACACCTGATATTTAAGGTTTCATTATGAGACATTAGGTTTTGATTTTCGTAACTTTAAATTAAAAATGTTATGAAACTCTCTGTTATTTCATATCTGGTATTAACTACTTTAGTATTGGCGACAGTTGCAATATTTGCAGCATTAGGATTCTCATTCGATTATATTTTTTTCCTCACTATTATAGGTGAAGTATTATTGATATTTTCGGTCTATAGCGTTTTGTCTGATTATTACACTACAGATAAAAAATTTGAAGATTTTTATGAAGATCATCCTATAAAAAAAGAAGAAGACAAACTTTAAAACATCTGTTTTAAAAACCTATCTAGCTCTTTTTTTAATTTTGAATGCTCATAAATATCAACTATTCGTGAATTACTAAAAACGGTACATTTGGCTCATAACTCACTAATTTAGCCACAGGCCTTAATAACAAACGCTCTATAAAATTTAAGTTTTTAGCTACAATGGAAACCATACTAATGTCCCAAGTTTCTATAAAATTTTTAAGCCCTGTTTCTAATTCTTTATTTTCTACAAAATGAAAACTGTGTTTCTTTTCTCTAAAAGAATAGTGTAAAAATCCTTTATTGTCGGTTTGCTCGCTATTAAGTCCTAGATTATGTGTTCTTATATTAAGCACCCGAAGTGCCGAATTATGCAATTCCAAATTATCGGAAAGTGTCGAAATAATTTTACTTCTAAATATATTGTTATAATCAGTTATAAAGGCAACATTGCTTATTTTTCTAAATCTAGCATTACCAGGAATAGCCATTATTGAACATTTTACCTTTGTAATTACTTCACAGGTATTACTTCCTAGCCTTTTTGAACTAGAAACAGACATTCCTCTGGTTCCCATTAAAATATAATCTATTTCTTTCTCAATTACCTGCTTGCGAATGGCTTCTACTAAGTTTAAGTCGTCTTCAATTGGATAGAACTTATGTTGAGAGTTTAATTTGGATGTTTTACAGGTGTTAATTAACGATTTAAGTTTAGAGGAAGCATTTTGAAGTGTAGTTACTTCAGCGATAGATTCTGTGAAACCTTCAAACTCTCCATTTGGTTCTTGAATTTCATTTGAAGATACATGAAGCAAGTAAAAATTGACTGGAATATCAGCAAAGTAATCTAGCGCATAACGAATTGCATTATGCGAATTTTTAGAAAAATCTGTAGGAATTAAAATATTTTTCATTTTACCAAAGTCTCACAGGCAAAGTTATCCGTAAGCTTTGATATTAGAAATGATAAAAATCAGTTTTGAAAGAGGTAACGGTGTTATTCTATAAACTTCAACCTTTCTAGGTCTACAATGTGGATATCACGCCCTTCAATTTCTATAATTCCATTTTTCTTGAATTCAGATAGCGTTCTAATTAAACTTTCTGTTGCTATTCCTGCAGTTGCAGCTAAATCGTTACGCGAAATTCGCAATGGTGCTGAAGTGTTTTTATTCATAATTTCAGCAAACTGAATGATAGTAGATGCAGTTTTCTTCCTAACCGAACTATAGGCCATCCTTATTAATTGCTGCTTTATCTCGGTTAAATTATCACTAAGAAGATTCATTAATTCTAAAGTAACATCTTTACTTTTTATTAAAATGTCTTTTAGATATGTTTTGGACAAGCTAACCAGTTCTACATCTTCTACAGCTGTAGCAGACTCGGCATAAGGTAAATTATCTTCAAACGATGTAAACCCTAAAAAATCGTCGGCTTTGTATAATCCAGTAATGAGTTCTTTTACATTATCGTCCATTGTATGAGTTTTTACAACTCCCTTCAACAGTAAGAAAATGTTATTTGAATGATCACCAGCACGATAAATAGTATCACCTTTTTTATAATTGGCAATGGTACCTTCATCGCAAAAATAATTTTTTAGCTGATTTAAATTCCTTGGGGCGTCCTCATCTTCAACTACATCTAAATTTATACCAGCGCCATTCGTACGCATAGATAAAATGGCAGATTTCGCCAATCTACTTTCTATAGCACTAATTAAATCCCCTTCATCAAATGGTTTAGTAAGGTAATCATCTGCCCCCATATCCATTCCTTTTCTTATTTCTTTGTGCTCGGTTTTAGCAGTAAGAAATATAAAAGGTATATGTGTGGTTCTTTCATTTGAAGCTAATGCCTCTAATACGCCGTAACCGTCAATTTCAGGCATCATAATATCACATACTACAATATCGGGAATTTCCTTAAAAGCTTGTTCAATCCCTAATCTGCCATTAGCAGCTGTAATTACATTATAATCTGATAGCTCTAAAAGCTCAGCCGTATTTTCTCTTAGTGCTGTATCGTCTTCAATTAGAAGTATTTTCTTCATATTAACTTTTTGGAATTTTACTTGGAAAGGTAATAGTAAATGCACTTCCCTTATTTTCTTCACTTTCGAAGATTATAGTACCACCTATATTGTTTAGATGGCTTTTAACAATATTTAAACCAATGCCAGTACCTTGATTCAACAAAGCATTTTCAGCTCTAAAATACCTATTGAAAATAAATTTCTGCTCTTTAGCAGGGATGCCAATCCCTTGATCGATAATTTTTATACTCATAGAGTCTTCCTGAGGCATTACAATTACATCAATACTTGTATTTTCCGGAGAATATTTTATGGCGTTATTAATAAGGTTGGTTAGTGATAATTCTAAAATTTTTTCATCAAAATAAACTTGTATGCCGTCTATGTTTTTTGGGTAGTTAATTTGCTGACCTTCTTTTAAAAGCATATTAGCATTATAAATTACTTCATTAACTACTTTACTTAATGGAAAAGTACTGTATTTATAAGTTTCCCTCCCAGATTCTAAACGCTCTATAGATAAAAAGTCGTTGAGGATATTATTAAGATACTTTACTTTATTTTGAATCGTTTTTAAGTGTTTCTCTCTTTTGTCTTGTTGGCTAGTCTCTTTGTATTTCCCTACCAAGGTTGCAGACGTAAGGATTCCACTTAATGGGGTTTTAAATTCGTGTGAAACTAAGGATAGGAACTTTGTTTTAAGCTCTCCTAACTCTCGTTCTTTTCTTAAAGACTCTTTAATTTTATCTTCGGCATCTTTCCTTTTTACTACTTCTTTTTCGAGTTCAATAATACTTTCTTTTAAAGCTTGTGTTCGCTTTTCAATTTTCAGTTCTAATTCATTGTTGAGCTCTCTAATTTGCAACTCCTGTTGTTTTCTAACAGAAATATCTGTAACCAAAGCCATTACATATTTGCTGCCATAAACTTCAAATGGATTTAGTCCAGCTTCAACAGGAAAGGTGCTGCCATCTTTTCTTTTTCCATATAAATCACGACCATGACCCATTTGTCTCGGGTCGCTATTTTCCATAAACTCGTTAACTTGAACATGGTGATTACTCCTATATTCCTGGGGTATTAAAACACTAAGGTTTTTACCAATTAATTCACCGTGTTCGTAACCAAACATTTTATCACCTGCATCATTAGAGGTTACAATTTCATGTTTGTCGTTAACAATAACAATTCCTTCTGAAATAGCTTCAGAAAGAATTTTAAAAATATTACCTTTTTTTTCGTCAAATACCTTCATTCCTTACAAAAGTAAGGAATTTTATCAGTTTCCCTTAACTGATTTATATCATTAAAATTAAAATGAATTAAAGCTAGATTTACACATTTTATAACCACAGAATTATGGGTATTATGGATAAACCACAATTGCTTTTTTACCAGAAAATGGGAGAACTCTTTTACGCAATTGCAGCTGCTGACAAGGTTGTGCGCAAAGAAGAATATGATATTCTTAAAAAAATGGTTCTAAAGAATTGGAAAAACATTGATAACGATAAAGGCTCATTACAAGGAGACGCTGCACATCAAATTGAAATAGTATTTGATTGGTTCGACTATGAACAGCTTGATGCAAACGATTGTTTTGACAGTTTTGCCGACTATAAAAAAGAAAATTCAAAACTTTTTACTGAAGAGCGAAAAAAACTAATTTGGAAAACTGCTGATGCTATTGCGAGTTCTTTTTCAGGTAAAAACAAAAGCGAACTTGTAATGCTTGCCAAATTAAAATTACTACTTGAAGAATAACTCTTAATTAAACCTACTTTCTTCTCTACAATAAAAATCTTTCGTTATTTTTATAATTCAAACCAAATTTAAAATGAAAAACCTTCTTCCAATCCTTGTCTTTCTTACCTTTCTTGCCTGTAAGAACGACTCCAATAAAGTAAAACCTGAAAGTGAAGACGAACAACTAATTGAGAAAAGTGCTGATTCTTTCAGTGTTTCAGATAAAGACTTGAAGTTGATGGAGCAAACCCTAGATATTAAAAGAAAAGAACTACTTGAAAAAAAGGATCAAAAAGAAGAATTGGAAACATTACTAGTTTCTAAGTCAATTTTAAAAAAAGATGAATGGTTTACATTAGATTTTAAATACCCTTATTTAAATGAAAAAATCAAACCACAGTTTGAGAACTTCAATGAATATATCAAGAAGAATTATTTAGACATTAAAGAAATAGAAAAGCAAATTTTAGACGAAAAGCGCTTGTGTGATTCATTAGGAATTCCAAGGCAAAATGAACTGCGAAGTGTAGATTACAAAATCTATAATCTTAATGATAGAATAATAAGTGTACTTTTCTACAAAGAAAATCACTACACGGGTGCAGCCCATGCTGCTTACACTTTTGAGACTTTAAACTTTGATTTGGAGCGCGGAGTTTTCTTAAAATTCGAAGATTTTTTTAACGACGGAACAGAAGAAGAAGTTCAAGAGATTTTAAACGAATTTTTAAAAGAAAAAATCCAATCGGGTGAAATGTATTACGATTGTTGGACAATCTCTGACGACGATTTTTTCAACGCTAAAAACAACTTTGTAATAAACGATATGGTTGCCGAATACTATTTTGACGACTGCATTATTTGCCCTTCATACACTGGAACGTATTCTATTAAAATACCTTTAGAAATGCTGAAGCCAGTGCTTAGAAAGCATAAAAAGAACCTTTTAATGTTATAAATTAACGGTATAGTTTTTGAAAATTTAGCAAATAAAACTTGATAATTTAGCCTTCAAATATTAAATTATCGTTTAAATATAAATCGTATTAACTCACAGCCAAATACTAATACTATTTGGCAGATTTAATCCTATAAAAATTCGATGAAAAGCAATTTTAAAGATATAATTAACTCCGAAACACCTGTTCTTGTTGATTTTTTCGCTGACTGGTGTGGGCCTTGTAAAATGTTAGCTCCTATTTTAAAACAAGTAAAAGATGAACTTGGTGATTCTGTAAAAATCGTAAAGATAGACGTTGACAAAAACCAACCGCTTGCAGCACAATTTCAAGTGAGAGGTGTTCCTACCATGATTTTATTCCGTAATGGAGAGCAAAAATGGCGTCAGAGTGGTGTTTTGCAAAAAGATGATTTAATTTCTATTATCAATCAGCATAAAAACTGATGGAATTAAATCAATATATAGACCATACCCTTCTTAAAGCCACAGCAACAAAAGATGATATAATCAAGCTTTGTAATGAAGCTAAGGAGTATAATTTTTACGCTGTTTGTGTGAACAGCTGTTATATTTCATTGGTTAAAAACGAACTAAAGAATAGCGATGTAAAAATTGCTGCTGTAGTTGGTTTTCCTTTGGGAGCGAATTCTGCCAATTCAAAATTATTTGAAGCAAAACATTGTGTAAAAGAAGGTGCCGATGAAATTGACATGGTGCTTAACCTAGGATTTTTAAAATCTGAAATGTTCGATGCTGTTGAAAAAGAAATTTCAGATATAAAAAAGGCAATTGGAAATAAAGTATTAAAAGTAATTCTTGAGACTTGTTATTTAACCAATAGCGAGATATTTACCGCTTGTAAAATTTCAAAAGCAGCCGGAGCAGATTTTGTAAAAACATCCACAGGGTTTGGCACTGGCGGAGCGACCGAGAATGCCGTGAAATTAATGGTTGAAACTGTAGGTGACACATTAAAAATAAAAGCTTCGGGGGGCATTAGAGACGCAAAAACAGCAAAAAAATACATCGATCTAGGCGTGAGTAGAATAGGAACTTCTTCCGGAATTCAAATTGTTACATCTAACAATACAAATACAAATGAGCACACATATTGAAGCCAAAGCAGGCGAAATTGCAGAATCTGTTCTTCTTCCTGGTGACCCTTTACGAGCGAAATGGATAGCTGAAACGTATTTAAAAGATGCTAAGTGCTATAACGAAGTACGCGGAATGTATGGTTATACTGGCACTTATAAAGGAAAGCGTATTTCGGTGCAAGGTACAGGAATGGGAGTTCCTTCAGCCTTAATATATTGTCACGAACTTATAAACGATTATGGCGTTAAAAACTTACTTAGAGTAGGTTCGGCAGGTAGCTATAAAAAAGATATTAATGTTCGCGATATAGTAATTGCAATGGCAGCTTCATCAAATTCTGGCATCAATAAATCACGGTTTTCAAACTCCGATTTCGCTCCTACTGCCGATTTCGATTTGTTTATAAAAGCTGTACTTTATGCTAAAGAAAATAACATTTCTATAAAAGCTGGAAACATTCTTACAACCGATCAGTTCTACGAAGACAATGTTGAAGATTATAAAAAATGGGCTGAATATGGGGTACTTTGCGTTGAGATGGAAACTGCAGGGCTTTATACCATTGCGGCAAAATACAATGTAAAAGCTTTGTCTATTCTAACTATTTCAGACTCCCTAGTAACTGGTAAAACCACGACTTCTGAAGAACGAGAAGGAAGTTTTTCTAAGATGATTGACATAGCGTTAAACACCGTTTAATAAAGAAAAGAAAAGCAGAAATTCAATTGGTGAATTTCTGCTTTTTAAAGTTAATTGATGTCGATAGCAACTAACTAAACTCTAAATGTCATAACTGGCAAATCTGAGTGATTTACTACATCTTCCCCTATACTTCCTGAGAAAAAGTGTGCTAAGCCTTGTCTACCTTGAGTTGGTAAAGAAATAATATCTGCATTAACTATTTGGCTGTAACCAAATATTCCTGCTTCTACAGAATATTCGTTGTAGTGAGCCACACTGTTCAAGCTTTCCAAAGGGTTTGATTCTCCAGCAGATTTGAAAAAATCTAAAATTCTTTTTTCAATTTCTCTTGTACTGCGAAAATCTCCAGCTAGGTTTACATACAGCATTTGCATATCTATTCCGAAAGTTTCAAAAACCTCTTTTGCACGTTTATAAGGTCCAACTGAATTTTCTAAAAAGTCACAAGCGAAAACCCCCAATTTCGGATTAAATTTTTCGTGTCTATGTTTTATCACTAAAACCGGAATTTCTGAAGTACGAACTACTTTCTCTGTATTACTACCTACAAAGACTTCTTTTAAACCAGAACT
Organism: Aequorivita sp. 609; assembly: GCF_014212065.1. Classification (NCBI taxonomy): domain Bacteria; kingdom Pseudomonadati; phylum Bacteroidota; class Flavobacteriia; order Flavobacteriales; family Flavobacteriaceae; genus Aequorivita; species Aequorivita sp. 609. The sequence goes on along the minus strand of NZ_JACJVM010000018.1, from coordinate 23,226 downwards.
TCCGTGAGATCCCATTACTATAAGATCTATGTTCATTTCTTTAGCAACATCATTTATTTCACTGAAGATTGTATAATTATGAACTGTATCGGTTACCTTAACACCTTCTAAGTAATCTTTATCCAAAAGTTCTGCAAACTTTGTTTCGGCAAGCCTCATATAGTACATTGCTTCAAAAACCTCTCTCGATTCGTTTCTTGTTACTACCGCATCACTAAGCCCCATCATATGCAAGGCAATAATTTCAGCGTTTTGTTTTTTAGCAATTCCAGCAGCCACTTCCATGGCGTAATCGGAATATTTCGAGAAATCTACAGGGACTAATATTTTTTTCATCTTTATGTTTTTAGTGGGTTGAAAATTTTGCTTTACGTTTTTTAAGTTGTCTTTCTAAATCCGAGATTGTTTCTTTAGCTGCTGCTTCAAAAGTTGTTTCGGTTGAAGCTGCAAAAATCTTAGGTCCAGGCAGGCTTAACTCAATTTCACAAATATTACCTTTTCCATAGACGTTATTTTCCATTTTAAAACTTACATCTGCACGAATAAGCCATTCGTATTTTTCGCCTAGTTTATCAAGCCTTTGCTTAACATATTCAGACATTGCCTCACTAGTTGGCATTTTTATGAATTGGATGTTTATAGTCATAATATCACAAATTTGTTACTTATTATATCAAATATAACCTTAATTAACGACTCTAATAATGACCAAAATCATATTAAGCTTCTTATTGAAATTAAAACAAGAAATAATATTCAAATAAACTTTGAACGCTTTAGCTTTAATTTTATAAAATATTATATTTGCGCTCTGTTCGAGTAAGCTAGCAGCTTATAGCAACATCCACCCGGGTGCTGGAATTGGTAGACAGGCATGGTTGAGGGCCATGTGTCTTATGGACGTGTGGGTTCAAGTCCCATTCCGGGTACAAATTTTAGTGTATATTTAATCGATATACGTATCGAATTGTTTAAAGATAAATTCAAATTTTTAAACAAACCTTCTTTCTTTTTAGTAATTTCACCCTTGAAATATAAATTATTTAATTTTTGTGGTTAAAACTCAATTCGGCATAAAAGATCTTGAAAATCTTTCAAACGTTAAAGCCCATACAATTAGGATTTGGGAAAAACGATATAATCTTCTTGAGCCTAATCGCACCGATACCAACATAAGGAAATACGATCTCGAAAGCCTAAAAAAGCTTCTCAACATTGTTTATTTATATAATGAAGGTCATAAAATTTCAACCTTAGCAAGTCTTAATAAAACTGAGCTTCAGAAATTAGTTAAAGAGAATGTTCACGAACTAAACACCGAATATGCTTGTAATGTTTTAAAGACAGCTATGTTCGAGTTCGATAGTGAACTTTTTGACACTACTTTTAAGAAACTAATAGAGCAAAAATCGTTTCGAGAAGTGTTTTTAGAAGTATTTGTTCCACTATTAAATGAAACAGGAATTCTTTGGCATTCTGGAACTATTGACCCTTCTCACGAACATTTTATTTCAGAAAAAATACGCCATTTAATTATTCAACAATACAATCTTATAAAAGACACTCCAACAGCGAAAGAAAACAAAACTTTTGTATTGTATCTACCGCTAAAAGAAATTCACGATATAGGGCTTTTATATGCTAATTATGAACTTTTATCAGCGGGGTATAACACTATATATTTAGGAGCAAACGTACCCATTGATAGTTTAAACCACGTAGTAAAAACCCAATCTGAAATCGTTTTCGTGACGTATTTTACAGTACAACCAGAGACAGATCAGGTAGAAAATTATATAAGCGAATTTCAAGAGAAAGTTAGCCATATAAAACCTTGTGAACTTTGGATTTTAGGTAAAAAAGTTGATCAGGTAGTAAACACATATAATAATATTCGTGTTTTTAATAGTTTGGAATTATTTACCCAACACATTGAAACAACTTTATAAATATTTTACATTATAAAGTTCTCACATTATCACACTACCCACTTACTGTAAAAATTGCTGTGCAAATAAGAATTATTTGAGATGAAAATTTTTAATTAGTCATTTTATGATTTAATATTGTTTAATTATTTTGTACATTTGTTAAACAAAATGAACAAGTCCGTATTAATTATTGGTTCTGGGTTTTCATCACTAGCTGCTTCTTGCTATTTAGCCAAAGCGGGATATAGTGTTACTATATATGAAAAAAATTCAAGTATTGGGGGCCGCGCTAGGCAGTTAAACAAGGATGGGTTTAAATTCGATATGGGCCCTACTTGGTACTGGATGCCAGATGTATTTGAACGATTTTTCTCCGATTTCGGGAAGTCTCCTGCTGAATATTACCAATTAGAAAAACTCAATCCAGCCTATCGAGTTTTTTTTGGAAAAAACGATCATATAAGCATTGAAGATACTTTAGATAAAATTTGTGTTGCATTTGAAAATGAAGAAGTAGGCAGCTCAACGAAGCTAAAAAAGTTTATTGCACAAGCCCAAGACAATTACAATATAGCCATAAAAGATTTGGTTTATCGACCTGGAGTTTCACCTTTAGAACTCGTAACTACTGCCACCATAAAAAAAGTTGGACAGTTTTTTAGCACAATCAGTAAAGACGTTAGGCAAGAATTTAACAATCCAAAACTAATTTCTATATTAGAATTTCCAGTTTTATTTCTAGGTGCTAAGCCATCAAATACACCATCTTTTTACAGCTTTATGAATTATGCCGATTTTGGTTTAGGTACATTTCATCCAAAGGGAGGGATGTATTCTGTAGTAAAAGGAATTCAGCAACTTACAGAAGAGCTAGGTGTTACAATTAAAACAAATCAAAACGTTGAAAATATAAATATTGAAGATGGACAAGCCACATCAATTATAGTAAATGGAAATCAAGTAAATGCCGATTTTATATTGAGCGGTGCAGATTATCACCATACAGAAAGCTTGCTACCCACTAAATACCGACAATATTCTGAGAGTTATTGGAAAAAGAAAACCTTTGCTCCTTCTGCCCTACTTTTCTATGTAGGATTTGATAAAGAGATTCAAAATGTAGATCATCACACTTTGTTTTTCGACGTAGATTTTAAAAAACATTCTGAAGAAATTTACGACAATCCCAAATGGCCTAAAGAACCCTTATTTTACGCTAGTTTCCCTTCAAAAACAGATGAGAATGTTGCGCCTAAAGGAAAAGAATTAGGGATTTTTCTTATACCTCTTGCCCCTGGTTTGGAAGATAATCTCGAAATAAGAGAAGTGTATTTTAAAAAAATAATAAAAAGATTTGAAAGTGTTACGAATCAATCTATCACAAAATCAGTTATATTTAAAGAGTCATTTTGTGTAAACGACTTTATTTCAGATTATAATAGTTACAAAGGAAATGCATACGGACTTGCAAATACGCTTTTGCAAACTGCATTTTTAAGACCGAATTTAAAGAGTAGTAAAGTGAAGAATTTATTTTTCACAGGACAACTTACTGTTCCAGGTCCCGGAGTACCACCAGCTTTAATTTCAGGAAAATTGGCAACAGGATTAATTGAAAAATCAATAAAAAAGTGAAAGAGCTTTTCGACATAGTATCTAAATCCTGCAGCAAAAAGGTTACTGAAACTTACAGCACATCTTTTTCGTTAGCTACACGAATGTTAGCACCATCTATTCGTCAAGATATTTACAATATCTACGGGTTTGTTCGCTTCGCCGATGAGATTGTAGATTCGTTTCACGATTACAACAAAGGATTACTTTTTAATCGTTTTGAAACTGCTTTAAATGAAGCTTTGGAAGATCGTATTAGTCTAAATCCAATATTAAATTCATTTCAACATACCGTTTACAAATACAACATTGAAAGAGAGTTGATAGACACCTTTATGGCAAGTATGCGCTTAGACTTAACTAAACAGGTTTACGCCACTCCAGAAGAATTTAATAACTATATCTATGGCTCAGCCGATGTTGTTGGGCTAATGTGCTTAAAAGTGTTTGTAAAAGGAAATACCGATAAGTACGAAGCTCTAAAAGAAGCAGCTATGAACTTGGGTTCGGCTTTTCAAAAGGTAAATTTCCTTAGAGATTTAAAAGAAGACCACGATAACCTACAACGAACTTATTTTCCAAATGCAAATTTGGATTCGTTAGATGAAATTTCAAAACAAGGTATAATTAGTGAAATAACTGATAATTTCGACAAAGGATATCAGGGAATATTACACCTTCCAAATGAAGCGAAACTCGGAGTTTTTATTGCGTATAGATATTATAAAAGGCTATTGAAAAAACTTCAAAAAACTCCAGCTTTAGAAATTAAAAATACTCGGATTCGAATCCCAAATACTGAAAAGATTGGGCTTTTAATGAGGAGCTATGTGAAATATCAATTAAATTTGGTGAGGTAACATTATTTCTAAATAAGATTCCTAATACATAAAACGATAAATAGAAAAAATGGATACAGTTCTTTGGATAATAATTTTCATTGCTACTTTCTGCATAATGGAATTTATGGCGTGGTTCACTCATAAATATGTTATGCACGGGTTTTTATGGAAGTTACACAAAGATCACCACAAAAAAGATCACGGCAGTTGGTGGGAACGCAATGATTATTTTTTTCTTTTTTATGCGTTAATAAGTATAAGCTGTTTTATCGGGTGGAGCTATTATGGCTTCTGGGCTGGACTACCAATCGGATTAGGGATTTTTGCTTATGGGCTCGCTTACTTCTTTGTTCACGATATCTTTATCCACCAGCGCTTTAAGTTATTTAGAAATGCAAATAATTGGTATGCTAGAGGCATTAGGAGAGCGCATAAAATGCACCATAAACACTTAGGAAAAGAAGATGGAGAGTGTTTCGGAATGTTACTTCCACCATTAAAATACTTCAAGAAATAAATTATGTGGCACCTTTATTTTGTATTGGATTTAGCTTCATTAAGCATTCCTTTTATTTTCAGTTTTCACCCAAAATTGAAGTTCTACAAATTGTGGAAATACTTTTTTCCCGCCACATTTATAATGATGGCTTTTTTTGTTTCTTGGGATATCATTTTCACTCAAAATGGTTTTTGGGGCTTTAATGATACTTACCTTTCAGGATATCGATTAATTAATCTCCCCATTGAAGAATGGCTGTTTTTTATCTGTATTCCCTACGCTTGTCTATTCACCATATATGCTTTTAAAGATTTATGGCCTAAGTTTGCCTTTTCAAATAAGCTTACTAAAATAGTTTATTACACTCTGCAAACTATTTTTATTGCAATTCTTCTATACAACTTCGACCGTTGGTACACAGCAATTAATTTCGCTTATGCTGTGGTTTTACTAGGATTAGTCTTCAACTATATGCGAAGTGCTTTAAATATATTCTTCCCAGTATTTTTGGTGCTATTAATTCCGTTTTTTATAGTGAATGGTTTCTTAACTGGAAGTTGGATTAACGAACAAGTAGTTTGGTATAATGATGCTGAAAACCTAGGAATTCGAATAGGAACTGTTCCTATTGAAGATAGTGTTTACGCACTTACCATGTTGCTTACAATATTTGTATTAATGGAAAAATTTAAAGAGAAATACCCTTCAAAAACGGAAGAAATTATAAAATAGTGTACTTAACCTTATTATCTATTCCGATAGAAGTTTATCTAAAAGGGCTCTCATTTTCTTGCTATTCCAATCGGCTACACCCGTTTCATCTATAACTATTTCACCTGTTTTAGACATTACATAAGTAGTAGGAAGCACATTGGATTCTAACTGTGTTGGTGCTTTATATTTTTGAATATATATCGGCAAATTATAACCGTTTTTATCCATAAATTTCTCAATCTTTTCTGGAGTTTCTGAAGTAACGAAATAGAAATCTACTTTTTCTCCATAACTGTTGTATAGTTTTTGAAAAGAAGGCATTTCTGCAACACACGGTGGACACCAAGTAGCCCAAAGATTTACTATTGTAACCTTTCCTTCTGATTGTGAGAAATTGATTTCTTCAGAATTGAGCGGCTGTAAACTCCAATTGTAATCGGTTAACGTTTCTCGTTTAGACTCGGCTTTTTCAGATGGAGAAAATGATATTAATCGTTGTACAAAAACTTGTATTGGCATTCTCGTTTGTGGGATAATAAGTAAAACAAGTAATCCAACGAATAAAATATTGCTCCAGTGTTCTTTTAAAAAACCTATCATAACTCTAAGATATAAAAAAACCTAACAGGTAATGAAACCTGTTAGGTTTGTATATTGAAAACAGTGATTTTTAAGCGTTTTGCTTTTTAATCAAATTTAAAGCTGAACCTTCACGGTACCACTTAATTTGAGCATCGTTATAAGTATGGTTTGCCATAATTACATCTTTACTTCCATCCTTATGAACAACTTCAATTGTCAATGGTTTATTAGGAGCAAAGTCTGCAATATCCACAAAGTTGAAAGTATCATCTTCTTGAATTAGATCGTAATCTGCTTCATTAGCAAATGTCAATCCAAGCATACCTTGTTTTTTCAAGTTTGTTTCGTGAATTCTAGCAAAAGATTTTACTAAAACGGCTGCAACACCTAAGAATCTAGGCTGCATTGCTGCGTGCTCACGAGAAGAACCTTCACCGTAGTTATGGTCACCCACAACGATAGTTTTAATTCCTTGTGCCTTGTATTGACGCTGTACATCGGGTACACCTCCGTATTCCTCAGTCAACTGATTTTTAACGAAGTTTGTTTTCTTATTGAAAGCGTTGACAGCACCAATTAATGTATTGTTTGAAATATTATCTAAGTGTCCACGGTAACGTAACCAAGGTCCTGCCATAGAAATATGGTCGGTAGTACATTTTCCGAATGCTTTTATTAAAAGTTTTACACCTTGTAATTCAGCATCTTGAATTGGCACGAATGGTTCTAACAATTGAAGGCGCTCGCTATCCGTTGCAACTTTTACCTCAACAGTGCTACCGTCTTCAGTTGGCGCTAAATATCCATTATCGTCAACCGCAAAACCTTTAGGAGGTAATTCAAGTCCTACTGGCTCGTCCAATTTAACCTCTTCTCCATCTTCATTAATAAGAGTATCGTTCATAGGATCGAAATCTAAACGACCTGAAATTGCAATGGCTGCAACCATTTCTGGTGAACCTACAAAAGCGTGTGTATTTGGGTTACCATCTGCACGTTTTGAGAAGTTTCTGTTGAAAGAGTGCACAATTGTGTTTTTTTCTTCACCTTTTCTATCACTTCTATCCCATTGTCCAATACAAGGTCCACAAGCGTTAGTAAAGATAGTTGCCCCAAGGTTTTCAAAAACATCTAGTAAGCCATCACGCTCTGCTGTATAGCGAATTTGTTCTGAACCTGGGTTAATTCCGAAGTCACTTTTCGACTTTAATTTTTTATCAATTGCTTGTTGTGCGATAGATGCAGCTCTGGATAAATCTTCATATGAAGAGTTTGTACAAGAACCGATTAATCCCCAATCAACTTTAAGTGGCCAATCATTTTTTCTTGCTTTTTCACCTAAATCACCAACTTCAGTAGCTAAATCTGGAGTAAATGGACCGTTTAAGTGTGGGCGTAATGTAGAAAGGTCAATTTCAATTACTTGATCGAAGTATTGTTCTGGATTTTCGTAAACTTCATCATCTCCAGTTAAATACTCGCGTATTTTGTTTGCTTCATCAGCAATTTCATTTCTATCTGTAGCACGTAGGAAACGCTCCATAGAATCGTCGTAACCAAATGTTGAAGTAGTCGCTCCAATTTCGGCACCCATATTACAGATAGTTCCTTTACCAGTACAAGAAAGGTTCTTTGCACCTGGACCAAAATACTCAACTATGGCACCTGTTCCACCTTTTACAGTTAGAATACCAGCTACTTTTAAGATAACGTCTTTAGAAGCAGTCCATCCGTTTAACTTACCAGTTAATTTAACACCAATAAGTTTTGGGAATTTTAACTCCCATGGCATTCCTGCCATTACATCAACTGCATCGGCTCCACCAACTCCAATTGCAACCATTCCTAAACCACCCGCGTTTACAGTATGGCTATCGGTACCAATCATCATTCCTCCAGGGAAAGCGTAGTTTTCAAGTACTACTTGGTGAATAATTCCAGCTCCTGGTCTCCAAAAACCAATTCCATATTTATTTGAAACAGATTCTAAGAAGTCAAAAACTTCATTACTTGTTTCGTTAGCACGCATTAAATCTTTTGCAGCACCTTGTTTTGCTTGGATTAAGTGATCACAGTGAACAGTAGTTGGAACTGCAACCGATTTTTTTCCAGCTTGCATAAATTGTAACAATGCCATTTGTGCTGTTGCATCCTGGCAAGCAATTCTATCTGGAGCAAAGTCTACATAATCTTTCCCACGTTGGAAAGCCGTATTAGGAGTGCCATCCCAAAGGTGTGAATAAAGAATTTTTTCAGAAAGTGTAAGGGGTCTACCCGTGATTTCACGTGCTTTATCAACACGTTCTGCCATCTGGGCGTACACCTTTTTAATCATATCAATATCAAAAGCCATAGTTGTATTTTTTGTTGTTGCGAATTTACAAAAATTTGGAATATTTAAAAAGTATTTAACGAAGTTGCTTCTTTAATGAATATAATTCACTTAAAACTAATATTAGTTGTCAAAAAATATCAATTCTTTAATTTTTAGCTACTAATAATGAGAATTTAAAAAAGAAAAGAGCAACTTAATAAGTGTCTAATTTTATTTCAACTAAAATTATTACTGTGAAAGACTTCACCCTATAATTCTAATGAAAAGATTAAAGCAAAGAATTAGAATAAACTTCTAATAATTTCTTCTATACTTAAGCCCTCAGCCTCTGCTTTATAATTTTTTATTAGTCGGTGTCTTAAGATTCCGATAGCAGCTTTCTGAACATCTTCAATGTCTGGAGAGTATTTTCCATTTAAAGCGGCATTCGATTTTGCTGCTAAAATTAGGTTTTGTGAAGCTCTAGGTCCTGCTCCCCAATCGACGTAATTTTTTACAATTTCAGGTGCAGACGGACTATTCGGTCTCGTTTTTCCAACTAGTCCAACAGCGTATTCAATAACGTTATCGGCAACAGGAATTCTTCTAATTAGCTGTTGAAAATCGATAATTTCTTGAGCTGTAAACAGTGCATTTACACTTTGGTTTACACCAGCGGTAGTTTGCTTTACAACTTCTACTTCCTCAGCAAATGAAGGGTATTCTAAGTTAATCGCAAACATAAAACGGTCTAATTGCGCTTCAGGTAAGGGATAGGTTCCTTCCTGTTCAATTGGGTTTTGTGTAGCGAGTACAAAATAAGGTAAATCTAATTTATAGTGATGTCCGGCCACAGTTACAGCGCGTTCTTGCATTGCTTCTAAAAGTGCTGCTTGTGTTTTCGGCGGAGTTCTATTAATCTCATCTGCAAGAATAATATTTGCAAATATTGGACCTTTGATAAACTTAAACTCACGGTCTTTATCCAATATTTCTGAACCTAGAATATCACTAGGCATTAAGTCTGGAGTAAATTGTATTCTTTTAAAGTTTAACCCAAGAGCTTCAGCAACAGTATTCACCAACAAGGTTTTTGCAAGCCCAGGAACACCGATAAGCAACGCATGACCGCCAGAAAATATGGAAAGCAATACTTGCTCTACCACTTCATCTTGACCTACTATTACTTTTTTAATTTCCTGCCTAAGGGCATTGTATTTTGAAACCAGTTGTTTTACGGCTGCTACGTCTGACATATTAAAAAATCATAAATTATTTTACCCAATCACCTGCGAAGTCACAATCTTGGTAATCTTCGTTGATGCTAATATAGGTACTTTTAATCTTTTCGTTCTGCCATTTGCTTATTACCTTGATTTGCTTTTCGCGTAATGCCAATTCTTTTATACGCTCGTAGTCTTTCGAATAGTCTGCAGTGTGTTCTTCAAAACGCTTGGTAACTGTAAGAATTTTCAAACTACTCTTACCTGTACGGTCACGATCTGTAAAAACTTTAGACACTTCACCGTCTTCAAGGTTGTACACCTTAGCACTAAGGGTAGGGTCCATTTTTGTTAAGTCGAATTTAGTATCGAAAGTAACTGGGTTTACTAATCGTCCTCCGTTATTGCGTGTTTCTTTATCGTCTGAATATTTTTGAGCTGCTTGAGCAAAAGTGATTTCTCCGGCTTCAATTTCAGCTCTAATTTCATCCATTCTTTTATGAGCTTCATCAATAGATTTTTGTGAAACTTCTGGGAATAATAAGATATGACGTACATCTACTTCTTGACCACGAATTTTTTCAACATAAAGAATATGATATCCAAATTCGGTTTCAAATGGCTCACTTACTTCTCCTTCTAACAATGAAAAAGCCTGATCTTTAAATTCTTTAGCCCAAGGTGAATCTCTTTTAACTCCTTCATATAGACCTCCTTTTGAAGCAGAACCTGGATCTTTAGAGTAAAGTACAGCCTTAGTAGAAAAACTTGCGTCGTTATCGATAATATCGGCACGCATAGCGTATAACTTAGCTATAACTTCATCTTTTGCTTGTTGCGTAATTTCAGGCTCAACTACTATTTGAGCAATTTCAATTTCAGCACTAAATACTGGACGCTCATCTTCTGGAATTGAAAAGAAGAATGTACGCACCTCTTCAGGAGTAATCTCAACTTTTTCAATTACCTTTTGCTGCATTAGGCTAGCTAATTTTATATTTTTATTTGCTTCAAAAAGCTCTCTTCTTAAATCTGCAATATTGTCTTTACGGTAATAAGCAGCAACTTTTTCTTCACTCCCTAGCTCCGAAACCATATACTGTAATTGCTGGTCTATCATCCCATTTATTTCGGCATCAGCAACCATAATACTGTCTTGTTTAGCTTGATGAGCATAAAGCTTGTCTTCCATTAGCTTCCCCATTAACTGGCAACGGCTCACATCTTCAACAGACATACCTTGCGACTTCATTTCAACATAAGCTTTATCTATATCGCTATCCAAAATAATGTGCTCGCCTACTACTGCGCTAACGCCTTCGGCTTTAAATCGTTTAAACGGTACTATTGTATCTTTTTTAAGAGCTTGACTCACTACAAGCGAATCGTTACTTTTTACAACTCCGCTGCTATCCGGCTCCAATACTGTTTGGCCGTAAATCATTGGTGTGCATAAAAGGAATAGTAATAAGAATTTATTCATTGGTGTAAATTTCAAAGTTTTTTGTTTCTATAGCGTCTTTAGTAATATCGGCTTCAAACTTTTTTATAAGTTCAAGCTTTCTTTTGTTGAGAATAATCTGCTTTAAAGTAGGTTTAATGTATGATAGTGGTGGTGTATCATTGGGATTGAGTACATCTTCAATTTTCACCAAATATACCCCCAAAGAATCTTGTAATTGTACAAAATTTGATTTTTTTAACACTTGCTCATTAATTCCTTTTAAAACAGGTAAAACATTGAGTAGCATTTGTTTTTTAATCCAAACCGAGTCATTAAAATTACTTGAAACAAATCTGTAATTTTCGGTAGTCAATGACTTTTTATCTTTTTTATCGTAGCGTGATAATTTCTGTTTCACCTCTTGTACTCCATCGTATTCGGGAGGTAGATGTATGTATCTTAATTTTACCAATAAATCTTTTAGTCTAAAATTATCGATGTTTGTAGAGTAATAAATTCTATAATCCTCTTCAGTTATCACACTATCTATTTGTTTACCAACAACAGCTCCTTTATAGCTTTCGGTTAACAAATCGTTTTTATATTCCTCAACCAATTTATCAAATTGCTGAAGCTTATCCGGTGATAAATTAATTTTAGCTTGTTCGATAAGCAATTGTTGAGTTGCCCAACGATTGATATAATTATTGACAATTAAAATACTATCTTCTTTTGAAGAGTTTTCTGGAACTAAACTTTCAACCTCACTTAAATATAGGTAGTTGTCGTTAACTCTAGCTACAACGTTTTCCTCTGTTGGTTTTTCAAAGTAATTGCAGCCCGTGAAAACGGATGATAATATGAGAGAAAAAAGAATTGTTCTTATCACTTAAGCTCTTTTTTAATACGCTTTAAGGCTTTTTTATTTACTTGAACATTATACTTAGCACGTAAAGTTTTATTCCACTCCTGCTCTAAATGATTTTGATAATCACTTAAAACTCTACCTTTTACTTCATCTAAAGGCTTTATACTAGGAGCTAAGATATCTTTTACATTTACAACTATATACGAATCGTTACTCTCGTAAATATCCGACACACCTTTTTTAGCGGTAATATTTTTAGGTAAATCATCAGCGTCAACTTCAAAAGTACCAGTTGAAGCTAATACCTTTACTTCTTCATTTTTATTTATTTCAGATTTTATTTCATCAATAGACTTGTTGTTTTTCAACATCGCTTGAATTTCTTGAGCTACCTTCTTAGAAGTTGCCGAATAGATTTCAGCATCTAAGCGTTGTTTCCAAGTGTAATTGCTTTTTGTTTTATCATAAAACTCCTTCAGACCAACGGTATCAGTTTTAGCTTTTTGCCAGATATTTTTATTCATCACATCAAAAATCAAAAGCCCATTTCGGTATTCATCTAAAACAGCTGCATACGCTTCATTTTCATCTTCTAATTTGTCTTTAAAGTAATCTGTTAAACTTACGTTCACAAATTCTTCATATAAACTGTTTAATAAAAGAGTTTTATCTTTAAAAGCTCTAGTAGATTTTTGACGATAAGAAATATAAGTAGCAAAATCTGAATACTTTAAATCTTTATCACCAATTGTAAACAACACCTTATCGTCTTCTGGTTTTATCTCTTCACCTTCCCATCTTCTATTGAAGACATCTTTTGAAACATAATTATCAAAAAACGGCAAATAATCTACACCTTCTTTAAAACCATATTTATCTTTAATTTTCTTATTTACTGCGTGATATACTACTTTAGATCTATCGCCACCCTCTACTTTTTTATCAAGCGTTTCTTTTTGGCTTTCGTAGCTTTCTTCTGGAATAATATTTCTCAATTTGATGATATGCCATCCAAACTCAGATTTTACAGGCTTACTTAATTCACCTGGAGTTTTAAGTTTGTATGCAGCTGCTTCAAATTCTGGTGCCTTAAGATCGCCTCTAGTGAATGGCTTTAATTCGCCACCTTTATTTCCAGAACCCCTATCGTCTGAGTATTGTTTTGCCAAACTCTCAAAAGACTCCCCTTGCTCTAGAAGTTTATAAATTTCCTGAATACGCTCTTGAGGATCAAAATTGCGTTCTTTTCTTTTGTCGGAAATCATTATATGACTTACTTCAATTTTTGGAGCTCTTTCTCTTCTATCGTTTATTTTTATAAGGTGATACCCAAACTGAGTTCTAACTATATTTGAAATCTCTCCTGTTTTAGTATTGTAAGCTTCTGTTTCGAAAGGATAAACCATTTGGAAAACCGAGAAGTAACCCAAATCTCCACCACTTACTGAAGCATTAGGTTCTTCAGAATGTTTTTTGGCTAATTCGGTGAAATCTTCACCTTTTAAAGCGCGCTCGCGAATCCTCTTTAATTTATTATAAGCAGCCAATGTATCTTGTGGCATTGCATCAAAATCAACAAGAATTAAAATATGAGAAGCATTAATTTCTTCTTTACCTCTTTCGTAGGCTTCCTTAGACAATTCATCAGTAATTTGATCTTTTGCTAAATACTGTCTTGAAAGTTGATCGCGATATTGAGAAAGCTCTCTTACGTAGGATTGATCTTGATCTAAACCTTGTGCACGGGCTTCAGCAACTTTTAATTTATAATCTATAAATAACTCCAAGTAGCCGTCGACATCTTTTTGAGATTCGTCCTGAACAAGATCTAAGTTTTTCTTATAAACACGATTAAATTCTTTTACATAAACAGGAGAACCATCTATCGTTAGAAGTTCATCTTTTTTACTTTGTGCAAAAACTGTCGTCGCGCTTAAAAAAGCTAAAAGACATACGGTAAGAAATTTTCTCATTATTATTGAATTATTGTTTTAAATGAAGTTATGCCTATACAAATATTTTGGCTTACAAATGTGCGAAAATAGCAAAAACCTACGTGAACTCACACCCAAAAGCAAACGAATTTATCGGCAATATAGTGTCTTCGATAATAAAATAAATACAAAAAACACTTAACTTGCATTGGTCTTAAAATTTAGATTTTAAATTTTAAAAAAAGTATTTGAGATCTATAAAAAACAAACGAATGAATGAAAGAGTAAAACTTATCTGGGATTTTCGCGGCCCTAACGCCGAACAAACAGCAAAACACCACACTATACATCTATCTGAATTTGCACAGATGGAAAATCTCAACAATCCAATAATAGGCCAAGAGGAACTTTCAAAAATGCATCACACGGCATATATGGTTGTTGATAAAGATTTAATGAATTCTTTGAGAGAAACACTAAAACCTACCCGTGGACAGTATTACGATGAAGCATAAGTGTTAATCCTGATGCATTAAATTAAGATAAATTTAGCGTACTCTAATTCTATCATTTAGGGTTATTTGTAAATTTTATAGTAATATTGCCCTCTAAATAATTAATTATAAACGAGATGAAATTTTTAAAAATTGCCGTTTTCTTTATTAGTCTTTCCACTTTTGCACAAGGAAAAGTAGGTGCTGTAGACATAGAGTATATACTTTCAAAAATGCCAGAACTTACTTCTGTACAAACTGAAATGGAAACTTACGGAAAGTCTTTAGACGTAGATTTAAACAAAAAAATAGACGAATACAAAGCGCTTCTTGAAGAGTATAAAAAAGATGAAGCTACATTTTCAGCTGAAAAGAAGAAAGAAAAACAAACAGCTTTGCTAGCATTAGATAACGATATTCAAAAGTTTCAGCAAAACGGGGCAAAACTTATGGAAATAAGGCGACAAGAAGCTTTAAAACCATTATACGCTAAAATAGGTCAAGCGCTAGAAAAAGTAGCTAAACAACAAGGCTATACTCAAGTAACTAGAGCAACGCAAGACATAGTATATTTAGACCCGGCTTACGACCTTACAGTTCCAATTTTATTAGAACTTGGCATTTCAGTAACTGCTGAAGAAGCCGAAGGAAACTAATTTTTTTATCATTTAAATTTTAAAAAGGTGAGGTCAATAACTTCACCTTTTTTTATTGATAATATTTTTTGCAAGTAGTGTTGGTCTTGTTGGAGTAATACCAAATAATATTAAAAACAAAAGACACTAGGGTTTCCTAGTGTCTTTTATTTTTAATTTATATATATTGAAAATATTATCTGCTATAGTTAGGAGCTTCTTTAGTAATAGTTACATCATGAGGATGGCTTTCTGTAACCCCTGAAGATGTTATTTTAACGAATTTTCCATTTTCTTTTAGAAACTCAACATCTTTTGCACCGCAATATCCCATACCAGCGCGAAGACCTCCAATAAACTGAGTCATACTTTCAACTAACTCACCTTTATATGGTACACGTCCTACAATTCCTTCTGGCACTAATTTTTTAATATCATCTTCTACATCTTGGAAGTAGCGGTCCTTACTACCTTGTTTCATAGCTTCCACAGAACCCATTCCTCGGTATGACTTGTATTTTCTTCCTTCATAGATAATTGTTTCCCCTGGAGATTCTTTAGTTCCTGCTAATAGCGAACCTAACATTACAGAATCTGCACCGGCAGCCAATGCTTTAGGAATATCGCCTGTATAACGTATTCCACCATCTGCAATCACAGGTACACCTGTTCCTTTTAAAGCTGCAGCAACTTCTAAAACTGCTGAAAACTGTGGAAAACCAACTCCTGCAACTACTCTTGTAGTACATATTGAACCTGGTCCGATACCAACTTTTACAGCGTCTGCCCCTGCCTCAACTAAGTACAATGCAGCTTCTGGCGTTGCAATGTTTCCAACTACTACATCTAAATCTGGAAACTTTTCTTTTACTTTTTTCAAAACATCCACCACACCTTTTGTATGCCCGTGAGCTGTATCGATAATTACAGCATCAACTTGAGCATTTACCAAAGCTTCTGCTCTATCTACTGCATCAGGTGTTACGCCTAAAGCTGCTGCTACGCGAAGTCTTCCGTATTGATCTTTATTAGCACTTGGTTTTTGGGTAAGTTTTGTTATATCTCTAAAGGTGATTAACCCTAAAAGTTTTCCTGAATCATCTACAACAGGAAGCTTTTCAATTTTGTTTTGCTGAAGAATTATCTCTGCTTGTTTTAGTGAAGTTCCTTGCGCAACTGTCACTAAATTTTCTGAGGTCATAACTTCAGATAACGGACGTTTCAAGTCTTTTTCAAAACGCAAATCACGATTTGTTACTATTCCGATAAGTAATCCTGCTTCATCAGTAATAGGTATCCCACCAATACTGTATTCACGCATTGTTTTTTGAGCATCTCCTACGTTATTTTCTTTTTGAAGCGTAACTGGATCTATAATCATTCCGCTTTCCGCACGCTTAACTTTTCTTACTTCGGCAGCCTGCTGCTCAATGGTCATATTTTTATGAAGAACACCAATTCCTCCCTCTCTAGCCATAGCAATTGCCATAGCGCTTTCAGTAACGGTATCCATAGCTGCAGAAACTATTGGAACGTTAAGTGTAATATTTCTAGAAAATTTGGTGGTTATTGAAACCTCACGAGGTAAAACTTCAGAATATGCGGGCACTAAAAGTACGTCGTCATAAGTAAGGCCTTCTCCAAGAATTTTGTTGTTGTGTGCAGTCATTGCAATTAATTTAATTTCCGAGGCTAAACTGAAGTGACAGAATCGGAATGTAGTTATGTTTTAATTGCGTGCAAATATACGGTAAAATAATTAAAATTTATTATTTCTGAAATCTTTTATGACATCAAATTTAGCATTGCGATACGCTCAAAATTTCGAAAAAATAAGGTTATTTTTTAGACACAAATAATTGCATCAAAATGGCTACCGCGGCAATTATATAAACCAAAGTCATTAAGGTGCCCGATAACATCACAATCCATTTCATCCACAACATACCTTTCCACATAAAATATATCCCTCCAAAAGTTAAAATGATAGAAACAAAAGGTTCAATCATTAAAAATGATTTCAATTTTACAGGCAAGGAGGTTATAGCAACCAAAACACCTAATATTAAGAATATAAATGAAATAGATAATATATGCGTGTGTAATATAGTAAGCATCTCACGCTCACTTTTTTTAAATTTCATCACAGCTGCATCTTCAACATCCTCATTACCGAGGTAGTTTTCTACAAGTCCCTTAGTATCTGTAGAATCTGTTTGACGAACAAAATTTAAACCTGTGAAATATCCTACGCTTAATACAATAACAAAAGCTGCTATAAATTGTTTTACGTATCGAGGAAGATTATGAATTTGGCCGTGAAGTTGCATTTAGAGTTTTATAGATTTTTGAAGAATAGCTATACTTTTTAATAAAGAATTTATTTCGGTAGTTAACGATTTAACCGAAATTGTAGCTCCACTTATTGGAATAATATTACGGTTGTAAACAAGTTCTTCTGTTGTTGGCGATGCCCCAATAAACTGCTTCAACCATCTTTTACTGCTAATTTCCCCTCCGTGTTCTTCGCGATAAATAAGCACTTTACTTTTAGTTACAACGAAGTTTTTATCAAATAAAACTAGATAATCAAAAGTAGCCGTTTTACTTGGTGCGTTACCTATATATCCATATCCTAGAAATTTACCTCCAGATAGAATTTTAAAAAGGTTTTCATTACCAAACTCCGACATTGTTTTAGCATTTAAATCCTTTGAAACAGCAATTGTTTCTTTTGCAAAATTTTCTGTATTGTAAAATTTTGCAATTTCCTTATCTGCTTTACGTTCCACATTCTCAGGAATTGAAAAAGCAACCGAAGTTAACGCTATAACAAATAAAATAAACGACCTTAATATCATCAGTTTAATATTATTAATTTAAAGAAAACAATACCCTTCCTCTTTATATTTAGTTTGGTTGAGTTTCAACCGATTTTCCCTTAGAAAATTAGTAAAGAGCAAAGGTATTGAATTCAAATTCTTATGTTGAAATTAATTTAATAAATACTTAGTTCATATAGGTTTTAGAACCAAACGCCAATTCCAAAATTAAGTTGATTCTTTACGTCAGCTCCATCAACTGCATTATCTTTTATTTGATAATCTCCTTTTACAACTACACCATTTGCAATGTGATAGGATAGTCCTGCAGTTATATCTTGACGGTTATATGCATCATTTCTCACCAAAGTACCTTCTGTGCTAGCGTGAGTATCATAATGTTCGTAACGAGCAAAAGCATATAATTTTTGTTTAGCAGTCATAGGTAGTAAATTATAAGCACCTTCTACGTAATATCCCATAAGAGCACTTCCTAAATCTTTACCTGTAAGCGCGTTGTATTTATCGGTATCTGAAAGCGATGCATACACAAACTCTCCGCGCGCAGTAAACTTACGGAAGGCGTAACGCACATCAAATCCAACCATAGAGATACCAATGTTTGCACCATCTAAATCCTCAACCTTATCATCTGCCTGCGTTTTACCAAAATATCCCGCTAAGCCGAAACGCAATCCAGGAATACCGTAATAATCAACTTTTGCCGATAGTGTTGGGCTATCTACAGTAGACTTAATTCCTTTTTGACGACCACCTCTAAGACCATCCTTACCTTTTAAAAATCCTTTTACACCGCCATCACTATCGAAGGCTGTAGATTTAAAACCATTAAATATATACGCCTGATATCCTAGTGAATATTCAGGTATACGTCCAGTTACTCCAACCCCAAGTTCACGCCAAGTAGTAGGTACTATATCGTGATCTACTGCAGGTCTGCTTGTTCCATTAAAGGTAGTAGGCTCGTGAAATTCGTTGATAATCCCCATTGGAACCAACATAAGTCCTCCACGTAAATTAACATTATTGCTAATTGCATAATTTACGAAAGCTTGCTCCACATAGATTTCTTCCACATGTTCAACTTCTATTTCCGTGATAAACTGTGTTTTTTCATCAAACTTATACCCTAAAAGGAGTACTAGTCGATGAACATCTAAGGTTCCGTTGTCGCCCTCTGGCTGATTGTATACCATTTCACCATATCCTCCAATAGTCACAGCACCTCCAGAATTACCTGAAAGGATTCGTTGTGAAGCGTTTTCTTTCTGTTCCGAATTGGTAGGAATAGAATCTTGAACTGTTTGTGCAAAGGATATTGTGAAAAAAAATAAAAATACGAGTGAAGTAATTGCTTTCATCAAATGTTATTTAGACTGAATTAAAATAGATTAAAATTTCAGCCGCAAAAATAAATGAGAAAATAAAACCTCGCAAAATTATTTAGAACTATTTTAAATAAGTTTTGAAAAAAGTTTTTCCCTAAAGCAAGAACTTAAAAAGACTTCTAATTAGCTTATTTAGAATTAGTTATTTTTTAGATTTTAAATAAGAAACAATTGCTTTGCGAATATCTGCTGCATTTTCTTTTTCAGAAGGGGTATATACTTTCACCACACCTTTATTATCTGGAGTTAAAAATGGAATATCTAGCCCTTTCATAAGAAAGTCACTTATTGCAATTGTATAGCGAAGTTTAGGATTTATAGGAGTCCCTCCAACTAACCAGTTACCTTTAGAGTCCTGAGTAAAATTATATCTTTGTAAATATGCTCCTGATCCTTTTTGATTATTCCCGTATTCTAAAACTTCAGTTAATAGACTTCCTCTAATTTGAACTTTTAGCACACTCCCTCCAAAGGGTAGCACTCTAAAAATGTCTGTGCTTGTAATATTTCCTTGCAAATTATCGTCGATACGTATGGATCCTCCATTAACAATTGCACCCGCTACTTTATTATTATACGCATGTGCCATTGATCTCGTTATTATATCTCCAAGGTTGGTTTGCTTACTCCTATTTGCATCATCTGTCCCGTCTAGCATTTCATCGGCTTTATAAATAACGTCGTAAGGAGAATCAACAACTTCCTTTAATTTATTATCCAACAATTCTTCCCATTTTTTCACCACTCGCTCTACTTTAGGAGCCGATGGCACATCGCTGCCTACAAAAACCAATTCAGAAGCTACAGATAACATTTTCGTTCTTAGATTGTATATAAGGGTGTGGACATATACCGTTTTTGCATTTGCATCGGCCTTTGTTATAATAGTTCTACCTTCTTTTAACAACATATTAAAATGTTCGTGCCCTCCCATTATTAGAGGTAAATTCCTTAAAAGCCTAGCTATTTCTAGATCTTCTTCAATAGATACATGCGTTAAGCCTACCACAAAATCCGATTTTTTTATGGCTTCATTATACGCTCTTTTAGAACTTTCATAAATATTTTCATAAGAAACAAACTCCTTCGGATTTGAAGGAAGGGTAACCCCAAAAACAGCAAATTGAATTTGATTTCCTTCTTCATCATGCGCCGGAAATGTTACATAGTCGGAAATTGGTGCATTAGTATACTCCAATTTTGTTGTAAACGGACTTACTTTTTCTTCTGTAGCATGCCGTACATTTGCTGATGTCCATTTAAACTTCGATTCATCCAATCTTTGTTGTAATTCCGATTCACTTAAATCGAATTCATGATTTCCAAAGGTCACCAAATCTATTTCCATAGCATTTAGCACATCCACCATATGTTTACCGTTTATCGTTTCCCCCTCGTGTTTTAAAGTTCCAAGAAGAGAAGGATTTAAAAAGTCTCCAGCAAGAAACATAAATGTATTAGGAAAATCCTTTTTGATAGAATCGCGTATATATGCTACTCTTGCTAGCCCTCCATACTCACCACCATTGAGTGGAGAAATTTCGTAAACATCGTTAATTTGAATAAATTTTAAGGTAACCGCACCCGCACCTTGTATAGGATCTTCCTTTGGAATTGTGTTAATTATTGAACACCCAGAGCAAAGAATCGCAAGAAGAAAAGAAAATAGTAAAGTTTTTTTCATCTGTAATAAATATTAAATTAAAATGTAAAAAGCTTTAGCTTAACAAATTACAATAATTCAGTTTAAATTAAGCTTTATTTATTAATGATATTTAGTAAAAATTTTAGTAGCTTCATTATATGCGCTTTCAAAAGACATAGGATTTATGTTACTCGAAATCTTTTCAGTTGTAAAATAACTTAACATTTTTTCGGTAGGCATATTTCCTGTTAACTCATCTTTTGCCATGGGACAACCGCCAAAGCCTTGAATAGCACCATCAAACCTTCTGCAGCCAGCCTCAAAAGCCGAGCTTATTTTTTCGTGCCATGCATTTGGGGTAGTATGCAAATGAGCACCAAATTCAATGTGAGGATATTTAGGGATCAAGTTACTAAATAAATATGAAATAATTTCAGGTGTAGAAGAACCAACTGTATCACTTAACGATAAAATCTTAACACCCATAGCAGAAAGCTTCTCTGTCCACTCTCCTACTATCTCGACATTCCAGGGATCGCCATAAGGATTTCCGAAGCCCATAGATAGGTAGGCAACAACTTCTTTGTTATTTTTATCTGCAATGTTTAGAATCTCACCTAACAATACTATCGACTCTTCAATAGTTTTATGGGTATTGCGCATCTGAAAATTTTCAGATATCGAAAAAGGATACCCTAAATATTGAATTTCTGGATGTTTTACAGCATCTTCTGCCCCGCGTAGATTTGCAATAATTGCTAACAATTTACTATTTGTAGCAGATAGATCTAACTGTGAAAGCACCGCGGCTGTATCCTGCATTTGCGGTATTGCTTTTGGCGAAACAAAGCTTCCAAAATCTATAGTATCGAAACCACATCGCAATAGTGATTGTATATACTTCACTTTTAGCTCGGTGGGAATCCATTCTTTGATGCCTTGCATCGCATCGCGCGGACATTCTATTATTTTTACTTCTTGCATTGGTCCAAAGATAGCTTTTGAATAAGTAAAAACGAAATTAGGAAAGCGAAAAAATGATAAATAAGAGAATCAACTCGGGTTTTTATTAAATAGGGAGGCTTCTCCCCGCTACTGCACGAAATGAAATTCGACCGAGCCAATCCTTTCGTGTGGTTTCCTGAAGTTTAATAAAAGCTTAACTCAGCAACCAAAATACTGAAAAACTATAAAATCTCTAATTTTTGCTTTCCAAAAAGAAACTATTTGTAGGTTCGAGATTGAATTTTAAGAAGGTGGAAAACCACGCGATGTTCACGAAGCTTCGGGAGTGCGGGAGAGGGGACTTTGCCACAAACTTATTAATCAAATGAACTAAACCTATTTTTAAAAATAAATTTTTTGCCCACGACTAAATAGTTTGCTCCACAAATTGGCTCTCCATATTTATCTAATTCTACTTTTATCGTTTTCTTTTTACAAGTTTTTGTGAAAAATTTATCAAGAATAGATAATTCAGAATGATCGGCTTCAATAATTGCTAATCTATTGCGGTAATAGAATATACCCCTAATTTTCAAAAGGTCCCATTCAACGGCAACATCAGTAATTAACTTGTTAGATGTAGCAAAGCTCAATATAATTGAATCATTATTATTTAAAAATTGTAAGTGGTATTGCATCTTTGATGTGTCAATATCCGTTTCATTAAAGCAAGTAAATATTTCACTATCAATAAATTTAGTTATCTCTTTTTTAGGAGTATAAACGATAGTTTCAAATTCGTACCAGTCATTTGAGGATTGTGCGAATGAAGAAAAAGGTGTTAGAGAAATAAGAAATAAAATAATAAATTTAGTATTCATAATAGTTTCCTCCGTAAAGTATTCTAAAAGTTGGTATTTGTTGGCTATTTATATTTGCATTTATTATATCCCACATATTGCTTATGTCTGATTGGCTAGCCCCCGCTGGTGCGCGATTGCATCTCAAATCCGCAACTGATTGTTAATAAAAACCGTAAAGCTTTAATGATTAAGGCTTTACGGTTTTATTGTAATCACCTAAATTGGTGATACTTAATTAGAAGTTATGAAGATATTAAAATCCAACGGAATCTCGGCCTTTGGGGGCTTAAATTTTGTAATTGAAGAACTCGATAATAAAGAAATAGGTAAGATTCTTAATGAAGCTCTGCCCAAATTGGGAGCCCAAAGTAAATATAACTGGAGAGATCTGCTCTATAGTTATTGGTCCGTCTTCTTCTGTGGTGGAGACTGCGCAGAAGATCTGTCG